>DASVWZ010000106.1:0-17999 GCA_036392935.1 Terriglobales bacterium | reverse complement strand
GGCCTGCGATGTGGGATCCGTGGTTGCTGACGTGCGAAAAGTGGAACAAGCGCGAACTACCGGCCAACAGACCATCGCCTTCGAGGGGGAACCAAACAAGTAATATGTGGGAGCGCATGGTGCGTGGCATCGGCATTCAGGCGTCGATCCAGCGATTTCAGTGCAGCTGATGACCGGAAAGTGGGCGAATCGAATGATACTTCGTTGCGGCGCGCTGACATCTTTGAGGTCGACATGATTTGCTCCGAGAAGCGAACCAAGTTGGTTAACCTGGCAGGAACCAAGTTTGTAACAAGTGGGAAAGATGATCACATTTACGGGCGGCACTTGGCATTTGGCATGTGGCAATCTGGAGCCTAAGGCCGCGGGGCGGCGGATCGGTCAAGCTCCGAAAAAATGTTCCACGTGGAACATTTTTTCGGAATTGCATCGGCGGACCACCACTCGAGAGATGGCCTTGACCCACTGTAAAATATTGATTTCATTGAGTTTTCAGTGGTCCATATCCATTTAAGTTATTGATAATAAAGATAGTTAGATATCAAAATATAGATAAATAAGGACTTAGGAGCGGCAGTTGGCGCTTGGCTTCTCTTGTGCCTCGGGTAAACGCAGAGTCCCCGTTCGGTCGCTTCGTCGCGGGTCGCCTCGGATACTCAGGCTCTCCGCTCGGCTCGGTAACGCAGCGCGTCGTTGCAGCTTGGCCCCCCAATTCGGCGGACAAGAGTGTCCGCCCTACACTGAATCAAGAAAAATGTTCCACGTGGAACATTTTTTGTTCGTGAATTCGGCGCGTGGATTAATTTGATCGATCCGGAAGCTTGTCAAGAGGGCAAAATGGTCGAAATCAGCGTTAATGGTTGAAAACATGGGAAATATATTGTTGGCAATCGTGTCAGGTTTACCCCTCGCGGTTTGGTATTCTGAATATATAGAGTGAAAACAGGCTTTTGGCTATTGGCTCTTGGCCTTTGGCTTTCGGTTTCCCGTGGGAAGGCCGCAACCGTCTCGCGGGGGTGGGGTCCCGGCGGGTGCTTTTCGGCATGAGTCGACTGATGTCTCCCTGTGGTTCTGGCTGGACACAGGGGAAAATGTTCCACGTGGAACATTCTTGCGATCCCAAGGTTGGCCGTGCGGGCAGGTATGGTTCGACAAAGCTAATAACCAACGGCTGGTTTTTTGTTCCACGTGGAACATTTTTTTGGATTGGGTAGAGCCTGTGGAATGTGGAAAGCGCGGCGATTGGGTCGCGCAAACGAGTGATATTCAAGTGAGTCAACGGATTTTGGCGCTGCACTGAAATCCGTCATTGCAATTGTGAAGCGAACCGCACTATTCTGCGGTTGACTCTGGCACTCCGAAAAATTTCATGGGACGCGTAATCGCGGTAGCCAACCAGAAGGGTGGCGTGGGGAAAACTACGACCGCCATCAACCTGGCGGCGTCGATTGCCGCCGCCGAAGTGAATACGCTGCTGGTCGATTGCGATCCGCAGTCGAATGCGTCGAGCGGCGTGGGGTTCGCCAAGGATCCCGACCGCCTGAGCACTTATCACCTGCTGATGGGCGATGCCACGGCTGAGCAGGCAATAAAAAAAACAGAGATGGAACAGCTGTGGCTGATTCCATCGCATAAAAATTTAATTGGCGCCAACCTGGAGCTGGTCGACGCCGAGCGGCGGGAGTTCCGTCTGCGGGACGCGCTGGCGGCGGTGCGCGAGCGCTTTACTTATATTGTGCTGGATTGTCCGCCGGCGCTCGATCTGCTGACGCTGAATTCTCTGGTAGCGGCCGACTCGGTTTTGATTCCGATGCAGGCGGAATATTTTGCGTTGGAAGGGATATCAGAGCTGCTGGATACGGTGGAGCGGATCAAGGCGGGGCTGAATCCGCAGCTGACGATTGAGGGTGTGCTGCTGACCATGTTCGATGACCGGACGAACCTGGCGCAGCAAGTGACGGGCGAACTGGGACGGCACTTTGGCGACAAGCTGTTCAGGACGACGGTCCCGCGGAACGTTCGGCTGGCGGAAGCGCCGAGCCACGGCAAGCCGGTAGTGCTGTATGACGTACGATCGCGCGGGGCGGAGAGCTATATACAGCTGGCGAAGGAGATTCTGGACCGGAATGCGCCAGTCGCAGAAGTTCCAGTGGAACAAGAGAAGAAGGTGGTGAACGCGCCGCGCTGGCAGCGATGGATCACGGAGCGGGGCAAGCTGACGACGATCAATTTAAATCATTGAGAGATTGAGCGATCGGGGGATTGAAAACCACCAGCGGAGGCATTCATGGAGACGGCGATGACGACAGCGGCAGACAAGACCGATAAGCGGAGAGCGTTGGGGCGGGGGTTGGACTCGCTGTTGCCGTCTGGGCCGCGGATTGTGGCGGGAACGGCAGCGGCAACTCCTGCGGTACAACCGATTGACGGCGGAGCCACTACGGCACGTTCTTCTTCAGGCCAATCGGCGGCGGATCAGGCGGCGGCGGGCGATGCGGTGGTGCAGGTCGAGATCGACAAGATTGACCAGAATCCTTACCAGACACGGGTTTCGTTCAATGCGGAGCTGCTGAACGAACTGGCGGAGTCGATCAAGACGAGCGGGGTGGTGCAGCCGATCGTGGTGCGTCCGGGACGCGAGGGGCGGTATGTGCTGATTCTGGGCGAACGGCGATGCCGAGCGTCGAAGCTGGCAGGGAAGACGACCATTCCGGCGATGGTGCGCGCGGTTTCGGACCAGCAGGCGGCGGAGATGACCGTGGTCGAAAACCTGCAGCGCCAGGATTTGAACTGTATGGAAGCAGCGAACGCGTATGCCAAGCTGAGCCAGGGATTCGGCATGACCCAGGAGCAGATTGCCGGGCGCGTGGGGGTGTCGCGGGAGACGATTGCGAACCATCTGCGGCTGCTGAAGCTGCCGGTGAGCGTGATTCGTTTTCTGGAATACGGGGCGCTTGGATTCAGCGAGGCGCGGGCGCTGCTACGGCTGAGCGATGCTCCGGACGAACTGGAGAAGATGGCGCATGAGGCGGTGAAGGAAAAGCTGTCGGTGGCGCAGATTGAGGACGCGGTGGATGAGGTGCTTCTGCCGCAAGAGGCGAAGGCGGCGAAGAAACGGTGGGTCGATCCCAATGTGGCGGCGGTGCAGGGCGAGATGGAGCGTTCGCTGGGGATGCGGGTGCAGGTGAAGGACAGGAATGGAAAAGGGAAAATTGTGATCCAGTATGCGAGTCTGGATGATTTTGACCGGGTGGTGGAGTTGCTCAGCAAGCGAGCCTGACGGGAGCGGCACCGTCGTTCGTCTTTCGTCGTTCGCAAAAGCCGTTTTTGGCCTTCCGCGGTTGAGAAAAAAGCATTTACCACGGAGAACACTGAGGTTCACAGAGGGGTGAAGTGGTGGCTCCTGGCCTGCAACGCTGGTAGACTTTTTTGACTATGAAATTTCGCTATGTGTTGCTGATGGGCGTGGTGATGGCGGGGATGGCGATGGCGGAGAAGAAAGCTCCGCCGGCGGCGCCGGGAGAAGTAGAGATCACGGCGGAGCCGCACCATCGGATGATTTATCAGAACGATTGGGTGCGGGTGTTTGACGTGACGATCATGCCGAAGGATGCGACGCAGATGCACGCGCATCGTCATGATTATGTTTTTGTGACGCTGGGGACGGCGGAGGTTTCGAATGAGGTGAAGGGCAAGCCTCCGGTGCACTTGTCGTTGGCGGATGGCGAGGCGCGGTTTGCCGAGGGAGGGTTTGCGCACGTGGTACGGAACGTGGGCACGACGCCGTTCCG
The DNA here is from genome assembly GCA_036392935.1 of Terriglobales bacterium. GTDB lineage: Bacteria > Acidobacteriota > Terriglobia > Terriglobales > Acidobacteriaceae > DASVWZ01. The sequence goes on along the minus strand of DASVWZ010000106.1, from coordinate 14,208 downwards.
TAATATTGCGGTGGAATTTCTGCAGGATGCGAAGATGCGCAATGCGCCGGCGGACAAATTTAACGACGAAAACTCGGTGCAGGTGCAAGGCGGCGGGCAGGAGCAGGTGCTGTTTATAAAAGATGGCGTGCGGGTGGCGCGGGTGCAGATTGAAGTAGCGGGATTTGAGAAGCGGCACCATCATGACGGTCCGCAACTGGTGATTGCGCTGAACGATGTTACGCTGCGATCGGATTCTCCGGAGAAAGGGCCGATGAACCTGGAGATGAAGGCCGGCCAGGTGCGATGGATTGAAGGGAACCTGACGCATTCGGTGACGAATGTGGGGACGCAGCCGGCGCGGTTTGTGTCGCTGGAATTCTAGTTAGCTATCAGCTCTCAGCCATCAGCCAGCTGCGGTTCGCGGCGTAAATCAGGCGTTCGCACCATACCTGTCAGAAACGCAAGTTCCTCTCCACTCCACATTGCGTATTCCTTCCGCAACCGGGAGGAAATCCTGCGTTCGAGATGAGAGTGCTTAGGGCGTTGAAAAAGCCGCCTTATGAGCGGGAAATGACAGGCGGGGTTTGAGGGTGGAAAGTTTGGGGGTCTGAGGTTAGGAAACCAAGGTTAGGGGGCAGGGTCAAGCGGATGGCGGTCGTTCCATCCGGGTGGCCGCTGCCAAGTTTTACGCCGAACTTCCCCAAGCCGGCGAAAACTTGTCCTGCAAGCTAAGACAACGTGCTAGACTAATGCGCGTTGGACCTGCGGGCCTCCCCCTTGGCGCGTTTTCTCAGCAAGAACACTGTGCCTGCCTGCCGGTTGCAAAGTCATTAGGCGAGATCATTTTTTTCTGATTTGTTCTGATTTCGATCCGGCAGCCATGCGCGAACCTTCCAAAAGCTGTCTTGCGTTCGGTCCGTATGTGCTTGCGCCAGTGGAGCGTGAGCTGCGATCGGGCGAGGAACGGATTCAGCTGCCTCCCAGAGTATTCGATACGCTGCTGGCGCTGGCCAGCAATGCGGGACGGCTTCTCGATAAAAACGAATTGATGGCACGGGTGTGGCCGGAGACGGTGGTAGAGGAAAACAACCTCAACCAGACGGTGTGCCTGCTGCGCAAGGCGCTGCGGGATGGGGAAAACGGGGCAAGGTATATCGAGACGGTGCCGAAGCGCGGGTACAGATTCGTGGGGGTGGTGAGAGAGACAGGGAAGGCAGAAGTTAGAAGTGAGAAGGCAGAAGTTAGCCTGAAGGCAGAAGTTAGAAGTGAAAAGGCAGAAGCGGGAGCGCAGAACTATCACTTCACGAAGTTTGTTTCACGCCGGGCGCGGTTGGCGGTGGTGACGGCGGCTTTATTGATTGTTGTGTGTGGGCTGGCGGCGATGTGGCGGGTGAGCGCGCGGGGTCCGGATACGAACGGACCGATCCGGTCGGTGGCAGTGCTGCCGCTGCAGAGTTTGTCGAGCGATCCCAACCAGGAATATTTCGCCGATGGCATGACCGACGAGTTGATCACGGACCTGGCGCAGATCCGCGAGCTGAAGGTGGTGTCGAAGACATCGATTATGCAGTACAAGGGCACGCGCAAGCCGCTGCCGCAGATTGGGCGCGAACTGGGCGTGGATGCGGTGGTGGAGGGGTCGGTGCTGCGGTCGGGCGATCAGGTGCGGATTACGGCGCAGCTGATACGCACGGCGACGGACCGGCATTTGTGGGCGAAGGCGTATGACGGCGATTTGAAGAATGTGCTGACGTTGCAGGCGAGCGTGGCGGAAGCCATTACGGAAGGTGTGCGGCTGAGCCTGAGCAATGAAGAGCGGAACCGGTTGTATGCGGCGCACGAGTTCGATCCGCAGGCGTATGACTTGTATTTGCGTGGGCGGTATGTATTCGCGCGGCGAAACGAGGCGGCGTTCCAGGAAGCGATTGGGTATTACAAGCAGGCAGTGGCGAGAGACCCGAATTTTTCGCTGGCGTATGCGGGATTGTCGGACTGCTACACGCTGCTGGCGCTGTGGGGGGCGGGGTACAGGTATGTCCCCGAAGCGGATGCGAATGCGCGGAAGGCGTTGGAGCTTGATGACACGCTGGCGGAGGCGCACACGTCGTTGGCGGCGGTGCACGTGCTGGATTGGAAGTGGAGCGATGCGGAGGCAGAGTTTCATCGGGCGCTGGAGTTGAATCCGAATGATGCGCAGGCGCACCAGTGGTATGGGAATTTGCTGTTGGGGCCGATGGGGCGGCATCGCGAGGCGATCGCGGAGTTGCAGCGGGCGCGGGATCTGGATCCGTTGAGCCTGGTGATCAACGCGGATTTGGGGTATGCGTATTTTCTGGCAGGGGAAGATGAGCCAGCGTTCCAGCAGTATCAGAAGGTGCTGGCGAGCGATCCGTCATTTTTGCCGGCGCACTTTGACCTGATGCTGTATTACGGGCAGCGCGGCATGCATGAGCAGGAGATGCAGGAACTGGCGGAGGATGCCAGGCTGGCGGGGAATCCGGAGCTGGCGGCGACGGTGGAGCGGTTGGCGAACCAGCCGAAGAGATTATTCGAAGAGATCGCTCGAAAATATGCCGGGTCCAATGGAGTTGCAGTGGACGCGAACTTGAGGCTGGGAAATAAGGCGAAGGCGCTGGCGTTGCTGGAGAGATCGTATGAGGCGCGGGAACCGTTCATGATTTATATGAAGGTGAATCCGGAGCTGGCGGGGTTGAGGGGGGATCCGGCGTTTGAGGAGCTGGAGCGGAAGGTGGGGTTGGAGTAGTGGCTAGTAGTTAGCAGCTGGTAGTTAGGGATTGTTAAGCGGTCCGATGGGCAAGTCAGTTGTGCTGGGCGCGAGCGCGTTCCACGGCTTGCGGCAGAAGCGCGAGGAATGCTGTGGCACGGAGGTGAGGACCATCGCCACGTTGGAAACCTACCACGACGTCGGGCATGACGCCGCGAACTTCGTTAACGCCGTCGGGGCGCAGGCGAACGCAATCGGGCACGATCAACTGGGCACCGCTATGTGAAAGAGTGGTGGGCGTGCCACCATCGGTGTGGCCGCAGCCGACGCCTACAGTCAGCTCACCCATGATGACAGCAGCGCGATTGTCTTGCAGCAGGGCAGCGAACTCTTCCGATGACGAGCCGGAGTTGCCGTCGACGAGGACGATGAGCGGACCGCGCCACAAGCCTTCGGTGTACTGAAATTCCATTGGGGAAAATACGTCAGCGGCCCAGGGCTTGCCGCGCAATGACGCGGGATCGGCGGCGGCGAGCGGACCGCTCATAAAAAAGCCCGGGCCGAGCCAGGTACAGCCGGGATGCTTGCCCTCCCAAAGGGGAGAGGCGTCGCATGGGGTAGCGGCGATTTGTTTTTTGGCTGCGGCCTGATCGGCGAGTTGCAGAAGCATGGCGCGATCCTGAGGCGATGCGGTGGTAGCAGCGGTGCGCAGAGTGTTTTCGAGATCGCCCAGCTCTTTTACCCAATGGGGACCGCGGACGAATTCGATGCGCGCCGATTGCAGGCGGATCGGGGTCAACATACGGGCGGCGGCTTCGGCCCATTCTGTGCCACCGCCATTACCGGCGACATCGACCAGCAACACGTCGACCTGGGCGCGTTTTAAAGCCTCGATTTGCGCGATGAAATCCTGGTTGAGCCGAGCTGCGGCCCAATCCTGGATGCGATCGTCGCAGGCGTCATCGCAGGGCTTGTCTGGCGGAATGGAAAGCGCCGCGAGAGCGGCCTGACATAGGGGCGGAAACGCGGTCGGACTGAAGAGCGGAATTTTGATGACTCCAACGCGATTTGTGCCGGTGGTGATGACGCCGATGGGAAAGATATCGGACTGCGGGGTTGGAATCGCGACATAGCCCTGGGCGTAAGCCGCCAGAGGTTTCGCGGCGCGCACGGGATCGTAGTCGCTGCAGGGCATAGGAGGCGCGTCGGCGTGCGAGGTTCCGGAGGGCCAGTGCAGTTCGACGTGGCCGTCGCCGACTTTGCGGATCAGGCGGTCGAAGGCGGCGCGAGCATCGGCGTCGTTGTGGGCAGCCTCGATGCGCTTTTTTGTATCGGCAAATAACCCGGTCATGTCGAGTTCTTTACCGAACACGGCCCATTCGAAGTTGGCGTATTTGGCGGTAAAGGCGGCGCGCATCTCGGCAAGATCGTCGAGCCAGGGCTTGGGATCGTAGGTGGAGTCGGCATAAGAATGGATGGCGGCGAAGAATGCCAGCGCAAAAACCAGCGAAACAATACGGCGCATGAGTGACCCTCGTGAATTGAACGTACTGCCGGGTGCGGATTGCATGATGAATCATATGGAAGCGCAGTTTGGACGGCGCTGCCACAACGGATATAGACGGACGAGGCGGCGGGAAGTCCCGCTATATCGCAGATTTGGCGGGGGAAAGAGGGCTAACGGGAACTGCGATAAGCGTGGTAGAATCAACGACTAAGGCTGCCATGGCCTGTTTGACTGCCCCCACTGCAGGCGCCGGCCAGGAGTGGAATTCTGTGACCCCAGTAACCAATCAGCAAGAACATCGCGTCGATATAATGACAGCACGTATGCGAACGGAAGCCGAGAGCCGGCCGCGGGGGAATAAGTCTGTATTTTTGTGCGGGCTGGGGATGGTGTTGTTTTCGGCGCTGCGCATACATCATTTCTTTGAAGCCAACTACCAGGTGATGTACGGCTGGCGCGGGTCGGTGTGCGATGTGGGCTCGTGGCTCAACTGCAACAACTTCGACTACTCGGTGCTGGCGCAGGTCGGCTCGATCCCGATGGGATATTTCGGGTTGATGGTGGGCGGACTGATTTGCATGGGCGCGATTTTTCCGTCGGCGGCAATCGAGCGGACGAACCGCATGATAGCGCTGGGAAATGTGGGCGCGGTCGGATTGCTGCTGGGCTACTCGGTTCTTGGATTGCGCAGCATCTGCTTGTGGGATGCGGGATATTATCTGTGCTCGGCGCTGGCGCTGGCGGTGTTGTGGAGACGCTCGGCGGAGACGAAGGGATTCCGGCGGAAGTGGCTGCACCCGTCGTTTAAATATCTGGCGACGTTCCTGGTGATTTTTTCGGTGGGCGCGTATTCGGTGCGCACGCTGCAGCGGGCGAAGCGGCAAGCGAATTTTGTGGCGCAGTATTTCAGCCTGCCGACGGTAAAGCTGCCAAGCAAGATTTCGCCGTACCGACCGATCCAGTCGACGGCGAAGTTTGAAGACGCGACGATCCGGGTGGTGGAGTACTCGGATTTGATCTGCGACAACTCGAAGTATCTGAATGAAGCGCTGCAGCGGCTGAACAAGGATTTTCCGGGGAAGATGAATGTGGCGTTCCAGTTCTTTCCGCTGGAGACCAAGTGCAATCATGTGGTGGACAAGAACAAGCATCCGGGAGCGTGCGAGTCGGCGCTGATTGCAGCGTACGATCCGGCGAAGTTCCGGGCGATTCACGACGATTTCTTCCACAATTATTACGAAGCGCAGAAGCCGGAGTGGCGGCGGGCGCTGGCCGACCGGTATGGAGTGTCGGCGGCGTTTACCGATCCGCAGACCGAGCAGACGGTGCAGGAGCTGATTGAGACGGGGGCGGAGTATCCGCCGACGTCAGAGATTTATCCGTATGGCATTCGCTCGGTGCCGACGGTGATATTGAATGAACGGATGATTATCGGGTCGCTGACGTACGATCAGTTCCGGCTGATCTGCCAGGCGATCGTGGATAAGCAGAACGACAAACGCCAGTTTGTCGAGAGCTGGTATGACCGGACGAACGACTTGATGTCGTGGCTGTTCCGGGTGCTGAAGATCGTGACGTAGGGCGCCGGACACGTCACTTGCGTCCGCGCGAGATCGGACTTATCTTTTGGGTAGCTCTCACCGAAGATAGCCTGTTGGAAGTGGTGTTAGCGCACGCGCCGGGAGAATTCGTCATGGCAACTCTACCGCATTCGCAGGACGGAGAATCGTTGCGGATTGTTCTGGAGCGGGAAACCGACGGGCGCTGGCTGGCAGAAATCCCAGAGCTGCCCGGCGTGATGGCCTACGGCAAGACAAAAAACGAAGCCGAAGTGGCGGTTACTGCGCTGGCGCTGCGGGTGATTGCCGACCGGAGCGAGCAGACCAAGAAACCAACCAGATCCATTCGCTTCCTGTGAGCAAATGGCCCAGCAGCAAAGCCAGTCGGTCGCTGCGTCGCTTTGCCCCTTGCCCACTCCGGGCAGGCTCTCCGCGCGCGGCTTCGCCGCCCCCGGGCTGAAGCCGGAGGTCTACCAAGAAAACTCGCGCACTTGGGATTGTTACTGCAGCTTGGCGTATTCGGATTTGGCTTCTTTGAGGATGGGGACGTCGGGATCGGCGTCTTTCCAGAGGGCGAAGAAATCCTGATAGCTGGTGCGGGCTTTGGCAGTGTCTCCGGCCATGGCGTAAGCGCGGGCGAGTTGCAGATGAGAAAGCGCGCCGAGGATAACGTTAAGCACCAGGCCGCGATGGGCGACGATCTTTTGAAATTCCGCTTGCGCCTGCTGGCCCTGGCCGGCTTTCAGATAGGCGCGTCCGCGGATGTAAGTCGGGTACATGGTGGCAATTTGGAAAGGCAGAGGCGTACCGAGGTCTAAGGGCAACGCGGGCTGCAACAGATCGATGGCTTGCTGGGGGGCTTGCTGGGCATTATTGTTGTTCAGCGCAATTTCGGCGTGGATGGCCGGCAACCAATAGGATTGGATCATGGTATCGAGTGGGGAATCCTGGTTGATTTGATCGGCGAGTTTCTGGGCTTGCGCATTGTCTCCGGCGCGTGCGAGGGTGAGAGCGGCGACCACGCGGAGATCGCGGCCAGAGCTGACGGCCAGGGCGGCAGCGACTTGCTGGCGGGCAGCGGCAGAATCGCCGATTTCGGCTTGGCGCATGGCGGAGTTCATGAGCCATAGGCCCGCCGCATCCGGCGCGGAGTTATGCTTGGCAACCTCTGCGGCATGCAGCGACAGTTCATTGGCTTTGACGAACCGGCCGTGATAGGCCTCGGTATCGGACTGCACGGTAAGCATCTGATCCTGAAGATCGGGCTTGTCGGCGAACCAGTTGACCTGCGCCTGCATGGCGGGATCGTCATTCTGATAGAAGGCGATAAAATAGCGCTCAATGCGGAGGGCGGGACCGTCGAGCTTGCGCGCCATGGCGCTGTCGAAGGCGGTTTTGGCCTCGTCGGGGCGTTCGACGGCCAGGTATGCGCCGATCAGGTTGCCGTAGCCGATGACGCTGTCGGGAAGCAGTTGTAGCGAGGCCAGCGTGACTTGAATGTCCTTGTCGAGTTGACCGATCAAGGAATAGCTGTAGCCAAGGTTGTTGAGTGGAACGTCGTCGGCGGGATAGGTTTGCGTCCACTGCTGGTAAACCTGGATGCCTTTGTCGATTTCGCCAGTGACGATGGTGTAGTACTGGGCCTCAATGTAAAAGCGCTCGCGCTCACTCACCCGATCGCGAAGTTCGTAGGCCTTTTTGTAGTTGGCATTGGCTTCTTCGACACGAGCGGCGTCGAGATAGGCAGTGCCGAGGGCGGCGTAGGCTCGAGCGAAATTGGGATCAAGCTGGACGGCGCGCTGGAGATACGGCATGGCCGCGGAGGTCTCTTTTTCATACTCGATGCGAAGGCCGTCAGAGTAGGCCTTGAGCGCCTCGAGCGAAGAAGTGGTGGCCTGATCGAGCGGCTTGTTGAATTTCTGCACGGAGGCGAGCGACTCGCCCAAGCCTTCGCGCAGGTGGTTGCCGGCGTCCTGCAGGGCGGTGAGAACTTTGTCGCGGTTTTCGGCTTCGGCCTCGGCGCTTTGGAGCGTGTCACCGGTCTGGCAGTTGATGGCCTTCAATCCCACTAAATAATGATTGCCGATATTGGCGATGGAGCCGGCGATGAGGGCTTTGGCATTCATGCGCTGGCAGATTTCGCGGGCAACGTCGAGGCTGAGATGTTCGGTGCCAGGGCGATTCATCATGCGGAGAACGCCGGCGACCTTTTCATCGGAAAGGACGTTCAGGAACGGCGATTGCTCGAGCTGAATGGCGAGCGCCTGCTTGAGCGTGCCGTCGAAGACGGCGTCCTGGGTGGTGTTGGTGAAGTCGGCGAGGACGATGGTGTCTTTTTCGGTGAGCTGGACTTTGCGATGGGAGCGCCAGTAGAGGAATCCGCCGACCAGGGCGGCGATGATCAGAAATCCGACGATCATGGCGCGGTCGCGGTTGGGCGGCGCGGGCGCGACGGCGGAAGATGAGCCGGAGGGCGAGCTTGCAGCCGCGGCGGGCGGGGGTGGCGCGGCGGGCGCAGCGGCCGAGATGCTGGTTGCGCTGGAAGACATGGCGGGGATCGATCCGGAGCTGATGGCGGCGGCGCGGCCGGTTTCGAGGTCGCGCTTGAGACGCTGGAGATCGGTGCGCATGTCGGCGGCGTGCTGATAGCGCAGATTGCGATCTTTTTCGAGGGCTTTATTAATGATGCGCTCGAGTTCAGGCGAGAGATCGGCTTTCAGGCGCGCCGCGGGAACGGGCGCGCGATTCATGATGAATTCGCAGATGACGGCGGAGCTTTCGCCGTGGAAGGGCATGGCGCCAGTGGACATTTCGTAGAGAACAGCGCCGAAAGAAAACAGGTCGGTGCGGGTGTCGAGCTCGCGGGCGCGAACCTGCTCGGGCGACATGTAGGCGACGGTGCCCATCATGGTGCCGGGGCTGGTGAGGTGCTCGCTGCCGACGCTGCCGGTATCGGCATTGTCAGAAACGGCGATGATGGAACCGGCGGCAACTTTGGCGAGGCCGAAGTCGAGGACCTTGGCGTGTCCGCGCTTGGTGATGAAGATATTGGCGGGCTTGATATCGCGATGAATGATGCCTTCGGCGTGAGCGGCGTCAAGGGCGTCGGCGACTTCGATGGCGGCAGAGAGCAGCAGATCGGTCTCAATGGCGCGGCCGTTGATGCGGTGCTTGAGCGTCATGCCGTCGAGAAATTCCATGACGATGAAGGGCTGGCCTTCGTACTCGCCGATCTCATGGATGGTGCAGATGTTGGGGTGATTGAGCGCCGAAGCGGCCTGAGCTTCACGCTGGAAGCGGGCAAGCGCCTGCGCATCTTTGGCGACGCCTTCGGGGAGGAATTTGAGGGCGACGAAGCGATGGAGGGTGAGGTCTTCGGCCTTGTAAACCACACCCATGCCGCCTCCGCCGATTCTTTCAAGGATTCGGTAGTGAGAGATGGTTTGGCCGATCATCGTTGGAGCACGCGCAGACATGGTATGCGCGAATGGGGCGGGAGTCAACGAGGGGGGTGGGAGATTGCAGATTTGAGATTAAAGGTCGCAGATTTGAAAGTCAAAAGCGTGAGGGGCCCGCGGAACTGGGCTGTGTTAGAGTGATTCGCACAATATGGCCCACGATCTGGAAAAAGAGGCGGCGGCGCGGGCGAGCCTGAAGTTTGTCCAGGATGGGATGGTGGTGGGGCTGGGCACGGGTTCGACGGCAGCCTTTATGGTACGGATGCTGGCGGAGCGGGTGCAGGCGGGGCTGCAGATTCGCTGCATCCCGACGTCGGATGCGACGTGCGATCTGGCGTCGGAGTTGGGGATTCCGCTGACGACGTTTGAATTCGAGCAGCTGATTGATGTGACGATCGATGGGGCGGATGAGTTCGATCCTCAACTGAATTTGATCAAGGGCGGCGGCGGGGCGCTGCTGCACGAAAAGATTGTGGCTTCGGCGTCGCGGCAACTGGTGATTGTGGCGGATGAGAGCAAGCAGGTGAAGGTGCTGGGGAAATTTCCGCTGCCGGTGGAGGTGGTGAAGTTTGCGCATCCGCTGATTGCGGCGCGGATTGCGAAGTTGGGAGCGACGCCGGTGCTGCGGCGGGATGCGGCGGGCAAGCCGTTTGTTACGGACGAAGGGAATTACATTCTGGATTGCAAGTTTGGGGCGATTGAGGATCCTCCGGCGCTGGCGCGGAAGCTGGAGGCGATGCCGGGAGTGGTGGAACACGGATTGTTTATTGGGATGGCGAGCGTGGTGCTGCTGGCGAGGGGGAATGGGGTGGAGGAAGTGAGAAGGTAGGAGCGGTGTTGAGAGCGCGAGTGCGAACTCGAATCGCGGCAGCTATGTCCGGTAACGACAATCTCGAAAAGAGTTGGCCGTGACGATGAATGCCATCGATGTACTGGTCTTTCTTCCGTTGATACCGGCGATTCCTGTTATAGCTACGTGGTTCTTGCCGTGGGAGACCTGGATTCCGCGGAGAGTCCCGAAGAGCATTATCGGGCCATACCTAATTTATTGCTCATTCGGCATTTGGTATTTCAAGCGAGATCGGTGGTTCACTCTGGGGGTTGCCGCTTTTGGGGTCGTCGTCTCCGTGCTGGCGGTTTTCGACGCGCGGAAGGCGGGACAGCTGAAGGAGGCAAGCGGTTGGCCCGTCGCCGAGGGGCAGGTTCTCAGCACTAGCCAGGGCCGAGGCTTGGATGGGCGACCAAGCGTAACGCTGAGCTACAGCTACAAGGTTCGGGGAGAACGGCACGGCGGCATACAGTCCTTTACTCTGGCTGATGATGAGGCTGCCGCGCAATTTGAGGAGGTATGCAGCGGGCGCGCGCTGCGGGTCCGCTATCGCGAGGATAAGCCGGATGTCTCCGTGGTTCTCCGCGAGGAGATGCCCTAAGGCTGGAAGCGCGTAACGAATCCGTGGCGTTGCGGCTAAGCTTGCTCGATGGTCGTTCGCGATCGGCAGCAGATTCCTCGGGGCTGAAGCCCCTCCGAATGACAAGGGTTTAGTTGGCGGGCGGGTAGCTAAGGCTGGTCCCCGGCGCGTGGCCGGAATGATCCAATTACGGCCGCTTCTGCCATTTGTTCAAGTCGATGCTGCCGCGTCGGGGTTTGCCGGGAGCGTAAATCGTGAACAGGGTTTTGATGCACTCGCCTTCGCCACAAATCGTGAAGGAGTCGAAGGCCTTGTGCCAGCCCTCTGGAGCTTCGTCGAGGTCGGGAGCTTCAGGCGCGCCCTTGAGCCATTCGTCGAGTTCCAGCGCCATCGGCGCGACGAAATGCCGTTTGTCCACCCGATCCAACAGGTGTTCGCGATAGGCGCGGCATCGGGCATCCCGTGGGGGCCTGACCGTGACAGCCGCCATGGCTTACCCGATAACGTCGACGATCTGCTGGGAAATGCGCTTGGATTCCGCCGAGCCGGGCTGAGTCTTTTCGAGGCGAGCGTAAAGCTGTCGCAGGGTTTGCTTTGGCGGCGCCTGCTTGCTACGGCTCCGAGCCGGAGGAGTTGTGCCAGTTCGCCGGCGCTGAGTTTGTCTCACGGTGGCCATTCAAGTGAATGCTAGCAGAAACCGAAGGGAGGTGAAAGATTACCGTGGCGCGGAAAGCGGGGCGTCTTAGATTTGCGCGCGCTCATCAATCGCCGAAGTTCGCCGCCTCCACTTCCGTCTGCTGAATTATGAACTGCGTGAGGTCGTTCGTCTCGAACGAGAGACGAACGGACAGTTGAAGCAGATTCGGTCCTTTTCCGAACAGGATTGCTACGCCGCTAATGGGGCGGTCGTTCTTCTGCAGGCGTGAGGCAGTACCGAGCCCGTCTGTATTCGCTGGCGTCTGAAATTCCAGGACGTTCTTGCTCTTGTATTTCAGCGTGTCTGTTGGATAGGGGCCGAAAGGGAAAGGGCTTGCGAGTTCGGATTGTTCGGCGATCACTTTCTCAACGAATGCTTTGCGGTCGGGAAATACGCGAGCAGCGATCTTGGCCACTGTGAATCTGCCAGAAGTGTCTCCGTCGACCGAAGAAAGCTGAACCGCAGGGCCGGGGAACCCCTTCCAACTAGTCGACAATATCTCTTTGGTGTCGATTTTGTCCGGGGCGACATAGAGCGTCGCCCCGCTCGATCCGTAGGTTGCGAAGCAATGCCAGCCTTTTGGAGCAAGGACGCCCTACGCTGTTCTCTGCCATGTAATAGGCCAGGCGTTCGGCTGTCCGCGCGGGAAGCGCAACGGGCTCGGCTTTGCCGGCGGGTGCGTCAAGGTGGCCGGCTTGCCCATCCGACTCGCATCCGACGAACGGGACGGAGGATTTGTTTTGCGCAGACGAGTGGATGCATGCAAGAACAATAACCAGCAATAGGGTGTGTTTGGGTCCCTGCATGCGGCTAGTTTACGGTAGCTTGCTGGTATCGTGGTAGTTTGCTGTGAGAGGCAGATTCCTCGGGGCTGAAGCCCCTCGGAATGACAAGAGTGTAGTCGCGGTCTAACCGCAGCGCTGAAAGCGCTGCACCACCCAAGAGCGACCTTAAGAATTATTCGCGATGTTGATGATCACAGGGAAAGTGACGCTGGATCGGTCCTTAGATCCTTCCGCATTGATCGCGCAGTTCGCTGACTGCCTCCGCGAGGTTGGCGCGAAGGAGATTTGTACTACCGGCAACCGGATAGCATTCGTGGGAGGCATGTTTCGGTTTGTCACCAACTGGAACGTTCTGGTGCCGTTTGGCTCTGGCGATCTGACGGTTGATTGCGAAAGGGGTGAGGTTTGCTACCTCTTGAGTTATCGGCAGCTCGTCATCTCGTCCGCGCCTATGTTTGCTGCCGGTCTAATCGCATTAGTCTTGATCGGCCTTCCATTGTCATCGTGGTTGTTCCCGGCCTCGCCCTTCATCTATCTGTTTGGAGTCGCCAGCAGCGTAGGTGTCGGCGTGCTTCGCTTCAGACACTTTCTCAGGCGCGCAATCGCAACCGCGCCCGAGGCGGCGGGATGACATCAATTCAGGCGCGACGGCATTTCAGGGATAATAGATCAGAGGGCACAGAACATAATGGCGATTGCCACGATTAATCCGGCGACGGGGAAGACGGAAAAGACTTTTCAGGCGCTGACGGACGCGCAGATCGAGCAGAAGCTGCAAATGGCGGCGGAGACGTTCAAGACGTATCGGCTGACGCCATTTGCCGAGCGGGCACGCATGATGCGGTGCGCGGGCGAGATGTTTGAGGCGGAGAAAGAAAAGCACGGCCGCATCATGACGCTGGAGATGGGCAAGACGTACCGGTCGGCGGTGGATGAAGCCGCGAAGTGCGCGACCGCGTGCTACTACTACGCCGACCACGCGGAGAAATTTCTGGCGGACGAGCCGGTGGCGACTGCGGCGAAAAAAAGCTACATACATTACGAGGCGATGGGGCCGATTCTGGCGATCATGCCGTGGAATTTTCCCTACTGGCAGGTGGTGCGGTTTGCGGCTCCGGCGCTGATGGCGGGGAATGTTGGGTTGTTGAAACATGCGTCGAACGTGCCGCAGTGCGCGCTGGCGGTGGAAGACGTTTTCCGGCGGGCGGGATTTCCCGAGGGTGCGTTTCAGGCGCTGCTGGTGGGCGTGGACAAGGTGGACAAAATTCTGGGCGATCCGCGCGTGGTGGCGGCGACGCTGACGGGCAGCGAGCAGGCGGGAATTAAAGTTGGGATCGGCGCGGCGCAGCGGATCAAGAAAGTGGTGCTGGAGCTGGGCGGGAGCGATCCGTTTATTGTGATGCCGAGCGCCGATGTGGAAGCGGCGGCAACGACGGCGGTGAAGGCGCGGCTGCTGAACAACGGGCAGTCGTGCATTGCGGCGAAAAGATTTATTGTGGCTGCGCCGGTGGCGGAGGAATTCACGAAAAAGTTTGTGAGCAAGATGCAGGCGGCGAAGATGGGCGATCCGTTCGACGAAAAGACCGATCTGGGGCCGCTTTCGACGGCATCGGCTGTGGCCGATCTGGATCGCGATGTGCAGGCGAGCGTGAAAGCCGGCGCGCGGGTGCTGACGGGCGGAAAACCGGCGGGTGGGGCGGGAAATTTTTATCCGGCGACAGTGCTGACGGATATTCCAAAGAATTCGCCGGCGTACAACGAAGAATTTTTTGGGCCGGTGGCAAGTTTGTTTGTGGTGAAGGATATCGATGAGGCGATTCAAGTGGCGAATGACAGCCGGTTCGGGCTGGGCGCGAGCGCGTGGACGAATGACGCGGCGGAGCGGGAGCGGTTTATCAATGAGCTTGAAGCGGGGATGGTTTACATCAACAAGATGGTGGTGTCGGACCCGCGGCTGCCGTTTGGCGGGGTGAAGCAGTCAGGACATGGACGGGAGCTGGGGCCGTTTGGGATCAGGGAGTTTACGAATATCAAGACGGTGTGGGTGGAGTGAGTCAGTGATCAGTCATCAGTCATCAGTCATCAG
>DASVWZ010000105.1:0-1754 GCA_036392935.1 Terriglobales bacterium | reverse complement strand
GCCTCGATCCACTTCCCGATGGTGAACAGCAGCCGCTGCGTGCGCGTGCTGACCAACTTCTATTCGGTTCCGGCACCAGTAGGATGCGAAGTGCAGGCCAAAGTTTATGCCGCCGCAGTCGAGTTCTGGCACGAGTGTAAGTGCATCGCTCGGCACGATCGTTGTTTCAGCCGGCAAAAGAAGGTTCTCAATCTGGAGCATTATCTGGATGTGTTGAGTAAGAAGCCGGGCGCGCTGGCGGGGTCGAGTGCGTTGGAACAATGGCGGGCACAAGGCCGCTGGCCGACGAGTTTCGATCGGCTGTGGGAGGAGTTGAAGAAGCGGCGCGGCAAGCAAGACGGAACACGAGCCATGATCGACTTGTTGCTGCTGGGACGAACACATGGATATGACGCGCTGCGGGAAGCCATCGAGAAAACGTTGGGCATCGGCTGCGCGGATGTGAGCGCAGTGGTCATGCTGCTGCAGGCGGGCAGTGGTGAGTTACGGAAAGCGGCCGAGCCGATGGAGATCGGCGGTTTGAGCCGCTATGATCGGCCCCAGCCGACGCTGGCCGATTACGACCAGTTGTTGCGGAAATGGCCGGAAGCGGGGGTGATCCAATGAGCGCGACGGCCATGGAGCTAGAACAGTCCGCGATCCGGGAGTATGCACGTCAACTGCATCTGCCAACGCTGGGGTCGCAGTTTTTGCCACTGGCCGAGGAAGCCGTGAAGCAGAAACGCGGGCATCTCGCTTACCTGGAAGCGCTGCTGAGTGCCGAGCTGGACGAGCGGGAACGCCATGCGGTCGCGCGGCGAATCACGGAAGCGAAGTTTCCGAAGCTGAAGACGCTGGAGGATTTTCACTTTGAGGAAGCACCGATCATACCGGCGGTGCAGATTCGCAAGCTGGCCGAAGGCGGATATCTAAGCCGGAACGAACCAATCATCTTTCTAGGCGACGCAGGCACGGGCAAGACGCACCTGGCGACGGCGTTAGCGGTGGAGGCCTGCCGGCAGCGCAAGCGGGTACGGTTCACCACGGCGGCCGAGCTGGTGAACGAACTGATCGAGGCGAAGAACCACAGCGAGTTGAGCCGAGTCCGGAATCGATGGTTGCGATATCAACTGATCGTGATCGACGAGATGGCGTACGTGACGGTCCCGGAGTCGGCGGCGGAACTGTTGTTTCAGGTGATCTCGGGGCGCGCCGAACAGGCGGCGGTGATTGTGACCACCAATTTGCCGTTTTCGGAGTGGAACACGATGTTTCCGAACGCGCGGCTGTGCAAAGCGATGTTAGACCGCTTAACGGACCAGGCGCACATCATCGACACCGGGAAGGAATCGTACCGGTTTCGACGGTCGATGGAGAAAAAGAAGGGAGGGAAAGCATGAGCGAAGTGAAGCCGCGGCAATGGTTCCAGGCACGATTGCGATGGGCGGTTATGGAAGAGGGCCGGGGATTGTATCAGTGGCGAGAAGCGGAACACATCTTTTTGAGCGAGGATCGTGACACGGCCTTCCAAGAGGCGCTCCGTATGGGGTACTCCGAAGAGTGGTCGGTCACTCCCACCCCAGATCAGACGGATGCTCCGACGATCGACTGCCGATTTGCCGAAGTGGAATATCTGCAAGAACTGGGGATGGGGCGAACCGCCTTCGAAGTGTATTTAGGAGAAAAGCCGGCCTGCGAAGCCATTGGGTTCGATCACGAATTTGACCCGGCAGCGCACGTCCCGGCCCCGATTTTCTGATCGCGCGTTCTTGGTA
>DASVWZ010000104.1:0-4440 GCA_036392935.1 Terriglobales bacterium | reverse complement strand
CCCCCCCCCCCCCCCCCGAAGCCGTTATTTCACTTCCACGGTTGCGCCGGCTTCAGCAAACTTCTTCTTTATGGTCTCCGCTTCTTCCTTGGAGACGCCTTCTTTAACGTTCTTCGGAGCGCCGTCTACCAGGTCCTTGGCTTCCTTCAAGCCCAGGCTGGTCACTTCCCGGACGGCCTTGATCACATTGATCTTGTTTGCTCCCACGTCTTTGAGCACGACCGTGAATTCAGTCTTCTCTTCCGCCGGAGCCGCACCGGCAGCCGCACCACCGCCGCCAGCCATCATGACCGGGGCCGCAGCCGCAGCCGAGACGCCAAGCCTTTCTTCCAGCTTCTTCACCAACTGCGCCGCATCGAGCAGCGACAGCCCTACGATTGATTCTTCCAACTGCTGCAGATCTGCCATGTCTGTTTCTCCAGTATTTTGGTCTCGTAGAGACGTAGCTTGCTACGTCTCGCTTTTTTGCTACCCTC
Organism: Terriglobales bacterium; assembly: GCA_036392935.1. Lineage (GTDB taxonomy): Bacteria > Acidobacteriota > Terriglobia > Terriglobales > Acidobacteriaceae > DASVWZ01. The sequence goes on along the minus strand of DASVWZ010000104.1, from coordinate 3,964 downwards.
AAGCTCGGTTTCCAGTGCGACCAGGTTTTGTTCCGTTCGCCAGACAACGTCCAGAACCAACCGCGCAACCCCGAACCTGCAGATAACCAAACTTTTCTTGAACGCTTCCGTCCAGAAATCCTGCATCGAATGGGTAAAATTACAAATTACCCAATTACAAATTCTCAGACTCCTGCCGGAGCCTCGCCTTTAAACTTCTGTTCCTTTACGCCCTGGTTGATTACGACCGCCATGTCGCGGCCAACCGCGTTCATCACCGTCACCAGGCGCTGCGCCGGAGCGTTGATCAGGAACAGCAGTTTCGACATAATCTCTTCCTTCGAAGGCATCGTCGCCAGCGATTCGATCTCTTTGATCGAAACCACCCGGCCTTCGACCACACCCGCCTTGAAGGTGAACTCCGGATTGTCCTTGGCATACTTCGCGAGCGCCTTCGCCAGTGCCACCGGATCGCCCTGCGTATACGCAATCGAGGTCACGCCGGCCAGGTCTTTCAGTACGCCTTCCGCCTTCGTGCCCTTTGCCGCGCGCTCCGCCAGCGTGTTTTTAACCACCTGATATTTCGCGCCACTCGTGCGCAGCGTCTTGCGCAGTTCGTAATCCTGCGCGACCGTCAGCTTGCTGTAGGTGGTGACGATCAGGCTGGAGACATTCTGCAGGTCCGCCGTAAGTTTCTCAACTTGCTCGTTCTTCTTCGCTTTTGAAACCGCCATATTCGATCCTCAAACCCTGATAATTTTGCGCTACGAAACCCGTCTACGCTTTGGCCGCCGCTTCCACCGCCGACGTATCGATCGAGATGCCCGGCCCCATCGAGGAACTCAGATAGCATCCCTTGACATACTTTCCTTTGGCGACGCTCGGCTTCGCCTTCACCACGCTGGTAATCACCGTGTTCGCGTTGTCAATCAGTTTGTCGGGCGTGAACGACATCTTGCCGACCGGCACATGCACCAGCGCCGTTTTATCCGTGCGGAATTCTACTTTACCGGCCTTCACTTCCTGCACCGCTTTGGCAACGTCGAAGGTCACGGTTCCGGTTTTCGGATTCGGCATCAATCCCTTCGGGCCCAGCACCTTGCCCAACCGGCCAACCGACTTCATCACATCCGGCGTAGCGATCAGCGCGTCAAAGTCGGTCCAATTCTCTTTATTGATTTTCTCGACCATCTCTTCGCCGCCCACAAAATCCGCACCCGCCTGCTCGGCTTCCTTCACTTTTTCGCCGGTCGCAATGACCAGAACTTTTTTCGACTTGCCCAGCCCATGCGGCAGAACCACCGTCCCGCGCACCATCTGATCGGCATGCTTCGGATCGACGCCGAGCCGCATCGTAATTTCGACCGTCTCGTCAAACTTGGCGAATTTCACCTTCTGCAAGAGCGGCACTGCTTCCTGCAGCGTATACGGACGCGCTTCCACCGCCTTGCGAGCCTTCTCGATATTCTTTCCTGACTTCTTCATTTACTTTTTCCTTGTCTCCCACCGCCCAACGTTGCTCCGCTGCGCCGTAGTTTTGTTGACTTGACTTACGAAATTACCCAACCACTTCAATCCCCATCGACCGCGCCGTGCCGCGCACGCTGCGGATAGCCGAGTCGACCGACGCCGCATTCAGATCCGGCATCTTCTGCTTGGCGATGTCCTCGACCTGCTTCAGCGTTACCTTGCCGACTTTGTCTTTGTTCGGCGTGCCCGATCCTTTGGCAATACCGGCCGCACGCTTCAAAAGCACCGACGCCGGCGGCGTCTTGGTGATAAACGTAAACGAGCGGTCGTTGTAGACCGATACCACCACCGGGATAATCAGCCCTTCCAACTCTTTCGCGCTGGTCCTGGCGTTGAACTGCTTGCAAAATTCCATGATGTTGATCTGCGCCTGACCGAGGGCTGGACCTACCGGCGGCGCCGGCGTCGCCTTGCCAGCCGCGATCTGCAACTTCACCGAACCTGTAACTTTTTTCGCCACTTCGTTAGCTCCTGCCTAGAATTCTTCACCTAATCGCCGTCAACGCCAACCCGATCGTTGGAACCAACTTCTTCTGTACCGGATCTGCTGCCAGCCCCAGGCCTTCGATTGTGTGCGCGCCGATTACTTCCATATCATTGCGCTCTGCTATTACCACCGTATCGGGCCCGCTAAATCCATTACTTCCCACCCAAACCGCCGCCGTGTCCCGCTCAATGATCGAACCATCGATCGCGCGAAATCCCATCCGTCGCAACGCTTGCGCTCCCAGACGCTCAAGCCGTTCCCGGTGAATCCACGAAAACGCGGCCCCCGTGTCAACCATCGCCTCAACTTCCTCGGTCTTCTCGGGAGCGCCAGGAGTCCATACTCGCAACTTGGCGCTAAAGGTGCCCATGACTACGCCACCTTCTCCACTTGGTTAAATTCGAGTTCCACTGGCGTCGACCGTCCAAAAATCGTGACCATCACCTTCAGCGTCTCGCGGTCTTCGTTCACTTCGTCTACCACGCCCTGGAAGGTCGCAAACGGTCCTTCGGTAATTCGCACCGTCTCGTTCTTCTCAAACTTGACCTTGAGCTTCGGCTTGTCTTTCGACTCGCCCACGCGATACACAATGTGTTGCACTTCTTCTTCAGAAAGCGGCGTCGGCTGCTGCCCCGTGCCAACAAATCCCGTCACCCGCGGCGTGGCTTTCACCACATGCCACACGTGGTCGTCCATGTCCATCTCCACCAGCACATATCCCGGGTAAAACATGCGCTCGCTGGTGTACTTTTTCCCGCTGCGAACTTCCGTCACCGACTCCGTCGGGATCAGCACCTTGCCAATCTTGTCCTGTAATCCGAACGCCTGAATCCGCGACTCCAGCGACTCTTTTACCTTGCGCTCAAACCCCGAGTATGAGTGGATGATGTACCACTTCATATTCGGATTTCGCGGGGCTTCGGCCGTTGCAGTCGCCTCGCCCGCTTCCGTAACCACGTCCACCGTTTCTTTCTTTTCTTCGTCCTGCATAACGCTCACAGTTGAGCTTTCCTTCCTGGCCTAGCGATGGGTCAAATACTTGAACAGCGAATTGATCGCCGTTCCGATCGTGTTATCCACGATCCAGAAATACACACCGAACAGGAACACGGTAATGATCACCACCGTCGTCGTCGCCCGGACCTCTTTGAAAGAAGGTGTCGTGACCTTCTTCATCTCCGTCCGCACATCGTTGTAGAAGGTCTTAACCCGCTCTGGCCAGCTTTTCAGCTTTTCGCCGAACTCGCCCGCGGATGCAATTGAATTTGCCATCTTCTTCGTCTCTACTCCCATCACCACTCCATCTTTCCGTCTCTGTTCCCGGCCTCAAATTCTGGCAGGGGCGGAGGGATTCGAACCCCCAAGTCCGGTTTTGGAGACCGGCAGTTTAACCGTTGAGCTTACGCCCCTGTACTGATTGAGCAATTTTGCAATTGCTCAATTATTTAACTTCTTTATGCGGCGTATGCTTCCGGCACCGGCGACAGAATTTCTTCATCTCAATCCGGTCCGGAGTCGTCTTACGGTTCTTGGTCTTCGAGTAATTCCGCTCTTTGCAATCACCGCACTGCATCGTAATAATTTCCCGGGGCATAAAAAACCAGCTCCTAGCTATTAGCTTCTAGCTCTTGGCTCAAAACTCAAAACATTCAACCTGTCATTCCGAACCGCTTTAGCGGTGAGGAATCTGCTTTCGCGAACGACCGACCACGAACGACCAACGACGGCTACTGCACAATCTCGCTGATCGTGCCGGCGCCAACCGTGTGGCCGCCCTCACGAATCGCGAAACGCAATCCTTTTTCCATCGCCACCGGCGTGATCAGCTCAATCACCAGGCTGACGTTGTCGCCCGGCATCACCATCTCCGTGCCCGCCGGCAACTCCGCCACCCCCGTCACATCCGTCGTACGCAAATAAAACTGCGGCCGGTATCCCTTGAAGAACGGCGTATGCCGCCCGCCTTCT
>DASVWZ010000103.1:0-26341 GCA_036392935.1 Terriglobales bacterium | reverse complement strand
GATTCTAAAAGATCGAGGCAAGGGGGTGGGGGGGAGGGGGTATGCCAAGGATCCGAAGATGACAGCACTCTTGTTCGGGCCTCCGAGCTACCTCAAGTAGTCAAACAGGCTGCCTAACTGCGACATCCGGCCAATCGCCTCAAGCGCTGCCGTCGCCGCCGTCTGGTCGGAGGTGACCTGGGTGGCCACGGTCGCGATGTCGGCTGCGCTGATGTTGCTAACCTGCTGCGAAAGGCCTGTTTTTTCCGAATCGAGATAATTCGACTGGCTCGTGGTCTGGTTCATCGCGTTGCCGTAAAAAACTCGCTGATTGCTGACGTAGCTGGACGCGCTGCTGACTTCGGCAACTGCGCCGGAAATATCGGAGTTGGTCTGCAACGCATTGATCAGGTCCTGGATTGACTGGAAGACATTGCCTCCCGAACCGGTAAAGACCTGCGAGCCCGGCTGATTGACCTGCAGATCGTAGTCTGGACCGATCGCAACCGTGTTCACGCCGTTGTTGCCGTTGTAAGTCACACCGGAAGTTGACGAGGAATTCGCAACAAACGGCTGCGCGCCCGAAGTTCCCGAAAAAATAAATTGCCCCTGATAAGACGTGTTCGCCAGGCTTATCAGTTGACTTTGAATGTCGCTCACTTCCGCGGCAATGTCTGCGCGGTCGGCGTTCGAGAGTGTCCCGTTGGCGCCTTCCGTGCCAAGTGTAATCGCGCGCTGCAACGCAGTTGTAACCGAGCTTAATGTCGAGTCAGCGGTCGACAAAAGCCCGTTGATGCTACCTACGCTTTGCTGGAAAGAATCTACTTGGCTGCTCAGGTCGTTGATCTCGACCAGTTCGGCCGCGCCCGCAGGATTGTCTGATGGCTTGTTGATTGTGCTTCCCGTCGAGAGTTGAAGCGTCGCAGTGTCCTGCTGTTGTTGCAGATTTTCCAGTGCAGCCAGCAGATCAGGCAATGGTTGCGGATTAAAACGTATGGAACTCATCCAGTTAAGGTCCCCATATTGATAACGGTGTAGTTCACATAGACATCGACGATATTGGTCGAGGTGTCGAACGCAAGGTTCCACACGTGTTCGATGATCATGGTCCGCGTAATCCGCCTTCCCGCGTTCCGCATCATGTATTCAAGCAGGGCGAATTCTTTCGCTGTCAACTCAATTCGCCGCCCGGCGCGTTCTACGCGCCGCTCGACTCGATCCAGCTGCAGGTCGTCGACTTTCAGCACGTTTTCCGCCGGCACGTGCGCGCGGCGAAGCAATGCCCGCACCCTCGCCGACAGCTCAGAGAACGAAAACGGTTTCGTCATATAGTCGTCGGCTCCAAGATCCAGACATTGCACTCTTTCCTCAACCTTGGTTCGGCCGCTTAAGATCAAAATGGGCATGCTGGCTTTCCTGGTTCGTATGGATCGCAACACCGAAATGCCATCTCGTCTGGGCAAACCCAGATCCAAGGTCACCAGGTCGTAGTCCAGTTCCGTCGCCATGGCACGCGCCTGCTCGCCATCGCCGGCTATGTCGACGGCATAGTGCTCCGCTTCGAGACCGCCTCTTACAAAATTGGCCAGCGCAACATCATCTTCGGCAATGAGAATTCGCATAAGCCTCCTTTAATGAACTCGATTCTAGGCAAGAAAGGAGTGGTTGAAGCCAGATTCAACTACGCACGAAGGTATCGGCTTCCGCTTTCGGAACAGGCAGTTGGGGACGGGAGTCTGAAATCAGTACCCTTTCATACATCAATCCGGAACGAATCAACCTTGAACTGTTCCGCGTATCTGCTATCTTGTATCGTCGTCGTTCAGTGCTAGGTGAACTTAGCTTTTTCGCGCATGAAGTGTTCGTGGATGCCTGTATTTCGCCTTGCAGGCCTGCGCTCAAGTTCCGCGACGCTCAGCGCACAACGGAGCCCCATGAAAAACACGATTAGCTGCGCGGTGGTTGCTCTCTGCCTGTTCGTAATTTGTAACTCTTCGTATGCAGAACAGAAAACCAGCAAGATCGGTCACGTCATCATCATCATGCAGGAGAACCGCACCACCGATAATCTGTTTCACGACCCGGTTTTGATTGCCAACGGCGCCGACATTGCCAGCTACGGAACGAATTCCAAAGGTAAGACCATCAAGCTCACCAGCGAACCGCTCGACAACAACTACAACATGAATCACGAGCACACTGACTTCATCCACATGTACGACGGTGGCAAGATGGACGGAGCCGATAAGATCGAAGTCCTGTGCGATCCCGGATCGACCGGATGCCCACCCGCCAACGCTCACTTCAAGTACGTTCAGGCTTCTGACGTGGCCCCTTACTTCCAGATGGCCGAGCAGTATACCTTTGCTGACCAGATGTTTCAGACCAACCAAGGTGATAGTTATCCCGCACACCAGTTCATTGTTTCCGGCACCTCGGCTCCGTCCGCAACCAGCAAGCAGTTCGATGTGGGAAATCCTGCCGGTGTGAAGAACCCTACCGTTTCGACGGGATGCACCGCGCCCACCGGCGAATACGTTCAGCTGATCAACCCCAAGGGTGAACTCGTCGGCAAGAGTTATCCCTGCTTCGAGCATCCCACTCTGACCGATTTGCTCGACGACGCCGGTCTTTCGTGGGCGTATTACACGCCAACTCCCAACAATATCTGGACTGGGCTCAACATCATCAAACACATCCGGCTTGGCACGGACTGGCAATACGTGATCGACAACCCCAGACAAATCCTGACGGACATTCAGCAATCACAATTACGCGACGTGAGCTGGGTCATTCCACCGGGCCAACTCTCCGATCATCCCGGCAGCAACAACGGAGGCGGTCCATCATGGGTTGCTTCCATCGTCAATGCCATTGGTGAAAGTTCTTACTGGAATGACACCGCCATTTTCGTCACCTGGGATGACTGGGGCGGTTGGTACGACCACGTGGTTCCGAACGTGGTCAGTGACGGCGTGAGTTGGGGTTCGGGCTTGGTGTATGGCTTTCGGGTTCCGTTACTTGTCATCTCGCCATATGCCAGGGCGGGCTATATCTCTCACGTCCCGCATGATTTTGGCAGCATTCTGAGATTTGTCGAGAACAATTTCGATTTACCTTCCTTGGGCTATGCTGACAAATACGCCGATGATCTCTCCGACTGCTTCAATTACAAGAGCTTTCATCAATTCAAGGAAATACAGGCGCCGTTAAAGGCAGACTATTTTCTGAACGACACCACTGAACCAACGGCTCCCGACGAGGACTAGCCCTTAACGGCTGGCTAATCCGCCCGAGGTCTCGGCACCGTCGATGGTGATCACCTGTCCGGTGATATACGCTGCATCATCCGACGCGAGAAAGGCAAAGAGCGCAGCAATCTCTTCCGGTTGCGCGTGCCGCCTGAGCGGAATCTTGCCATTCACTTCATCCAGCATCGCATCGGTATATTCGGCGCGCTGCATCGGAGTCAATACGTAACCCGGCGCCACCGCGCACACGCGTACCTTAGGCGCCAATTCGAGCGCCATGGTCTTTGTCAGTTCAATCACACCGGCTTTGGTGGCGTTGTAGTCTGCATAATAAGGTTGACCGACGATTCCGTTGGTTGAAGCGGTCTGCAAGATGGCTCCGCTGCCGCGCTGCCACATGTGACGCGCCGCAGTCTGCGCCATATAAAAGACGCCCGTAAGGTTGACCGCGATGACTTTGTCCCATTCCTCGGGTGTGATTTCGAGGAAGTTGTGGCGAATGCTGATGCCGGCATTGTTGATGAGTACGTCGACGCCGCTCATCAGCTCGACAGCCTCATTGAAGGCTGCATTCACCTGCTCAACATCAGACACATCTGCTTTTACGGTCTTCAGGTATGGCAGCGCTTCGCGAATCTTGACCAGCGCAACCGGATCCCGATCCAACACGACAACCTGCGAGCGCTCTTCGAGAAACCGCGCAGCCGTCGCCGCGCCGATTCCACTCGCGCCGCCGGTGATCAGAACGCGTTTGTGTTCAAGCCCTCGCATAGGTTGTTTGAGCGCGAATCGCCGCCCTTGCTTTCCCTGTAGTTGAACTTTTTCTTCGGCGCGCGGCGACCTAGAACTTCAGCCCCTTTAAATACTCCCGGAAGGCTTTGCCCAGATCATCTCTTTTGAGGGCAAACTCGACCGTCGCCTTCAAAAATCCCAGCTTGTCGCCGGTGTCGTGCCGCTGGCCGTCATAAACATACGCATACATTTTTTCGCGCTTAAGCAGGAGCTTCATCCCGTCGGTCAACTGTAGCTCGCCTCCGGCGCCCAGCTTGGTTTCCGAGAGCGTCTCGAAAATGGCCGGCGTAAGAATGTATCGTCCAATGATCGCAAGATTCGACGGCGCGTCTTTCAGCTTGGGTTTCTCCACCATATTGTGGATTTCAAACAGGCGCCCATTGTGCCCTTTCACCGGCTTTACATCGAGGACACCGTACGCGGAAATCGCTTCACCTTCCACAATCTGCGTAGCGATCACCGAACTCTGGGTTTCGTTGAATACGTCCATCATCTGCTTAAGGCAGGGAGGATCTGCGTCGATCACATCATCGGCGAGCAGGACTGCGAACGGTTCGTTGCCCACCAGTTCGCGCGCCATCAGGACCGCGTGGCCGAGTCCCATGGCTTCTTTTTGACGCACGTAGGCCACGTGAATCATGTTGGAGATTTCGCGGACGATCTTGAGCAGCTCTGTCTTTTTCTTTTCCTCCAGCATCTTTTCCAGCTCGTAGCTGACGTCGAAGTGGTCCTCGATCGACTGCTTTCCACGGCCGGTAATGATAACGATCTGATCGCATCCCGAGGCCAGCGCTTCTTCCACGCCATACTGAATCACCGGCTTATCGATCAGGGGCAGCATTTCTTTGGGTTGGGCTTTGGTAGCGGGCAAAAATCGGGTGCCCAATCCGGCGGCGGGAAACACAGCTTTACGAACACGCATTTTCATGAAGACGCCTTTCGAGCCGATGACGGATTGTCAGCAAGAGCTCAAAGATATGAAGAATTAAAGATAGCAGAGGCTTCGACGGTACGTTGGACGCCTCATTAAACAGTCGTTAGTCGTTCGCCGCACGTCGTTCGTCGTTCGCAAACACGTTGCCGTTTGTCCTGCGCTTCAGCTAAAAGCAGGCGGTTCTGAAGGCGTGTTTTCGGCGGCTGTCATTTGACCCTTTCTGCTCACTGTTTACTATTTGCTAACAATATTTTTGAGGGCAGTTTTGCGTAAAATATTGATTCTATTGGGGTGATTTTGACGATTCCTTGCAAAATCTTGATTCTAAAGAGCAAAAAGTGTTAAAATCTAGAAAACAAAGGAGTTGTATCTCTACAGCAATTGATTCGACGTCCCTGTGATTTTCGCCCGCCCACCCATTACTCCTTAGGCGCCGATTGTGAGTTGTCAAAGATCGGCGAGGATTTCCGGGATTCTTCCCGGAACCTGGACCGCTGCATGTTCATTGTCGCCGCAGCGGACGCAGATGTCTGTGACGCCTGAACTTGACTTTATCGGGCTTCCGGAAAGGGTGCGGTACTGATTACGTTTGGTTTTTCAGGGGTCCAGCGGCTTTATAGACGTTGACGACGATCCCTGTGGGTGTAGTTCTGCTGGTGACGAGTTCGAACGAGCGCGCCGGAGTGCCTTCGGCGAACAGGCGCTTGCCCGTGCCCAAAAAGACGGGATCGACGAGCAGCACCATCTCATCGGCGAGGGCGTGTTCGAGCAACGTCGAGGTCAGGGTTGAGCTGCCGGTGACAATCAGATCCTTGCCGTCCTGCTTCTTGAGGCCGCGAACGCTATCCGCGAGGTCCGGTCCAATAGCCTCGAACGGACCCCATTGGAGGCTTTGCGGCCGGTGGGTTAGAACGTACTTCGTCGCCGCGTTCAAGCGGTCCGCCATGGGACTCTTCGGTGCCTTCGGCCAGAAGGTTGAGAAGCCATCGTAGGTTCGGCGGCCCAATAGCAGGTCGAAGGTCTCACCGTACATTGCCGTGATCATCGCGAACCCCTCAGGCGTGCGATACGGTCCGCTCCAATCGCCGTAGGGGAAGCCGTTTTCATCGGGGCTGACCTGGATTACACCGTCCAGCGACATGTGCTCGAAGATCCGGATCTTTCTCATTGCGCCTCTTCTCTTATATATGCGTTCGTACTGGTCTGCGGCGGGCTGTCAACCGTCTTCAGCGTGCGACGGCTTGCCGCCGCCGCTGCTCGCTGGCCTTCATAATGTCGCTCATATCGCCGACTGCGCGAATCTCGAATATGCTGCCGAACTTGAGCGCCGGATGCTGCGAGATGAGCTGTACGGCGTGATCCATGTCGCGCGCCTCGAGCACGAGGATGCCGCCGATTTGCTCCTTGGTTTCGGCATAGGGACCATCCGTGACTGCGACTTTGCCCTTCTTCGAGTGCAGGGTTCTGGCGGTTTCCGCGGGCTGAAGCGCTTCTCCGCCAACCCAATGGCCGTTGGCGCGAAGATGGTCGTCGTAGGTGAAGCATGCGTCGAACATGGCGTGCTGCTCGGCTTGCGGCATGGCTTCGAATTTGGCTTTATCGTAGTAACCCAAACAGATGTATTTCATGGTTGTTCTCCTCAATGTAATTATTCAGCGGCCGGCCAGCGGCGTGGTTGAAGCATATCTTCTTTACTGCTTCAAGTAGCGAAGCACAACTGACCCTGATTTGAGACTCTTTGAGTCGACAAGCTTCAACTGCTGTTTCTCGGGAAGGTTGACGCCTTCCAACAAGCGTCTGCCTTCGCCGGCAAGAATAGGGCCGATCACGAAACGGAACTCGTCGACCAGGCCGAGCTGGATAAGTTGTGAAGCAACGTCTACACCGCCAACCAGAATGGGTTTGCCCGGTTCTTGCTTCAGCTTCAGCATCTCGTCGCGCAGGTTGCCATGAACGATTTTCGTGTTCTTGTCCTCGATGGCGGGCAACGTCCGCGAAAAGACGACCATTTTGGTGGAGACGAATGCCCGGGCAAAGTCAGTATCGGCTTTCGACTCAGAGGGATTTTTGAGGACGTCGGGCCAATAAGGCACCATCAATTCATAGGTCTTGCGCCCAAAAACCTGCACGCCGACTTCACTCACGAGTTGAGTGAAATAGGCGAGTTTTTCGTCATCGACACCTTGTTTGGTGTGGTCGACGCAACCGTCGGCGGTAAAGTTGATGGCGTAGATCACATTTCTCATCGGTTTATCCTGTCGCGTTCTATTTGAGAGCGAGCGCCGAGGAGGATTTGGGGCTTTCCGCGCCATTCAGCTCTCGATCGTTCACCTATAGTCGTGGCGCCGGGAGGAAAATCGACATCCGAGACAGATATTTTTTCCTGCGTTACCGGCGTAATGCGACGAGCCAAATCCAGATTGTTCAATCTGCCGCAAACCCGCACTCTGAAAGAGGATCGGCGATCCGATCGCTCGATAAGGGCTGCCGGTTTCAACAGATCGGACCGCGCGCAGGAGCTTCGATTGCAAGCCAACTTCAAAACCACGTTGCCTGGGAAAACGGTGCTGGTGAAGATATCGCTATTCAGCCGCGCGTTTTCGGGAACCGTTGTCGCGGTCGACGAAACCGGTTTCTGCCTCGATAGCGAAGCCATGGTCGCAGCGCTGCGGGAAAGCACAGGAACGCTCATGGCTGCTATCGAAGCGCCGACGGTTTATCTGACTTTTGCCAGCCTTGAGTGGATGGTTTCCTCCCTGCCCAAAGCCGCAGCGGCGAAGGCGTAATCCGCGCCGAAAATCATCCGTAAGTCAGATCGGTGCTTTGGCCAATTTCGATGATGTATCCGTCAGGATCGCGGATGTAGCAGCGAATCTCGCCGTATTTTGGGATGGGTTCGGTGATGAATTCGGCGCCGCGACTTTTCCATAGTTTGTAGCAAGCGTGAATATCGGCGACGCGGAAATTCATAAAGCTGTTGATGTGATTGGGATCAGGAACGCTGAGATTTACGGTCGGCTTGTCGGGCGTTGGTCCGCCGCCGACGTTGAGAATCATCCAGAGATTGGCAAGCTGAAGATATGCGGGCGAACCTTTTCCGTCGGGCATGCTCAGAATGCGAGCGCCAAAGACTTTTTCGTAATAACGGGCCGATCGAGTGATGTCGCCGACGGTGAGAAAATGCGCGATGCTGAGGCCTTCTTTCGGCGGCATTTCAAAAATTTTCTGTTCGACTTGTACAGCGCTGACGTCGTTCATGGGAGACTCCACTTTCGTTGCGGTGTCCGCTGGCTGTCGGGTGATGGTTGGTTGCGGTGCTGGAAATTGCTGCTACCAGCGGCACGTCGATTAAACCAGAAGCGCGGCGGCGAGTCTATTGGGGGTGTAAGTGGCTCAATCGGAGGGGGAATTAAGGGCTAAAGTTTTGCCGGCACGGGCCGATGTGGAAGATAGGAGTAATCGGTCCGAGGAGGAAACCACTGTGTCGACCAATGCGATTACGGCCAGCTTGTTGTCGCAGATTTTCGAATCGTCATCGACCGCCAACCAATTTGCCAGCGATCTGAACCAACTAGCGGAGGACCTGCAGAGCGGGAACCTTTCAGCGGCGCAGCAGGATTTTGTGACGCTCTCTCAAGATGCGCAAAATGGGGCGACGGCCTCGGCGGCGAACACGTCGGCGAGCGGGATTACGGCGAATCTACTGGCGGATATCGGGTCGTCGTCAAGCGCGGCGAGTTCGTTTGCGAGCGAACTGAATCAACTCGGGTCGGATCTTGAGAACGGCGATCTCAGTTCCGCGCAGCAAGATATGCTAACGCTCGATTCGACGGCGCTGAATGCCGCGTCGGCAGCGGGTTCGGGGGCGAGTGGCAGTGCGGCCGCAGGGAGTTCAGCGCCGACGAACTCGGCGGAGAGTGCGGCGCTGATCAAGTTGATCTATCAGGCTTTTGAGGCGGGCGACAGCTCGGCGGCGAGCAGCGCGATGTCGGAGTTGGCGGCGATCTCGCCGAGTTCGGCGGGAGCCAGCGCACTGCAGGAAGCAAGCCAGAGTTTGGGCGCGAGTGGGGCGATGTCGTCGTCGTCGAGCGCGGTCAGCCAGATGTTGCAAAGCCTGAACGCGAACTCGGGAAGTTCGGCTTCGCTGGTGAATGAACTGATATAGGTTGGGGCGCGGCTGGGAACCCCAAGAAACGCAAGGTCTCTCGACTGCGGCGATCGCTCGAGATGACAGGGGTATGGTGTGACTATGGTACGGCTGAAGCCTTACCCCGATACGAGTCGGCTGTTTCCTTAGCTTGCATGCGCCCACCTGGGTGCCTAATGTTCCCGTAGCAGTTCCTTTTGCAAATAGATGATCTGGCCGACGTGGTGGTAGGCGTGTCCGGCGCAAGCCAGGACCTGCTCGAAGCGGGTCGAACCGTCGCGGCCTTCAGCATGGAACGGGGTGGACCAGTCGCTGTCAGATTGTGAGGAAACCGTGCTAACGGCAGTAGCGATGGCCTGATCGAAGTCCTTGAGTAACTCGTGCTTCGGCTTTCCGTGATCGGTGAATTCCAGGTCCCGGTGACGGGTGTAGCCGGTGCCGGCGATCTGCGCACCAAGGTAGTAGTTCAGGTTTCCCGTGAGATGCAAAATGAGGTTGCCGATGCTGTTTCCATAAGGAAACGGGCGGTGCCAAATCTGTTCATTTGATAGAGGCTCGAGCAGTTCGTGAACTCTCGTCCGAACCCTTCCCTGAAAATATTCTGCAAAACTGGATTGGATCACGTTGAGCGAAGCCACGCCATGGGTTTCCATACTTGTAGTCTGAAATACGCAAGCCAACATTGGCAAGCAGCAGCCGGAAAATCCCCAGGCAACGAAGACGCGGAGTGGGCTGCTTGTCCCTACATGCTCGGAGCCGACGATCCGTCGGACCATTTGTCCGCTCCCACCAGGAAGACGGATAGCGGAGGGAAACTCTTGAGCCCAGGATACGCGTCAGGAGACATATACCAGTAATTCACCGACATGGCGGGAGCAAGCTGCTGAACTCCGCCCCAGTTGGCGTCGCTGTTGACGGCTGCGAAGAACATAAGGTGCGGCATGTTGTGATCGCCGGCGTCGGTGAGGTAGGACGACTTCGACATCATGTAGGAAGCGGCGCCGGGCTCGACGGCGGGCAACTCTTTTTTGTCGAAGGCGGCTTTGAGTGCGGCGACGACTTCGGCTTTGGAACGGCCGGCCAGCACTAATTCGGTGCGTTTGAAGGCAAGCGGCATGAGAGAGCGAGCGCCGGGCGGATTAATGCATTCGGCGGCGCGAACTTTCGGGTTCCAATATTCGGGATGGTCGAACATGGCCAGCCATGCGCGTCCCACCCAACAGACCCATCCGTTTGTGCCTTTAACTGCGAGTTCGTAACCGTGCTGAGTAAGGACGAAAACGGTGGCATCGTGCGAGATGGCATCGGGTGCGGCGCTGCGGGCGAGAGCGATTTCGGCGTCGCGATCCATGAGGTATTGTTCGAGCGGGGCCATTTTCGGGTAGGGCGTGGCAGCGTCTTGTGCGGCGGCGGGTTGATGTGCGATGGCGAATGCGAATGCGCCGAGTAGAATTGCGCATACTTGATTGCGGAGCATTCTCTTTGGGTTCATGAGTTTTCCTCTGTGCCTTAGTGATTTTGCATTTTTTCGAATTCACACTGCGAACAACCGCTGGCTTCAAATATTTAGTGGGCGTGGGTTCCGCCGGCGACGGCTTCGGTTCCGTCTGCCCAGTGTTGCACGGGAATGACGAACTGCGTCAGGTGCTCCTGCGGGTCGACCACCGCGATGACGGGTGAGCCGGGATGATTGGCTCCCCAGGCAGCGGGGTCGGTATCGGAATAAAAGAACATGAGGTGAGCGGGCCAGTGCGGCAGGACGTCGCCGCCGTATCCTTGCTTGCCCATCATGTAGCACATGGCGCCGGGTTCCATGGGCGGGAGTTCTTTTTTGTCGACCGCAGCGGCCATGGCATCGTTTGACTGGGCGAGGTTGTGGCCGGCAAGGGCCAGGTCGGTGATTTTGGTGATGCGCAAGAGGTAGCTGCGCGCGGCGGGCGCATTCATACACATGGGAACCCGAACTTTGGGATTCCAGTAGTCCGGGTCGGCTGCGGCTGACCACCCGCGGCCAACGATGCAAACGAAACCGTTGGTGCCTTTGGCGGCGGATTCGTAGCTGTGGTGCCCGAGCACGAGGACTTCGGCATCGCGGGAGATGGAGTCAGGAGCGGCGGTGCGGGCCAGGGCTATTTCAGCGGAGCGGTCCATGAGGTATTGGTCGATGGGCGCCATGGACGGGTAGGGTGTTGGGTTTTGGGCGATGGCCGAGTGAGCAGTGCCGAATGCGATCAGCAGCGCGAAGGTTTCGATGGCGATTGCGGCGAGTTTGTTGTTCGGCATAAGTTTCCTCCTGCGGATTACCTTCTTGCCACGCTGGTGGTTCCTCGACCTCAGCGGCTAAAGCCGCGGCTAATAACGGTCCAGTTATCGCAGCGCTGAAGCGCTGCGCCACCCAAAAACCAACGCGGGGCTTCCCGAGGACCTCGGCGCACCGCAAGCCAATAGCGCGAGTGACGGCGAGTTTCTCCGCAAGTTTTTAGGTCGTGCTGGGTTGTCTTCATTATTTCTTCTACATACACCATATAGACGAACGGCGGCGACGGAATTCGACAAATGGTTGGGCGGTCACGTTGCCATGTTAAAATTTCCTCAGATTCCACACTCTGGAGCCCAGATTTGGTTGAATTAGCGCCGTCGATTTTGTCGGCAGACTTTGCCCGTCTGGGCCAGGCGGTGCGGGCTGCGTGCGAAGGCGGCGCCAGCGTGATTCACGTGGATGTGATGGACGGGCACTTCGTCCCCAACATCACCATTGGGCCGCCGGTGGTGAAGTCACTGCGCAAGGTCACCGATCTGCCGCTCGACTGCCATTTGATGATTGAGAATCCGGACCAATATATTCCGGATTTTGCAGCCGCCGGAGCGAACTGGATTTCGGTGCATCAGGAGGCGTGCGTTCACCTGAACCGAACGCTGCACCACATTCGCGATCACGGATGCAAGGCGGGGGTGGTGATCAATCCGGCGACGCCGGTGGAAACGCTGGTGGAAGTGCTCGATATTGTGGATTATGTGCTGGTGATGAGCGTGAACCCGGGCTTTGGCGGGCAGGAATTTATCCCGGGGTCGCTGCATAAAGTGCGGCAGTTGGTGAAGTTGCGGGCGGAGCGGCGTTTAGATTACCGGATCGAGATCGACGGTGGAGTGGGGCTCGATACGGTGGGCGAAGTTGTGCGGGCGGGGGCAGAAATTTTGGTGGCGGGCAACGCCGTGTTCGGCCGCGGCGATCCAACAAGTAATGCCCGACAGCTTTTGAAAGCCGCGTCGGAAGCGCTGTTGTTGAAGGTCTAGGTTAGTCATTAGTTATTAGTCGTTAGAAACGGGATAGAAGTTTCGGGATGTTAAAACGCATTCAAATTCTCGCGCTCTGCGGCCTGGTGGCACTCATCGGCTGCACCACAAACAAGAAGGTCACCAATCCTATTGCCAACGTCGATTCGAAGCAGCCCGACAAGGTGCTGTTCGACCGCGCCATGGACGCGCTGAAGCACAACCACTACGATGTGGCGCGGCTGACGCTGCAGACGCTGATTAACACTTATCCGGATTCGGAGTACATTGCGCGCGCCAAGCTGGCGGTTGCGGACTCGTGGTATGCCGAGGGGAATTCGGCGTCGCTTTCTGAAGCGGAGATCCAATACAAGGATTTTGAGACCTTCTTCCCGAACATGCCGGAAGCGGCGGAAGCGCAGATGAAAATCGCGAACATCCATTATCAGCAGATGGAGAAGCCGGACCGCGACTACACGCACGCGATGCGCGCGGAGGCGGAGTACCGGGAGTTGATTCAGCAGTATCCGGACAGCAAGCTGGTGCCGCAGGCCAAACAGCGGCTGCGCGAGGTGCAGGAAGTGATTGCCGAACGGGAGTTTGAGGTTGGGCGCTTCTATTACATGCGGCAGTCGTATCCGGCGGCGATTGCGCGACTCGAGTCGCTGGCGGACCAGTATCCGTTGTACAGCAAAGCGGACGAAGTGTTGTACCTGCTGGGGCAGTCATATGAGGCGGAGATCAATGTGTTGCGGAACCGGCCGACGTGTTCGGGAACGCCTCCGCGGCCGATGGGTTGCATGCTCGAAGCGCCAAAAGCGGCGATGATCAAAGATTTCACCAAGCATGCGGCGGATGCTTATGACCGCGTAGTTACCCGTTATCCACTGATGGACCGCGCACCGGATGCGAAAGCGCGGCTGCTGGCCCTGCACGAGCCGGTGCCGCGTCCCACGAAGGCGGCGGTTGCGGAAAACAAAGCCGAGGATGCGGGTCGCAAGTCGCCGAATACACTGACGAAGATATTCCAGCCGTTTGAAAAACATCCGACGGTGGAGGAACAGGAAGCTGCGCACAATGGTGAGCCGACGCTGGTCGATCCGACACCGGTCAGCGCCAGCGATGTGGTGAAGGAAGCGAACAAGGCCGCGATCGGTGCCGGCGACAACCACAGTGTTTCGGTTGAAACGGTGGGAAATGGCGCGCCTCCACCGGGCGAAGCGGCGCCGCGATCTGATACTGTCGCGGCCCCTGCGGACACAGGTGGAGTTCCGGCGGCGGCGCCGGCGAACCCGACAACCGAGAATCCCGCGAATGCCAGCCCCCTGGCGGCGGATCCGAATGAATTAAAACCGAACGTGCCGACGGATGCCAACGAGTTGAAACCCAATGTGCCAGAGGAAAACCCGCAGGCGCTACCTCCGCCGCAGCAGGTGAACCAGCTTGGGCAGGATGCGGCGAACAGCAAAACCGAGTCGTCATCCGCGCAGACCGGGCAGGCTGGCGGCGATACGGCGCAAAATTCGGCTGACGACCAAACGGCCAGCGATGCCGACACGGCTTCCAGTAAGAAGAAAAAGAAGACCGGCATTCACAAAGTCATTCCGTTCTAGAGCTCAGTTGGTTCAGGCTGGGCGTTCCGGTGGGTGTGGGCGTCGACATCTCTGCACAGCTTTCCTACAATCGACAGCGGTATGCCGGTAAGCGCAATCGAGAAGACCATCCGCCAGTTGAATCCGCTGCCACGCGAGTTCTACAATCCGGATCCGCGAAAAGTTGGGCCTGAGCTGCTGGGCAAAATTCTAGTCCGGCGCGATGGGCGGCAACTGCTGGCGGCGAGGATTGTGGAGCTGGAGGCTTATCTTGGAAAGGACGATCCCGCGGCGCATTCGTTTCGCGGGCGGACGGCGCGAAACGCGATCATGTTTGGGCCGCCGGGTTTTGCTTACGTCTATTTCATCTACGGAAATCATTATTGTCTGAATGTCACGTGCCAGCCGGAAGGGATTGCCCACGCGCTTTTGTTTCGAGCGGTCGAGCCGCTGGTGGGGCTTGAAGCGATGGCTCGGGCGCGTGGTATCACGCTCGACGGCCCGCGCAGCTTGCGCAACCTGACGAGCGGGCCGGGACGGATGGCGGAAGCGTTTGGCGTGACACGGGTGCGCGACAACGGTGATGATTTCACGACTCCGAAATCAGGATTGACGATTGTGGATGATGGTTATCGAGTAAAGAAGGTGGTGGTCACGAAGCGGATCGGGATTACGAAGGCGGCGGATTTGCCGCTGCGGTACTTGATTGGGGGAAATGCGTTTGTGTCGGGGACGGCGAGGCTGAACTCGGGCAATGAAACGACGTAAGGTTTTCGGGACGGTCTTCTGCTGGTTCAGGATATTCGATCCAGTCAGTCGTCACTCGGTTTGCCGGGGCCTTCTAGTTCCAACCCCTGGACCTCTCGGATCATTCGCTCAATGCGATCTGAGAGCCCTGGCACTGGATAACGCTGTTGCTGGGCGCGTATAACTTTCAGTATGGACAACAGGTGGTGCTCGGTCGTGAACGCCTCCGGTCTTTCAAACTCTCGGATAATGAGGCCGATACTGTCGCGGACCCCAGGGACACTTCGGCTCCCGTCTTGGTCCTTTATTATCTCCAGCATGGAGAAAAAGTACTGACCGATTGCAGGATCTTCCTGCCCGTGGACCGCTTGGGTAATTTGATCGATCCGATCAGCCATGCCAGTCACACGCCAGCCTTTCCCTTGCTCTTTCAGGGTGTCGAGTATCCGAAGCAAGTAGCGCTTGGTTTCTTTTTCCACTTGTGGATCTCTACTGCTGTACGGTAGGCGTCAGCCCGCGTTGTTTCTGGAGCTTTCCCGAGACCGTTTCAGAAATTCTGCCTGGGCCTTCAGTTCTTCGCGCCGGGCGTGAGCCTCGTCTGGCGTTGGGTCAGCACGCTTAGGAAGCGATGGCTTGGGTTTGGCGTTGAATTGCTCCGGTAGCGTGCCATCCATCTGCATCTTCGCTAGAACGCCGGCCAAGCCAGGTATCTCTGGCATTTTTTCGACTGTTCCTGACAGCAGACCCACTGCATCGGAGGGCGGGAGCATGCGAGCAAAGTCGCTGCGGCGTTCAGATGAAACAAACTCCAGCGCTTTCGCCGTGGTCAGTCTTCGCTCCTGTACTGCATTTGCAAGTGTGCTCAAGCGATGCTCTACGTTGAAGCCTGCACTCATTGTCCAGTTAACGGGACGGCCTTGGGAGCGCGCCTCAGCCAGTTCCTTTTCATAGCGCTCCTTGAACGCCATGCGGGCGCCGATCAGATCACCCTCAAGTAGTAGTGACCTGCAGGCCCCGTAGGCAACGCGTTCCTCATCGCACCAGACCACGCTGTCGTCTTCCATGCGATCACCCTTTGGCATTCGTGCCCAGGCTTCCTCGGGCCCAGGGCGGCCGTCGGAACCTTGGAATAGAGCGCCCGCGAGTTCACGCAGCTCGGCCAGTTTGGGAAACCATCTGAGCTCATACCGAGCGCGCTTGAATGCGGTCTGTAATTGCTGCCTGGGGATGTCGGCGAGGCCAGCGCAGTAGATTTCCTGTCGTTGCTCTGTCAGCGGCTCTCCAAATGCCTCCGCCATTACAGTCAACTCGTCGCTAATCCACTCGAGAAACTCCAAGCTTTTCCCTGAATCGCTGTTTGACCCTGGCGTTGACCTCCAAGTTATCAAGTTTTCTTTGTTCGGATTTGCTGACCCTCCCATTCGCCCTCCATTTGCAGTTCTCGAAGTAAAACCGATCAATCATTACGCCTTTGCGACGATCATCGATCGCGGCCGCAACAACTGCGCCGGCGGTTTCCTCCAGGCTGGTTTCCCTGTCCCGTGCCTCGGCCCGTAGCGATGCCATTACGGTGGTTACAGCGTTGTGCGTGGCGGGTAAGTTAATCATATCCAGGACGCGCTCAGCCAGCCTTTTTGACAAGTATTCGTCAAAGAACCTCTCCCGAGGCACATGCTTGCGATCGGCACGGGTCGCCTTCTTCCATATCTCCTCAACGACTGCCTCGGTCGACAATCCCGACTCTTTGACCTCAATCTCAACAGCTGCAACAGCAGCATTCCGACGAGTGCCGGGGAAGATATTCAACACACGCTGAGCGGCTTCCTGTACTTCGGTGGTGGTCGGGCCAAAAATTTTTGAGAAAGAGTCTTGATTTTGTGTTTTGTTCAGTGGGTCTTGTTCTTCCTTATTGCATTTCTCATCCGCGCGACCGAACTGTTGCGCGGATGCAACCGATGGTTGCGCAGACGCGACTGAGATGTCGTAAGCGTGCAAACCGATCTCATCTGCGCAACTTGCTCTTTCCGGTGCGACGGGAGACCAAACGAAATGGCCCTCGGTAGATTTGGAGTCAATCGCGTCGAATAGTGGCGTTGAAGTTGCCTCGCGAGGCGGAGGTGGAACGGGGAGCACGACATAGATTGTTCTGCCGCCGGTGCGCATGCTTCTGATCAGGCGAAAATTTTCAAGCTGTTTGAGTTGGCGATAGACGGTGCTTCGGTCCATGTCGAGAATCTCGGCCATCTTGTCGGCGCTGATCCAAGTCTCTCGAGTTTCGGAGTTCGCGCAGCGCTGTAGGATGCTGTAGACCGCCACGCCGCTGCCACCAACTTTGGCGGCATAGCAGTCGATAAACCGGTTCTCCGTTATGAAAAAATTTGCCCTTCGTCCGTTCCGAACTGCAACCGTATCCCGCATTTCCTGAACACCTGCCCTTTACCAGAGTAATCCTAATCGCAACTAAGAACGTTGAAGCAAAGATGCGCGTAGAAGGGGAACCACTCCAGCGACTGGCTGCGTTTTAGATTTTCTAAGGCTGAACCCATGCGCGAAATCTTGCGTTACTCAAGTTGCCTGATCCACTCTCACCTTACAACCTCAAAACGGGAATTGACTGTGGGGAATTTGTGGAGATGTGAGACGCGCTGTGGAGTATCGAGGAAAAGCGGGTGAGACCATGGTGAAGAGTCGTTGGGTCGCGCGTTTACCGAGGAAAGCGATAGAGCAGGGCCGAAGCTTGATGACTCACCTAATGTGTGGCACGCGCCAATACGCGCCACCCAGAACGGGCGCTGACCCAAACTCGCCAACTGGCAAGGCATCCGGCAGGATATTCACAGTTGACAACAGATTTTGTAAGGCGCTAAATGGTGCCGCTAGGGGTTTCGCACTCGGAAGCGCATTCCTCCGCGCGAACCGGGAACAAAGAAACCCACGAGGAGAAAAGATGAACAAGGCTGATCTCATTGACCGTATTGCAGCCAACTGCCATATCAGTAAGACGACGGCAGCGGCGACAATCGACACTGCAGTCGAGAGCATTACCTCTGCTTTGAAAAAGGGAGATCGGGTGGCACTGATTGGATTTGGCACTTTCTCGGTTTCGCAGAGAAAGGCCCGCAATGGGCGGAATCCCCAGACGGGCGCCACCATCAAGATCGCTGCCCGCAAAGTGGCGAAGTTTACCCCAGGGACAGAATTGAAGAAAGCAGTGCACCGCACCAAGTAACACGGGATCAGAATTTAGAGACGGCAGGGGGTCGGCCCTGCCGTTTTTTGCGTTTTTGGGCCCTGTTCTTCCGAAGAGACTGGCGACGGCGCTTAACATAGCGATTTGCGGTGGTGACCGGAACGTAGTAACCTCCCTTCCATCCGCTTTCGCTGTGTAGGGAGCACAGATGGAGGAAAATGTGTCGGACCCGGACCGCGAAAAAAAGGAACAACCTACGCCTGAGGTGACTACACACGCGCCGGCTCCTCCATCGGCCGTCCCGGAAACAGAGCCACTGACGCCCGCGACGCCTACCCCAGGCGCTGCTGCGCCGGGAGAGCCAGCCGCTCCTGCAGCGCAGACGCCCCCTGCACCAGAGCCCAACGTGCGCTCGGCGTGTAACGGTGCGGCGCCCCAACCCCCACCTAGTAAGGGGGAATCGAGCCCGAGTTGGGGACAGGTGATAGTGATTCTTGTGGTGCCTGCGGTGGTTTTGCTGGTTCTCCCATTCCTCCTGCTTTGGCTGATTGGTCACCAGCCCTATCCCACCCGGATGTACTTAGCGCTCTCTTCAGGCGCTGCGGTCTCGGTACTCACCGGGATGTTTTTTCTCGTGTCGCTGATTCCATTTGCCTCTAAGGTGCTGAAATCGGAGCTGCGGACGGAGCTTTACTCGGTGCGCGCCTCTTACCTTTGCGTCATCGCGGGGCTGGTAATGCTCGCAGTGGTAACAATCGGACTGGTAGCCGCGCAACTGATTCAAACGCTCAGGAGGCCTTGATGTTCCTTGCTCGTAAGAGGATCGAGACACTTTTGGATGCAGGGAAGCTCATGGAGGACGGCACCTACTGCAAGAAATACCTTCAGCAATGTTCCTATGACCTGAGGCTCGGATCCGACGTTTACGTGGGAGGGAAGAGCGCGCCAAAGAAGCTCACCGAGGCGTTCCCCTACCTAACCCTCAAACCCGGGCAGTTCGCGATTTTGACCTGCCACGAAAGGATAAATCTTCAGAAGGGCGATATCCATGCTGGCGAACAGTCGTACATGGGGTTCATAGCGGTACGGACAACGTTCAAGATGCAGGGACTTGTGAACATCTCCGGGTTTCACGTTGACCCCACGCACCAAGGCACGCTTTTGTTCGCGGTCCAAAACGTCGGCCCGATCGATATCCTGCTGAAGTATCTGGAGCCGACATTCACGATCTTCTTTTCGGAGGTGCGAGGGGATATTGGCGAGACGAGGGGCGACGAAAAAGGTGTCCGCTTCAAGCCCAAGCTCGAGGGTATCCGGCTGCAAGATGTCCAGAATCTCGGGGGCGGTAGCGTGACGATATCGCAGCTCCGAAAGGAAATTAGCGATCTGAAACGGATCGTGCTGATTTATGGCCCTGTCGTTGTGGCTGCACTGGTCGCGCTCATCGTGGATGTCATTCAGCATTGGGTGAAGAACTGAGGGGCCGGCACTCGCCCTGGCATCCTTGCCTTCGCACCCGGCGGGCTTATGACTGTGCCTATGCATCGAGTTTGATGGTTAGGCGCAATTCAGCCTCCGCACCATTACTGCGCTCGACTTCGACGCGCACGTTCTGTTTCTTGATGGTCGCAAGCCTGTCAAAGAGATATTCCTGTTTGGCTGCGACGTCTATTCTTTCTGGTTCCACGCCGAACGCCTCAGGGGGAAAGTGCGACCCTCGATAGCTGAAAGTATGGGGCCAACGTGCTAATAGACGGCGGAGTATGTGCGGCTTAGGCGTGGTCCGCAGCTTCATGTATGAAGAAATGGCCTGTTTCGTGACCTGAAGCTCCCCTCCTAGCTGCCCGCGAGAGACTCCCCCTTTTAGGACCTTTTCCATGTGGTCTCGCACTTCTTTTCTAAATTGCAGTCGCTCTTTTTCGCTCGGCTTCATTGCATCCTTCGATTGTTAAGGTGGGTCAACGTTTGTTTCAGAATATGGTAAACATTTGTTGACCAAATCGAAAGCAAATGTTTACACTAAGGTGGGTGTATTTTCGGGTCCCCGCATTCCAGTTGCTCGCAGTCAGGTCGGCTTCTATAGTTGTGGAGGATTTATGCGGCTGAAAGAGCTAAAGCTTGAGCTGACGCAACAGTGTCCTCTGGCGTGCGTGCACTGCAGTACGGAATCACATCGCAAACGCACGAGCGCGCTCACGAGGGAGACTGTAATCCGGCTCATTCGCGAGGGTTCGGGCTTGGGTCTGGAAAAAGTGGCTTTCACTGGCGGTGAGCCACTCCTTGTCCCGTATCTTCACGAGGCTATTAGGGAGTCTTGGGCTCTGGGAGTTCGCAGCTCCCTTTACACCTGTGGCGCCGTCGACTCTGACTTGAATCCGTTGACCGCTGACGCCGCGATGGCTCTCGCAGACGCCGGGCTGGGGAAATTTATTTTCAGTCTCTACTCTCACCGGGCTGAGGTGCACAACTCTGTCACAGGTTTTCAGAGTCTCAGCACAACCATTGCAGCGATGCAGGCAGCGCTCAAGACCAGCGTTGATGTCGAAATTCATTTTGTCGCAATGCGCCGGAACTTTCGCGACCTTCGAGACTTAGTGCGGGCGGCAGCGACTTGGGGAGTCGGTCGCCTTAGCGTACTGCGGTTCGTGCCACACGGACGGGCGAACAATATCGCGCACAAGGAAGATCTAACCGCCGATGAGATGCGCGAGCTCCGTGACGGCATTATTAACGCACGCGCGGCCTTCCCAAGGGTCAACGTCCGAGCGGGTTCGCCCTACAACGTCCTTGGCATCGGCTACACGCCTTGCGACGCAGCCCAGGAGGTGTTGGTAGTCAACCACCGTGGCGAGATTTTCCCCTGCGATGCCTTCAAGAACGTGGAATACTACGACCCCGAGTTCGGCTCGGTGCTAAACCAACCGCTTAAGGATGTATGGGAAAGATCGGCTTTTCTCAACCAGACGAGAACGGAACTTGCTGCTTCACCCATACAGGAGTGCGGAGCCTGCGAGGAGTTTTCTGGATGCAAGTCCGGTTGCCTCGCGCAAAAGATATTGCGCGATGGGTGGGCAGGTGCGCATCAGCGCGATCCAGGTTGCCTGGTTCAGATTACTCCGGTTCCTGCAGTACGGATCGAAGTTGCAGAGTCGGCGCTTTACGTGCCCTGACCGTAGTCAATTGACACCGTCCGATGGGCCCCCGTGAGCCACCCTACCATCAATGAAATCCTCGTTTCGGACGCGCAGAAATGCCTCTTGTGTCCGAGAATGGATGGGTCACGGCGTGTCCTTAGCGACCTCAACGGAGACTGGGGCGCGAAAGCGTTGTTTGTAGCCGAGGCGCCGGGGCGTCTCGGGGCGCAACGGACTGGGGTCCCTTTATCTCAGGATCGTACCGGGTTGCGTTTTGAGCAGCTGCTCGGGGCAATGGGTTGGAGTCGCCCCTCCGTTTTTATTACCAATGCGGTGCTCTGCAATCCGCGCGACGCGAACGGCAACAATGATAAGCCCTCAGCTACCGAGATCAGGAACTGCGCCGGTTTTTTGAGACGAACAATCGAAATCGTGGACCCACTCCTGGTAATCGCGCTCGGAGGAGTGGCGCTCAACGCCCTGACGAGCGTTGAGCCACACACATGCACCGTGCGAGGATTTTGTGGGAAGGCGATCCCTTGGGGCAAGCGGTATCTCGGAGTGCTCTACCACCCGAGTCCGCGTACCCAGACACAGAGGACTTGGGCAGAACAGATCGCAGACGCACAATCCCTCGCGAGCTTTGCACGCCAACTGCTCGGGGTCTAAGCTGGGACCAAGGCCCGCGTTGCTGAATCCTGCCCCTATCCTTTAGAATCAAATAGTTCGGAAATATAGCCAGGAGACCTATGAAGGCAGCCATCCATCCCTCATATAAAGAAGTGCGCGTTATGTGCGCCTGCGGCAACAGCTTTACCACGCGATCGACCCACAAGGGTGACATCCACGTGGAAATCTGCTCGAATTGCCATCCGTTTTTCACCGGCAAGCAGAAGCTGATGGACACCGCAGGCCGCGTCGAGCGCTTCCGCCGCAAGTACGCCAAAGCAGAAACCGCGAAGAAGTAAGGCGATCGAGTTGCCGAAGATGCGAAAGCCTCCCGTTCGGGAGGCTTTATTAACTGCTAGGAAGATCCGTTAGTCGTCGTCGTCCATCGGTGAGATGGGCTCGCCCACGATATTGTACTGAATCTCACGTGGCGGCTTAGGCTTGGCTGGCTTCGGAGGCGGCGCAGGTGCGACGGGCTTGACCGCGGCCGGAACAGAAGCCGGGGGCTCGGCAGGTTTTGCTACGGGCAGAGGTGCGGCCTGCGGCGGGTTGGGAGCGGTAACCGGGGCGGGTTGAGCGGCCGGAGCCGGAACTGGCTGTGGCGCGGGCGGAGGCGGCGGAGCCAATGTGGCCGGGGCAGGGGTTGGCGCTGTCGGTTTCGGAGCCACGGGCGCGGGAGCGGCGGACGGGCTAATCGAGAGCGTCGCCGGTGACGGATTGATCGACAATGACGGGGTCGCTGCGCGCGCCGCCGGTCTCGGTGAGGGCGCGGGTGCTGCTACGACGACTCGTTGTCCGGTGACCGGGCGGCTCGCCCAGGCATTCAGGATCACGGCAGCCACTCCGGCCAGGCACAGCGAGATCACCGCTCCGAAGACCACCTGAACGTTGGTGGGCTGCGGAGTTTGCGACCCCATTTGCCGCGACAAGACGGGCAGAATCACGCCGGTGGTCAGCGCGCTGATCAATCCCCACAAGCCTTCCCCGACGAGAACTGCAACGATAACGCGGCCGATCCAACGTCCGGCGCTAGCGGGCTGCGCAACTTGATTCATATAGCTCCGATTCTGACATACGTAGGATGCTTGGGCAAAGGCAGTAAAATAGCGATGTGCGGAAGTTTTGGGACAATTCGTCTGTGCCGGTTGGCGCCTTCGACGCTAAGGCACGAAAGCTGGCGCCAGTCCCGGCTCGGCTGACGCTGGGCAACGTCCAAATCTCGCCGGCGACGGTTCTAGCCCCGATGGCCGGCGTCACCGATACCGTCTTCCGACGCTTCATTCGTAGCCTGGGCGGATGCGGGCTGATCATGACCGAGTTCACCTCGGCGGACGGCGTGCTGCGCAAGAAGGATCAGAAGGCCAAGCGCTACCTGCATTTTTATGAAGACGAACACCCCATCTCAGCCCAGCTTTTCGGCAGCAACCCGCAGGTGATGGCTGAAGCCGCGCGCATGGTGGAGGGTTTGGGTTTCGATCTGGTCGATCTGAACCTGGGATGCCCGGCAAAGAAAGTCGTGAAGTGCAATGGCGGTTCGGGTTTGTTGCGCGACCTTCCTGCCATCGGCGAGATTTTCAAAGCTGTGCGGTCAGCGGTGACGATCCCCTTCACGGTGAAATTTCGCGCCGGCTGGAATGATGAAGAAATCGTCTGCGTCGAACTGGCCAAAATGGCGGAAGACTGCGGCCTTTGCGCGGTCGCACTTCACGCGCGCACCCGCGAACAAGGTTACAGCGGCCAGGCGCGCTGGGAGTGGATCGCCGCGGTCAAAGACGCGGTCAAGATTCCTGTTATCGGCAACGGCGACATTCGTACACCTGAAGATGCTTGCGCCATGGTGGCGCAAACCGGATGTGATGCCGTGATGATCGGCCGCATGGCGCCGTCGAATCCGTGGATCTTTCGTCAGATTGAGCAGTACTGTGCTGAGTTTGGCAAGGTTGATGCGCGGCCCTATGACCATCCGATGGAGGCCGACCGTTACGAGATGGTTCGTACGTATTTTTCCATGCTGATTGAAGAAGAGTTTCCCGATGCGCCGGGCAAGATGAAGCAGTTCGCCTCGTGGTTCACGCACGGTGTTCCGGGTGGGGCTGCGCTGC
The DNA here is from genome assembly GCA_036392935.1 of Terriglobales bacterium. Lineage (GTDB taxonomy): Bacteria > Acidobacteriota > Terriglobia > Terriglobales > Acidobacteriaceae > DASVWZ01. The sequence continues at coordinate 2,531 of DASVWZ010000103.1, read as the reverse complement.
GGAAGGAGATTTACGAGTCGAAGACGGCGACGGAAATTCTGGCGAGGGTTGAGGCGTTCTTCGAATCGCGACTTACCGCCCCGGTACCGGCCAGCGTCTAATGTCTAACTCCACGGGTTCAGCAAATTCTTCACCGCCGTTTTGAAGTCGGCGATGTTTCGCGTGACCAACGTCAACCGATGGATTTCCGCTGTGGCCGCGATCAGCGCGTCCCGCGTCTCGATGCGACGGCCCGTGGACTCGCTTCGAGCTACCAGTCGTCCGCACATATCGGCCACTTGTCTATCGACCACGAGAATTCGGCGGTCAAACCGTGCGGGTAAATCTTGATCCAGCCAGTGTTCCAGGCGACTGCGGCGCTGGCCCGCGCGCATGCGTTCAACTCCATAACGTAGCTCCATCAGAGTGATGGCGCTTAAGAATGTCTGGTCTTCGTCTGCCTGCGCTAGCCACTCGAGCAAGCCTGCGTTGGGGGTCGGCTTCACGACTTCAGAGATCGCATTGGTATCGAGAAGAAAACTCACAAAACGGATTTGCGCAACCGAATGGGAACGGGCTTGATCTTCGCGTCACTGCCCCGCAGCGGCGAATTTAACAGGAATTCGGCCAGATTGCCCCGACGCTTTACCTTGTTATGCCACTCTTCGGCACCGACAACGACCACAGTCACGTGGCCGTTGCGGGTAACGGTCTGCGGTCCACGTGTCTCGGCCTCCTGAACCAGACGACTGAATTTAGCCTTGGCCTGTGCCACCGTCCATGTGCCTGCGCTCATCGCTCCTCCACCAAAATGACCATAATGGTCATTATAGTCATAATGGTCATACAATTCAAACAGTCGGGTTCGCGATGGCCTCACCGTAACCGGATTCGTCGAATCCCTGCTAAACTACGCCGATCATGAACCGAAACCGTGGCTACTCTGCCCTGCTGCTCACCGTGATTTTGATCTCGGTATCCGCCCACGCCGCCGTCAACGCCAAAAGCGAGACCTTTAAGACTTCCGACGGGGTTACTTTGCACTACTTTGACGCTGGCTCCGGCCCCGCGATCGTCTTTATCCCGGGATGGACCATGGCTGCCGATATCTTCGAGCCGCAGATCAACGGCCTGTCGCAGAGATTCCGCATCGTCGCGCTTGACCCGCGTTCACAGGGCGATTCGGAAAAAGTTCCGGATGGAAATTATCTTGAGCGCCACGCCCAGGACGTGAAAGAGCTCATCGATCATCTCCAATTGCAGGGGGTGGTTCTGCTCGGCTGGTCGAATGGCGTGCCTGACACGCTGACATTTGTGGATCGTTACGGCACGGCGAACTTGCGCGGAGTGGTTCTGGTCGATGGCTTCATCGACATCGCTCCCGAGATGCAGAAAGGGATGGACACCATGCTGCTTGTTTTGCAGGCGGACCGCGCCAAGTTTACCGACAACTTCGTCCGCAGCATGTACAACACCAAGCAGATGGACGAGTACATTCAGCACGTAAAAGATCAATCGCTGAAAACGCCCACCAACACCGCGGTCACGGAAATCTTCAACGTGGTTGCCAGAGCTGATTTCACACCTATACTCGCGAAGCTCGACAAGCCGGTAATCTACATCTGTGAAAAGCGGTTGAGCCCGCAGGGAGATCTGCTGAAAGCCAAAATCCCCAGTGCGCGAGTCGAGGTCTTTCCTAATGCCGGTCACGCGATTTTTGTCGATGAACCGGAGCACTTCAACAAAGTGTTGGCCGATTTTGTCGACTCACTGGGGGCACCGGCGAAGCCCTAGCTCGGCTTGTTCCTGACGAGGGCTACGCGTCGCGATGAACCGTTTCCATTGAGAACGCCGGCAAGCAGACGGCGATGTACTCCGCCCCATCGGCTGACGGTGTGGAATACCGCACCCACTCACCGGCATGAACTACGACAGCCTGGCCAGCGTTGACATCAAGATAGCCGGAGCGATGCTGAACGCGCAGCATGCCCTTGAGCACGATCGTCATTTCGTCGAACTCAGGCGTCTGGCCAGGTTCCTGCCATCCCGCAGGACTGCGCATATGGGCGATGCTGACGGCCGAGGTTTCGCTGTTTACACGGCCGATGTATTCGTCAATTAATTTGGGCTTGTTGCCGGCGGCGGTGATGCGGGAGGGTTGCGCGATAAGTGTGGGCATGATGGGGTTGAGCGGAACAACCTCGAATCTATCAAAACCACAGGATTGTGGATATGGAGCCCTACTTGCTGTGGGCCGAGGCCACTTTGGCCGCCACGGCTACCGGCGTAAGCGCAGCCAACTCGGGATATGGCACTGGAGTGATCAGAGTTTTTTCCGGAGGCTTGAAGCTGCCCTGGAGTGCTTCCGCCATCATTTCGACGGCCGTGCCCGCGTTCGGCGGGACGTAGATGGTCGCCGTCAGAAGTCCCTTGCGCACCCACGCCTGGCCGCTGTTGGGCAATCCGTCGCAGCCAAGGAATGGCATTCGCAGCCAGCGATCGCGCGAGGCGTCGTTGATCTCCTGAAATGCCTTTCTGGCACCGATGGACAT
>DASVWZ010000102.1:0-2385 GCA_036392935.1 Terriglobales bacterium | reverse complement strand
GTCGTCAATATAGGCACGAAATAGCATGGCGACTTCTGGTTACCTCAAGCGAAGACGGGAATCCGCTTAGCGACAATTTTCGCCATTGTCTCGGTGAGCGGCGGCCAGCCTACGGGTTTCACCGAATCCACGGTTACTTTGCGCATCAAGTAGGTCGCTTCGGCGGTCAGAAAGATCTGCACGTCATGACCGGCGTCGGATAACAGTGACGTGACCGGGCTTATTTGTACCAGGTGGAGTGAGAGAGAATCCACTTGGAGGAAAGTCGGTTATGCCCAACCAGAGGTACAAGCCAGAGCAGATCGTGACGATGCTGCGGCAGATTGAAGTAAGCATCGCCAACGGAAAAACCACCCCACAAGCCTGCAAGGAAGCTGAGATCACCATCCAGACGTTCTATCGCTGGCGGAAGGAATATGGCGGTTTGAAGATGGACCAGGCGAAGCGGCTGAAGGAACTAGAAAAAGAAAACGGCAAGCTGAAGCGGCTGGTGGCCGAGTTGTCGTTGGACAAGCAGATTTTGAAGGATATTGCGGAGGGAAACTTCTAAGCCCGGAGCGACGTCGGTGCGCAGTGGAGCATGCCCGTGAGCAATACGAAGTGAGTGAGCGACGGGCGTGCCGAGTGACGAAGCAGTGGCGAGGAACGCAACGCTATCTGCCACTGCGGCGCACGGACGAAGATCAGCTGACCCAGGCGATCCTGGCCCTAGCGGCGAAGTATGGGCGATACGGCTACCGGCGCATCACGGCGCTGTTGCAGAGCGCGGGATGGTCGGTGGGGAAGGATCGAGTGCAGCGGATCTGGCGACGCGAAGGGCTGAAAGTACCGCAGAAACAGCGGGCGCGAGGGCGGTTGTGGCTAGGAGATGGTTCGTGTGTGCGGCTGCGTCCAGAGCACGCGAATCACGTGTGGAGCTACGATTTTGTGAAGGGGATGACGCACGATGGACGAGCGCTGCGCATTCTGGTGGTGCTCGACGAGTATACGCGGGAGTGTTTGGCGCTGCGAGTGGCACGGCGCTTTGGAAGTTTGCAGGTGATCGAGACGTTGGCGGATGTGATGTTGGTGCGCGGGATCCCGGAGCACATCCGGTCCGACAATGGGCCGGAGTTTATTGCCGAGGAGTTGCGGAAATGGTTGGGAAAAGTGGGCACCAGGACACTGTACATTGAGCCCGGGAGTCCATGGGAGAACGGATACTGCGAGAGCTTCAACGGCAAGCTGAGAGACGAGTTTTTGAACGGCGAGATTTTTTACTCGCTGAAGGAGGCACAGATTCTGACGGAGCGGTGGCGGGTCGAATACAACACGGAGCGGCCCCACTCAGCGCTGGGCTACAGACCGCCTGCGCCGGGGGCGGCCTGTACCCCAGCTCGTATCCTGAACCCAGTTTCGCAGCTAAGAATTGTGATGTAGACTCTCACTCTGCTTGGTACAAAAGACCCGTCTGGTCAAGCGATGGAGGCCTGCACTAAGGTACGCTGCAAATCGTCGAGATGTTTTCTGAGCTCATTCAACGCCTTCCACAACAAAATATATGGTTTTCTTTATTTATCAGTCTATGACAAAACGGAATGGTAGGGATGGACGATTGGATAGATTGATCGGATTGACTGAAGAGATTAAATGTATAAACAAGATTTGACCACTCGGCGTAGCCGTCTTCCCTGACGATATCGGTCCGATGTTGACGTAGTCTCGGCGACGGGGACAAACCGGTCGCGTTCTAGCTTTGAATAGGCCAGCAATCATTCATCGGTCTCCTCCTCTAACACCCCAGAATTACCCCAACCGAAGTATTCGCAAACGATGCCCCAGATCTCTGTTCCGTCTGCATCTTCGTAGTGGTTGGGATGGTAAATGACCTCGGCGTCGACTCGCAGCGGGAATTCGGGCAATCGCATGATGATGTGTCCGGCTTCGATGAATGCGTCCTTGACCGCCGTCTTGCACTCTTCGGCTCTTTCGGACTCGACGTGCAGGTAAACTGCGTCATGATGAGGGGCAGCCAGTGCATAACCCCACCCGGCATCGACTAACAGGATGCAGGCACACCGCAGCAGTTCCGCGCAGCCGGCCTGTTGAGGAAAATTCAGGATGCTGTTGAAGCTCATGTGCTCGATCGATTGGCGCCACCCGAAATCCGTTTCCACAAAGAGGCGTTCTTCAGCGAGCCTGGCTTGGTCGTCAACCCACTGCCAGTAGACCGCGTACGCCTGCTTGTGGCTGTTGATGATGTGTTGTGCCTTCCAGAGCGGCACGCCAAGGTATTTGCGGAGTGTTTCGCCGCCGACGCCGTACTGGATCGCGAGTTTTGCAGTTTTGTGCTGCGCCCGGATGGCTTCCAGTTGCTTGTTGCTCTTGTCGCGCGTGGTTCCGAAG
>DASVWZ010000101.1:0-2481 GCA_036392935.1 Terriglobales bacterium | reverse complement strand
TGTTCCAAAACCCTATCTGATTGGGATTTCGAAAGTTACTTCGAGCGAGAAGCAGATTCCCCGAAATTGTTGGAATCATTAGCCCAACTTCCACACCTTTCAGGCACTGATGCTTTGTTTTCTATAACTTACGATTTTTTTTCGTCACTACAATCCTTCTGGTGCCAAGTCTTGACGGGTGGCATGACCGCGGCGGGAATGCGTAGGGTTGCGTAGATTTGACGGTGCTCTGGTTCAGGGATGGTGGCCTTGCGGATTTTCAGTACGCGGCCGAGTCGGTCTTCCGGCAGAACGATCGAGACGACTTGATGCGTGCGGAGTTGATCACGAATGGTCGCCCACGAGGTGTGCAGGCCGACCTGCAGGAAGCGGTGCTCGATGGCCACCAGCAGATGGTAGGCCAGGACACAGAGAAAAATATGGGTCTGGGTCCGGTTCTTCAGATGATGAAAAATCGGCCGCTCCATCAGCGGGCTCTTGAGGTCGCGGAAGGCACCTTCCACGCGCGTCAGCAGGATATAAGTGCGCCAGATTTCATCCGCCGTCAGATCCTGCCGATCCGTCTTGAGAACATAGCTTCCGTCCAGTTTCTTGGCGATGGCCTTTTTATCGGCCAGTTCGTTCCAGAAAAGATTCTGGTGGGCGGTATCATAGGAGATCTCGTAATAACGCACCACCCGCGGATAGCGCTCCAGCAATCGGCCGATCGATCGCTGGATTTTCTTTTCCTCTTTCAGCCGACCCTGGGCCACACGTTGCTGAAGCTTCCTTAAATCGACGAGCAATCTGGCTTCCTGCTTTTCACGAATCGCGCGGTCCTTTTCTTCGCGGCCTTCGCTGCGGCAGAGAATGTAAACGACCTCGCCCTGCTGTTGGCGTTTGATTTCCACTCGGCTCTTCTTCTGAAAGGGATTGCGGGGTGAAGGTTCCCGGCGGATTTCTTCCCAGCCGTTGTCGTTCTCCAACTCATCGAACCATTGGTTTCTCTCCGCTTGCCGTCCCGCCACCAGGTAATGCAGCCCACGATCGCGGATTTGTTTCAGGTTTTTCTCAAACGCCATGCCCCGGTCCACGATCACAGTCGCGCCCGGCTGCTGGCCCATCCGCTTTTCCAGGACATCCAGCATCTGGTCCAGACTCGACCGATCTTGCGTATTGCCGTCGAAGATTTCGTGGGCTTTGGGAAACCCGTCGCGATCCAGGACCAATCCCACCACCACTTGTTTGCAATCCGGACGCTTATCCCGCGAGTATCCTCGTTTCGCTTGCGGGTTGCCTTTGGCCTGACCTTCGAAATACGTCGAGGTCAAGTCATACAAATAAACGGTTTGGTCCAGGTTGAATAGCGTCTTTTCCTTCTCCGCCAGCGCACGCTCGATAGCTTCACGGTTGGGATGGAGTCGGTCCAGATTGCGGTAGAGCGTCTCGTCCTCCAGCTGGGAGAAATCTTCTTTCAAGATATCTCCCAAGGCCGTGCGACGAATCCAATCCGGCATGGCATGCTCGGAAGAAGGAGAAATCAACCGGTTCAGCGTCATCACCTCGGTCAACAGGCACGCGCGATCGGAAAGTCCGGCGCTCTGCAAAATGGAATGCACCTCCAGTTGGCGCCAGAGCTGGTGTCCGACATGCACGGGGCCGGCTTCACGCGCTTGCTCCACATCGATCTGGTCGATCACCACGGTGATGGCCGCTCCGGACTGGTCTTCCTCGGATGTGGCACTGCTATTTCTGTGGCGCGCTTTCTCCAGCCACGGTTGCACTCCGCTAGAAGACTCCGGCAGGGAGGCTTGTCCGCGCAAGGAGGACTGCAGCTTGTGCGCCAGTCCCAACCAATCTTCCGCGGGCGCCGGTTCCAGGCTTCCTAAAGAACAGATGGTGCGCTGACGGGGGCCCTTCGGCGTTTGGACGGATTCGACCAGCAGATAATTTGTGTACGTTTTGCCTTTGAACGACCGCGTCGATTTCCGGATGTACATTGGCCACTACATATGGCAGAGCACGCCGGTAAAGTCAAGACGAATCGTATCAACGTTAGTCACTATTTAAGCCACTGCCCAAAGATCGCTGTGCAAACAAACGGTTTGCGCGAGCGAATCCACGGTTTTTCCCCAAAATCACGCCGACTGCCGTGGAAGTTGGGCTAGAATCCTTTGCCTCACATGCGGTGTCATGCCCACGCGATTTTTCTCACGGGCAAGTCTCGGGCGACATACTCTTCATCAAGGGCACGTACCAGCACCTTGACTTATCGGTGAAGGCGTTTAGCTTCACCAATCGATGCGTTGAAGTCCTGAAACGAAATCAAAGTGGCGATCCCGGCTCAAAAGCGGAAAAGAGTGCTGGCGACAAAGCGCCGCAATCCACAGGTCGTTCGTAGGAATTGGCTTGCCTTTCTTTTTGAGCTCCAGGCCGATGAGGGCATATGCATGGGTGGTTTCCTCGTCGATATCGAGCACGCTCACAGAAGAAATCCATTCC
>DASVWZ010000100.1:0-3551 GCA_036392935.1 Terriglobales bacterium | reverse complement strand
CCGCTGTAACTGGGTCAGATAATCAAACGGATTGGCGTGGGAGAGTTCGCAAGTGTGGATCAGGCTCATGAACAGGTCCCCGACTTGGGCGCCGTTCTGGTTTTTGTAGAACAGTGCATTCTTGCGATGCAAAATGACTTTCTTGAGCGCCCGCTCGCAAACATTATTATCGAGTGGAGCTCGCGGCTGGCGGAGGAACAGCGTCAGCTCCTGCCAATGATTTAATAAGTAGGAGATCGCCTGGCCCAGACCTGAGTTGGGCTCTACCTTTTTCTCTTGGAGTTGTGCCGTCAGCCAGGCATGCAGTTTCTCCATGACGGGACGGCTGCGGGCCTGGTGGAATCCGAGCCGCTGCTCGGGTGACATGCCCTGCTCCCGAGTCAGCTCGTCGTTATGATAAACCTCACCCAAGGTTTCCAGCACGAACCGGCATTGCTCCGGAAAGTTCTGCGCCACCTTCACGAAACGACGTCGTCCATGCGCCAGACAGTTTCCCAGTATGACCTCCAGGGTCTTAGGCAGGTTGCGCGACAGGGCATCGCACATCTGAATCGGAGGAGCCAGATCGGCAGCCCGACGGGCCAAGACCGCCGACAGGTTTTCTCCCGCGTGCCGTCGGCCGGTGAAGAACAGCGCCATCCGTTGTCCTTCGCGGGTGGAGATAATCCCCGAAGTAAACACTCCCGTACGCTCCGGCGAGTCGGGCGCGTCCAAGACCAGGACTTTCATGCCCGTATCATCGTTATAGACCACTTCTCCCTGCGCTGCCTGCCGGATGAGCTCTTCCAGTGCGGGCTCGAGCTGCTCCGCCGTTTCTTTCAGGATGCCCCATTGGGTTGAGGCCGGCAGGGGAATCTCGAGTCTGTCTTGCAGGGCTTCCAAGCGGTAAAAGGGCATCCCACTGCCGTACTTCAGCAGCGCCATCATGCTGGCTGAGGTGGCATCGTACTTTTCCTCGCCTACCCCTGCGGGCGCTTCCGCCGTGAACACTTCCAGGCAAAGATTGCAGCGTAGCTTTTCCAGTTCATAGACCGTGCCCGTGATGGGCGCTTGTCCCAGCAGTCGCAACAACACTCCCGGCGTCTCCAGAACATAGACCTTTCCCTGGCCACAGCATGGACAGTGGTCGCCGGAGTGTAAGCTGGGATGCGGAACTTGGACCTTCTTCGCTCCGCCATACGCGTCGACTCCGTGGCGGCCATGTCCGGGCCGCGCCGGCTTCTCACTGGCCTGCGCGTTCGGCGGTTCCGGGTTTTTCTTCGGCGTTTCGATGCCCGCCTGCTTCAGCACGTGACGGGTCTTTTCCGTGCTCGCTTCGGCCCCAGAGAGCAAGAGTTCGCGCAGCCCCTCCAGCGTGATCTTTCGTTCGCGCAACAACTCGGTCAAGTAGCCCAAGGTTCGGATCGCGGCTTTCAGTTTCTGATATCCGGCCTCCCCCAACCCTTCCCGCACGCCCTCCAGCAATGCCTCCAACTCTTCGGCCGTAACTTCGAAGGGCAGGGTTGCCGGTTGCATCTAAACCTCCTGCAGTAACTCACGAAAGTGCTGCGTTAACGGATAGCCTAAGACCTCTTTAATTGATCGGTTGGGACGATTGGTGTGATCATCCTTGCCGCGACCAGTTGTTTCTCCCAACCGAATCCAGTTAGCGGCGCGATAACAAGTCCCACGAAAGCGCGTGGGGTCGACAAAGGTTTCCACAAAATAGATGGGGTGCTGGTAGAGGCGTTCCCAGTCCGCGGACAACCGTTTCGCCATGCGAGCCAGGATATGCGACGCCAGATGTTCGACCGTTACCCACGGCAGAATCAGAAAGCGGGTGTTGTAGGCCAGGAAGCGGATGTTCCGCCGCCGCGCTTCCGCGCTCCAACCGAGATACCGATCGCGGCTGCCCAAGTGACGCGGTGCCGAACTCCACGCCAGGCAGGCAATCGGCCGCCCCTGCGCCCAGACCAGATACTTGAGCTGCTCGCCGACCGGCTGCTCATAGCCCAAGTAATGATGCTGTTCCATAAGGCTATTGAACAGCCCTTCGTCGCCGGTGCGCCGCACCTGCTGAAACTCGATCGGCTGCAGCTGACTGAGTCGCCCCTGCATCGGGGTCGTGTCGATCAGCATGGCCACCGGTGGCTGGCGTTTCGCCAGCGGGTTCGGCGGGGTATAACGTACCGGCGGCAACTCGATCTCGCCCGCCCGATGCAGCATTAATAAAAGACCGCGACACACCATGTCGCGCGGGGCGCCATTGCTCTGTTTCCACTGCCACGCTGCACACAGTTTCGCTGACAGCGCGCGGCGGCTGGCGCCCGCATGTTCCCGGATCAATTGCTGAATGAAAACGATATCTTCGGCGCTGATAACTCGGCCTCGGTACTGCCATGGAGCGGGCATGACGTCAGTGTGGCAGAGCCGAAGATGGAACGCAAGTGCAAATCCTGGTGATCTCTTCTTCTTCTTCTTACGGGGATGGTTTTGGTTCCACGCTCACGCGCCGCCACACCGGCGCGCCCTTCGCATCCGGGTTGCCGGCTACCAACAGCATCTGTGCCTGATGCGCCTCCAGCACCCGCGTGGGCTCCTGGCCACTCGGCCACCACACAAATCTTCCCTTCGAGAGCCGCTTCTGCGCCAGCCAAAACCCCTGCCCATCGAAGACTAAGATACGGATCGACGTGCCGCGCCGGCTGCGAAAGAAAACCAAGCATCCCGAGAACGGATCCGCCTGCAGTTTCTCCTGACACAATCGAGTCAGGCCGTCAATCCCCTTCCTTCCATCCACGGCTTCGACCGCCACCAGGATTCGCATCTGCGGTGTGATGGCAATCATGACTTGTCCGACCACACCATCCGGCTCAAGCCCACCAACTCCGCCACCCCCATGCCCTTCATCTGGATTCGCATCCTTCTCCCGGCTCCCTCCAACTCCACCACGCACTCCGCAATGCCGGCCACCGTCGGCGCCATCAGTTCGATCAACCTCGGCAACTCCGCGCTCTTCCGCTCTGGGCTCGTTGGTTGCACCCGTTTCTTCAAACGCATGTAGTCCACGCGCAAGGTACGTGATGTCAGATAAAGACCATGCTGACTCGCCAACTCCGCCGCCCTCTTCCACACACTCTCGGGAATGTGACAACGGGGCCGATGCGTGCTCCGCCACGCTTCCAGCTCTTGCCGTGCTTGTTCCATGTCCAGGGGTATCGCCGATGCGTTAGCGGGTTTCATCAATCGGTCCTCCTTGCCCTCGTCGGGCAGACCGACTGACATTAGCAGGACAGCTCAGGTCAAGGTAAGCAGCCTTGCCGCAAACTCACGATATTAATCCGGTCGTACGATATGCGGTTTCCCGCAGAATCGCTGGACAGCCCGACTACTGGGACTATGCGACTCTGCTCGAACTTGAGGTCCTGGCGAATCGAGAAGATCGCGCTATGTCTGCGCTGGCCAATGCTCTGGCTTCCGTGCGTGAGGCATGGCAGCCGGAGACAACAGCGAACAACATCCGCCTGATTCGTACTGTCCGCGCGGGGCGAAGCGATCTCCAGCCGTGGATC
>DASVWZ010000099.1:0-1513 GCA_036392935.1 Terriglobales bacterium | reverse complement strand
CAGAAACCAAGTTCCAGAAGGAGACGCAGTAACACCAAATCGATCCTACGTTTGCCCGACCTGGAACACGCCAAGGCCGCGGTGTTGAACAGCCTCAACTCAGCAGATGCAAAGCGAGGTTATCGTCACGCTATCGATGAGTTCGTTGACTGGTATTGCTCGGAGCCGCGCTTGGCGTTCAACAGGATCGTGGTCTTGCGGTATCGCTCTCATCTTGAATCCCGTCAACTCGCCCCTGGAACCATCAATCTTCGCCTTGGCGCCGTGCGCCGGCTTGCCTACGAAGCCGCCGACTGCGGTCTGCTCAGCGCCGATCTGGCGGCCGGTATTCGTCGCGTCAAAGGCGTGAAGAAGCTGGGCATTCGCCTCGGCAACTGGTTGACGGCAGAGCAAGGCAATGCGCTTTGGCAAGCCCCTGATCGTCAGCGACTGAAAGGAAAACGTGATCGGGCCTTGCTCGCATTGCTACTCGCGTGTGGGTTGAGGAGGCATGAAGCCGTGGCGTTGACGGTGGATCACCTCCAGCAGCGCGAAGAGCATTGGGCAATTGTTGATCTGGTCGGCAAGGGAGGCCACGTTCGAACGGTCCCGGTTCCCGATTGGGTGAGAAGCGAGTTGAACGATTGGGTGGCCGCGGCGGCTATTGATCGAGGAAGACTATTCCGGCGGGTTAACAAAGTAGGAAGGGCATGGGGCGATGGGATGACGGTGAAGGCGGTTTGGCACATTGTGAAGGAATCCGCCAGAAGCATCGGAGTGGCGAAGTTGGCGCCGCACGATCTGCGACGGACCTGTGCTCGGCTCTGTCATGCTTCGGGAGGCGAGTTGGAGCAGATCCAGTTTCTCCTGGGGCACGTTTCGGTGCAGACGACCGAACGATATCTTGGCTGCAAGCAGCGGATTCGATCCGCCGTCAATGATCGCATTGGCATCGGGCCCCAGCTTTGAGCGGGGGCTTCAAATCATGGAAGGGTTTGCCGACGATTCCCCAGTGAGCGTTTTTTGCCCGTGGTATTTTGGTGAAAGTAACTATTTCGATTCATTTGGGCGTTCAACTGGCGTAGACCATGGCCAAAAGGGAGTGGTTGTAGTGGAGCCGTTTCGGATTCATGTCGCGGGTGAGGTGCTCGACGATCTGCGGGCGCGGTTGCGCCATACGAGGTGGCCCGACCAGATACCCGGCATAGGCTGGGAACAAGGCACGGCGCTAGACTGGCTGCGGCGCCTCGTCTCCTTCTGGGCCCATGAGTTCGACTGGGGTGCCTGGGAGAGGAAGCTCAACGCGCTCGACCACTTCACCTGGGAGGGCATCCACTTCGTGCATCGGCGTGCCGCATCGGGTCAAGGCGTGCCGCTCATCCTCACCCACGGCTGGCCCGGCAGCTTCCTCGACTACGTGGACATGCTGCCGATGCTCGAACACTTCGACGTGGTCATACCCTCCCTGCCCGGGTACGGATTCTCGCCGCGTCCTCCCAAGGTCGGCATCAACTACCGACACGTCTCGGATCGT
>DASVWZ010000098.1:0-7458 GCA_036392935.1 Terriglobales bacterium | reverse complement strand
GTCAACTACTTACCAGCAACTTGATTTGCTCGGTAATGTCCCAATGATGCGTTGCAAGCAATTCGGCAATCGTCCAGATGTGATCGGACACACCCGCCTCCATCGCGGGAGTGACGCGAAGGGTCTGGTGTATCCGGCAGAAATTGTAGTACGCAAAGTGCAGCGCACAAGCCGCCTTGAGATTGTCCAGCTTCTTGCTGAATCCATTCGTGAGCCGCGTAAACCGCCGGATCGCCATACGCATTGTAAGGTTCTGCCGTTCAACGTAACTTGTGGAGATGTGGCGCATATCGGGCCGACCGTCCCGTATCCGTATTATCGTCTCTATCATCGGGGAAGGCGAGTAGCGACCCGCAGCGTCGTGCTGTCCGTAGTCGCCGTATAGTTTTATTATCTGCGCGAAGTCGGCTTGACCCGCAAACACATCCTCGACTCCCTTTCGATAAAAATGGAATCCGTCAGTCGTGATCTGAAAGCGATGTTCTTCCGCAAGGCGATCACGAAGAGAAGTAAGAAAGGTGTATGTAGTTTCGCGGTCGCGCTTGCCTGCGGGAGTTCGCCAACTTCATCGAGAAAAAGTGTTCCTCCATCGGCCAGCTCAAAACGCCCCAATCGCCGCTGAGTCGCTCCAGTGAAAGCGCCCTTCTCGGAGCCGAACAGCTCGGAGGCGACTAGAGAAGGCGGAATCGCGGCGCAATTCACTGAGACAAATGCGCGTGCAGCACGGTGCGACCGCTTGTGAATCGCACGCGCGACTAGTTCTTTGCCCGTCCCGGTCTCACCTGTGATAAGCACGGTCGAATCTGTCGGCGCCACCTTCGCTACTTGCACCAGGACGCGCCGAAGTGGCGCGGAAGATCCGACGATCTCTTCGAACATCGACGCCTGGTCAATCTCTTCCTTCAACGCCAGGTTCTCTTTGTAAAGCTGGTCCTTGAGTGCCTTGATCTCGTCAAAGCTCCTGCGCAAGGCATCTTCCGCACGCTTCCGGTCATCGATTTCGATGCTGGAGCCGAACCACTTAATGATATTTCCCGCTTGGTCACGCAATGGCACTTTCTGGTGGAGTTGCCAGCAATATTCTCCGTCTGCCCGACGCACACGTGCTTCACATTCGAAAGGTTCTCCCGTCGCCAATACGGCGTGAACGTTGAGATTCAGCACGTAGTCCTTGGATACGAAGGCGTAGGGCTCCTCCTCCATAACACCGGGAAGCGGGGTGGGCGCGTTCTAGACGAGTACCTGACGACAGTTTGTACGCTGCGCGAAGGAAAGATCGCGCGGCTGGACACGTACATCTCCAATATTGAAATGGTCAATGCATACTTTGCTTAGATGTTGACGAACGAAAATGAGACCGGTAGCTGACACAAGTCTTATGCGAGTCTTCAGAATTTAATGAATCTGTCGTAAAGACGCATGTCGACACTGAGAATTCGCGTCGAACTTCTGACGTCAGGGCAGAAAGACCAACCGACGGTACCGTGAAGCCCCAGATTTGACGCTAGACACGCACGTGCCTGCTAAAGGAAGAAGAGGGTGCCCGGATGAGTTGAAGAGCCGAGAGGCGTGAAGTCCACCGGTCCTTTGGAAAACGTCCTGGAAGCTCCACAATCGAGAAGGTAGCGAGTAGAGAGTCTCTGCCGAGACGCTGAATTGATTTACGGCAGAGACATTCACGAGCCTCTCCTGCAATGGATACAGCGAACAAGAAAAGCTCTTGCAGTCGAGCAAATGGTTAGTGACCCTTCAAAGAATACCCATCCGTCAGCGTCGTCAAAAACGCCACCACTGCAGATTCCTCTTGCTTACTGAGCCCTAAATTGCCAAGCTGGCGCTTATTGATACTGGAAGGCACTTCAGGCGCTGGCCAGCACGACACTTTTTCGCCCGGTCCGTCTAGCTCGCATCTCGGCAGGACATCCCGTGTGTTATAGAAATGCACGACCTCCTCGAGACTCTTGAAATAGCCGTTGTGCATGTACGCCTTAACGAAATCAGGACGTGGGCGCATGTCAACATTACGCAATGTCGGCACCTGGAACTTTCCAGTGAACTGCGGCGCGAGTTGCACCCACTCCGAATCAGGATTCAGCTGACCGCTGAGGCTTTTTAAACGAAGAAGGAACCCACCAACTCCCGGATCTAGATATTTGCTCCCTTCCGGATTCGGGGAATAGCCAACCTTATCTGGGGTTTCTTCGTAGTAAATCTGTACTCCGGGATTTCTGGGGACACCCAGATTGCTGGCGGTGAAGTCAGTGAAGAGCGGCTCTTCGCCGGGTCCACCATCCCGGTGACACTCGTTACACCGTGCTTTTCCTCGGAACAACTGGTAGCCCACAGATTCCTGGGACGTGAACTTTGCCTTCCCTGCCTGAACGTAATCAAATTTCGAAGTAAATGGACTTACCTCTGGCGACAACTCGTAGGCTGAAATCGCAAGTCCGAATTCGTCGTAGACATGATCTGTGCGGGCACGATCCTGCGCACTCAGATGAACCGGATATGGATCATTCGTCGACGGCGGACCTGGAGTCGAGCACACGCGCTCGATATCACTTGGCCACTTAATCGCAAACGAATCAGCCCCCCAAACCGTCTCAAACACCTTTGAATAAGGTGCTTGCGAAAGGCGATACGCAATGCAGGCTGAATCCGGCAATCCCATTTCTACGGGATTCGTCGGCGGACCTTGGGCCTGTTCTGCACTCGGACTCTGCAACCGGTAACCGCTGGCCCGCATATCCCAGAAATTCCCGCCGACAAAGTCGCCCTGAAGTTCGTTGTAATGGAGGACGGGTGCAAACGGAGCATACATGTAGCTCTGGGGTTTTCGATTGCTGAAGCGAGCCCTAACGGAGCCCGGATAGGAAACCGTGGTCAGATTCAGGGACTCGATCGGACCGGTAAATCCAGTTTCAGGTGTGTGACAAAAACTACAGGCTTCGTTCTGGTTCACCGACAGATGCTTGTCGAAAAGGAGCAGCTTTCCTAGAGTGCGGACCTGACCCTGCCGATCGAGTGTGCTTTGGTCCATGCGACGGAGAGTGTCGTTTTCGATCTGATCAAGTTCGGCTACAACCCTGTCAACTTCGCTTTGAAAGTCGGCGGGCAGTTGTCCACTCAGATTTCGCGTCGATTCCACTTGACGGTCGCCTGAGAATTCAGCGTTGACGGGGCCATTCGCCGCAACGAGCCCGATGGCAAGGATCAGAATGCCGCCCATTCCTAATGCCGCACTTTTGGTTTGCAAGGTGTTCACCTCATGAATAGGACGAGAGTCGCTATGTGTTTCACGTTCTGAAACAAAATACTTGGACTACTCATAGAGGGCACTTTCTACAGACGGACCTTCATCAACCCCTTCGTCAATGGTGCCCCTGGAAACCAACCATTCGTACAAAGCGTTTTCCGCTGCGAACCAGTCAGCCTCTGGCGAGCCGAGCGGACTTCCTCTCGCGTGCCAGTGCTCGTATGCGAACTTTGCTACGAGTTCATGCTGGTTCTCACCGAAAAAGTCCGGAGTGAAGTCCGGGCGACGTCTTGGATTTGGCTTAGTTGAATCACTCACTGCGAGTTCCTCCGTGCATAAGCGACATCCCTCTGTTGACCGGGAATCGGCAAGGTGCGAATCGCCCGCGACAAGCATAACGTACGACCAGCCGCGCAGAACGAACGAGACTCCGATTGCGAAACCAAGAAGCCAAAAAGCTGAAAATGGGCACTCGGCCCACAGAAGCAAGCCGAGTGCTTCGGTGTCACAGACGGCCCAACCCCAATTCGCAGATGAGCCTCTGCCGTGACAGGGAACTCAGGGTCCTTAACTGAAAGCAAAGGACGCGGATGGCTCCTCGTGCTAGTCATCCTCGTTTTATCTGTAATCCGTTCACAAAATGCGTTGTGTCTAGGCTGACACCCGCGCAGTTGCGCACAGCGGTGCAGAGCTCCAATGCACTGTCGTCCCTGACGCATCCCAGCCGACCGAATCAACAGACTAGAGGCCCAATTCACTCAATCCTGGGTGGTCATCGGGACGGCGCCCCAGCGTCCACCGATATTTCCTGTCGGATTCCTTGATGGGCAGGTCGTTGATGCAAGCGAATCGCAGCCGGGTGAGTCCGTTGTCATCGAATTCCCAGTTCTCGTTTCCATACGATCGAAACCAGTTGTTGGCATCGTCACGCCACTCGTATGCAAACCGTACTGCGATGCGGTTCTCGCCGAAGGCCCATAGTTCCTTGATGAGGCGATACTCGAGTTCTTTCGACCATTTGCGTTTCAGGAATGCGACGATCTCCTCGCTCCCATTCACGAATTCCGCACGATTTCGCCATCGGGAATCCGGGGTATACCCGAAGACCACTTTCTCTGGGTCTCGAGTGTTCCAGAGGCTTTCCGCGCCCCGCACTTTCAGTTCGGCGGACTCACGGGTAAATGGTGGAAGCGGTGGACGTGCTTCGAATTTAAGTTTCGCTATCGACATCAGGCTCTCCTTTGGTACTTTGTACGAAAGCACGAATGGTTCCAAACCAAGACTTGGTCAATATATAGAGCAACTACCTATTGAAGACATCCTATTGCGTCGGTCGACGCACGACCTTGCAAGACAAACTGTCGATTGCCTGACAGTGATCAATTTGTTGACAACCGAACGCTCAGACGAAAGCAATGATCGCCGTGGACCATTTCATGCAATCTCTCCTATTGTCAAGGCGACCGAGATGACATTTCATGAGCGTCGATGACTGTGCGCACAGGGGATTGATGCGCGGGGCCCAACCGGGCATTAGGATGGAGGGAGGAACAGTGTTAATGGAGGAAGCGCAGATCTCCCGCCGACGCGTACAGGGCTCGGCGGGCCAAGAAACTCAATTCGTGGATGCCGATGCGAGCTTCAGGCACATTGCTGCGCCGCGCGAAATGCCCAGCTTTCGCATCCGGAAATACAGTGTGGATCGCTTGATTCCCAATCGGACCGCCGCCCCTCTGGAGCCTGCTACAACCCACTTCGTTTGCTCCAAGGTCTTACATATATGGGCCCGTTCGGCATCTTCGAGCGTGACCGCCGTCCCGTTGTCCGACTTCGGTGTTCGCTTCAGATGTGTCAGTGGCGGGCACAAAGTAGAACCCGGACTTAAGATCACGCTGCGTTCAATGAAGTTCTGCAGTTCGCGGATGTTTCCCGGCCAGGGGTATTGAATCAGAGCTTCCATCACCTCATTTGAGACTTCGTCGATATGCTTGCCCATGCGGCTGGCATAGGTGCGCACGAAATGCATCACCAGCAACGGAATGTCTTCAAAGCGCTCCCGTAACGGCGGCACCGGGACCGGGAACACGTTCAACCTGTAATAGAGATCGCTGCGAAACTGTTTTTCATGAACCATAGCGGCCAGATCGCGATGTGTGGCGGCGATTAGACGCACATTCACCCGCTGAGTAACACTGCTACCCAGTCGCTCGAACTCCTGCTCCTGCAGGACACGCAGCAACTTGGACTGCAGTTCGAGCGGCAGATCACCGATCTCGTCAAGGAACAGAGTCCCGCGGTCGGCTGCTTCGAAACGCCCCGCCCTCCGCGCGACCGCGCCGGTGAATGCGCCACGTTCATGGCCGAAGAGTTCGCTCTCCATTAGTCCCAGCGGAATGGCCGCACAATTCAATGTTACAAATGGACGATTACGTCTCGGACTATAGCCATGAATGGCTCGTGCTATGAGTTCCTTGCCCGTGCCGGTTTCGCCCTCAATCAGGACGGTGGATTCCGTCGGCGCGACCGTCCGCACCAAGTCCACTACCTGGTTCAAAGCCCCGCTGGCTCCGACGACGCCAGACAAATGATCTTCTGCAAGCCTAGTCATTGTCGCGGAACGGTCTCGCGAGGTGAAGGCCGTCACTGGAAAAGCATCAAGCCCTGGCCCCGCAAATTCGCGGACCTGACATGTGTCTTGCGGCCCGGAACTTTGATCTAGAGGAACTGCGTTCTGCGAAGCCATGTTGCTCACCTCAAATCTCGCTCAACTTTGGTTCTGTCTTGAGGAGTCGCAACCTTATTCAATTGCGACTTGCCCCGTGTACTCTGCACCGTCACTCACCGCCTATATGAGAGGAAATTGGCCCACAGTTTCATAACGGACCAAATACCTGAGTCGAACTCCGACCCTCCAGCCCCCGATTCGATCGACTGCCGGACATATAATGGGCAATTCCTAGCTGAAAACGTCTTGCGGAATGCAGCCATAGCAGTCTGAGACACAGTTGAATCCGAAACGACGACTGCGGTTGCAAGACTTTTATTGATTCCGTTCATGATGCTCTCATTGCTGGATACGTCTTCTTTCGTTTTGTACTCTCCTCAGCGGCGGGTCGATGATGGCGGTGAGCGCCAACAGAGCGGCCCGTCGCTTTTGGAGTTTCGTTCAGTCCGTGCCTGATCCTTCTGCTGCTCCCTCGATGAAGCCCGCGACTTCGGCTGAGTGCGAGAGCATAACAACGTGACTGGAAGAAATCGTGATCGATTTCGCTTTCATTTCTTGCGCCTCGGCTTCCTCAAGCTTCGGTGAGATAGCCCGATCCTCACTGGCAATCACAAACCAAGATGGCTTGTTTCTCCATGCCGGCGCAGTTATCGGCACCCCGAGTGCTGCACCCGCGATCGGACCTTGGGCCGCAAACAGAACCTTTCGCTCCACTTCGGGCAGGTCCTGAGCGAAGTCCTCAAAAACTCCCTTAGCAGATAGTTTGAAGAACCCCGCAGTAGGCCTGAGCTCCGGGCCCACGGGAGTTGGGTTCGCGGTGATTAGATCCAGCGTCGATTGCCCTTTGTCGGGTGCGAAAGCGGCCACATAAACCAGACCCGCGACCTGAGGATCATTTCCGGCTTCCGTAATGACGGCGCCGCCGTAGGAATGCCCCACCAGCAGGAAAGGACCATCTTCCAGCGCGAAGGCCCGCTTGACCGTTGCGACGTCATCCGCGAGTGAAGTGAGAGGAAGTTGTACCGCGGTCACCTTCAAGCCCTTTGCTTCAAGCAGTGGGATTACTTTCGACCAACTCGACCCATCAGCCCAGGCGCCGTGTACGAGAAGAACGTTCTTGACACCGTGGGATTCACTGCTTTGCGCGACGGCCCGATTTCCTGAAGAGAAATACAACATCGTCGCAAGAATTGTGCATGCAAGGCCGCAGTGCGTGAAATAGACCGAAAGGTTGGACTTTCGTGTGGGTAGCGTGGGGTTCGCTTTGAACCCCTGATTTGTTGTTCGAATAACTGCTTTTTCTGGTTTCATGCGTTTCTCCTTTATTTTGTTTTCTTGAAATCTACGAAGACCGTCATGCTTCTCTGTCTTGTTCTCTATCCATCCACTCGCATATATAAGGCGAGCAATGCCGGAGTTCGATTCCCTCCGCCTGGCACTTTCTCAGGAAATTAACCGCGTCTGCTGCGGGTCCTTT
>DASVWZ010000097.1:0-1859 GCA_036392935.1 Terriglobales bacterium | reverse complement strand
CCACTGGTATGGCCGTCACGACGGTCATTGCGCAGGTCGTGTCATAAAAAAGATATTCATGTTCTTCGCCCTCGGCTTCGCCCTGTTCTTCGCCCCGATGGCTATCGTACACCCGCCGCAAAGCGTCCGTTGATTGCACCCATTTCAAATTTCCTGAGCACCTAGGGGGCACACCATGAAGAAGCTCTTGTTCTCATCGAGGCTTTTGCGTTCACGGCTGTCACTGTGGGCGTGATCACCATCAACCCGCCGACGATGCAGACGATGGTTGCGGCATCTCAAGCTGCCAACAGCCTGCAAGCGAGCGCCGTGGAGAAGATCATTGCTTTTGCCCGAGCGGCTGGCACTGTGGCCATGCTAACGGTTAGCCCGCAATCGGCGAAACCACGGCCTCATTGAAGGCCCTGCATCAAGCGCGGATGGATTGAGGCAACTAGTGGATCGAATCTAACATTTGGTGCCCTCGTTTGACGGCGGCGATGATTTTGTTGGGGTCCTTGGTCCAGGTAAAGGGCTTTGGCTTTGCATTGGTGTGGTCGAGGAAGCGGTGGATGGCATCTTTGAGTTCCTGGAGAGAGCGAAACACGCCGCGCTTAAGGCGCTTTTTGGTGAGCTTGGCAAAGAAGCTCTCAACGGCGTTGAGCCAGGAGGTCGATGTCGGAGTGAAGTGGAACACGAACCGGGGATGGTTTTCGATCCATTCAAGAACCTTGGGATGCTTATGAGTGGCATAGTTGTCGACGATGATATGAACCGCTTTCATCTTGGGCACCTTGGCATCGATGACGTTGAGGAAGCGGATGAACTCCTGATGGCGATGACGCTTCATACATTGGCCGATGACCTTGCCCTCAAGCACATCGAGCGCCGCGAACAGCGTCGTGACGCCGTGACGCTTGTAGTCGTGGGTGATGGTGCCGGCACGTCCCTTCTTCATCGGCAGCCCCGGTTGGGTGCGGTCCAGCGCCTGGATTTGGCTTTTCTCATCGACCGAGAGAACGATGGCGTGGTCGGGCGGATTGACGTACAGCCCGACGATCTCCCTAAGCTTGGCCGCGAATTGCGGATCGTTGGACAGCTTGAACCGGCGCACCAGATGCGGCCGCAGACCGTGGGCGCGCCAGATCCGTTGCACCGAGCTGACGCTGATTCCGGCGGCTTTCGCCATCGCCGAACCCGTCCAATGGCTGGCTGTCGGCGGCGGTCCCGCCAACGTCAGCGCCACAACCCGTTCGGCCACCTCAGGGCCCAACGGTGGAATGCGCGAGGGGCGCGTCTTGTCGCGCCAAAGCCCCGCCGCGCCCTCGTCCTGAAACCGTTCCTGCCAGCGCCAGATCACCGTCTTGGCTTTCCCCGTGGCCCGCATGATTTCGGCAGTGCCATGAGCATCGGCCGTCAGAAGGACAATCTTCGCTCTCCAAACGTGCTTCTGTGGGCTGTTGCGGTTGGCCACCACCGCCTCAAGCTCATTGCGCTCGGCGGCACTCAATCGAATGTTCGTTCGCTCGTACATTCCTCAGACTCGCACACGCGAGTCCACCAGGGAATCTCTAAGCGAATCGACCTGTCAGACTTGATCCACTAGTACCTCTAGGCGCTCCTCACGTTGGCTGACGCCGATGATCTCACCGATCCCGGGTGCCAGCACATCCATAGCAGCGACGGTCCTGCCGTCGTCATTCGCGCGCATATAGAACGCCTTGATGTCCTTCGGGTAGTTCATCACGATCACTGGCTTCTTCACATGCCTTTCCGTGAGATAGCGCTCGTGCTCCGATTGCAGGTCCATCCCCCACCTGACCGGAAACTCGAACTTCTCCTTTGCCCGCTCAAGTACCGCGATCGCCTCGCCATAATCC
>DASVWZ010000096.1:0-2381 GCA_036392935.1 Terriglobales bacterium | reverse complement strand
GAACAAGGAAAGCCAGCGTCTTCAATATGACGTGGCCGAGCGGATGCATGCCCTGGGTTGGAAAGAGGTGGAAATCATCAATAGCGATCTTGGATCCAGCGCAGCGATCGCTTCCGCGCGCCGCGAAGGATTTGAACGCGTGCTCAGCTCGGTGGCGTTAGGGGAAGTGGGCATCGTCGGTAGTCGAGAGGCCTCGCGACTGTCGCGCACGGACAAAGACTGGTGTCGTTTGCTGGAGGTGTGCCAGATTTTTGGAACCCTGATCGCCGACGAGCAACAAGTCTACGATCTGAACTATCTCGACGACCAGTTGGTCCTTGGCATCAAAGGGACCCTCAGCGTCGTCGAGCTTAAGGTCCTTCGGCAAAGATTGCAGGCGGGCCAAGAGTCCAAAGCACGCCGCGGTGAGCTGTTCAAGAGGCTTCCGGTCGGTTATGTCCGGGACCCCATGGGCAAGATCGTGCTTCATCCCGATCAACGGATTTGCGAAGCCATTCAACTCGTATTCGCGAAGTTCCGTGAACGATGGAGCGTGCGGCAAACATTCCAGTGGTTTCGGGATCACGACGTAGAGTTACCAGCCAACCCCATCCAGGGAACCCGGCTGGTCTGGAAGATTCCCACGCAGAGCTTGGTCCGCGACATTCTATGCAATCCCTTCTATGCCGGCGCGTATGTGTGGGGCCGTCGCCCGGTCGCGACTTTACTGATCGAGGGCCGGCTAGAGAAACGTCAGAGCGCCACGCGGCGAGCAGAAGATTGCCGGGTCTTCATCCGCGATCATCACGTAGGTTATATTGACTGGGCCACCTATGAAGAGAACCGACGAATGACCCGACGCAATTCAGTGAACTGGCAGACTGACGAAACCATGGCGGCGATCCGTGCAGGGCAAGGCCTACTGGTGGGACTTCTCCGCTGTGGCCACTGTGGACGCAAACTGCATGTGCGCTACTGGGGAGGTAGCGGCACCCATGCGCGTTACCTCTGTAAAGGAGACTATGACGACGGTGGGCAGTATTGCCTCGGCTTTGGAGGGGCTTCGGTGGACCGCCGGTTGGGTCAAGAACTGCTGGGAGTGATCTCGCCTTTTGGGGTGGAAGCCAGTCTGAGGGCACTTGAGGAATTGAGCGCAGGAGATGCCGCACAGCGGGCCGCCCTGTCGAGCAAACTCGATCAGCTCGAGTACGAGGCCAAGAAGGCGTTTGAACAATACGACGTGGTGGATGCCAGGAATCGTTTGGTAGCCGGCGAATTGGAGCGTCGCTGGAACGAAAAGCTGGAGGAGATCACGACCGTCAAACAACGACTTTCCAGCCTCAACGAGAAGCGCTATGCGTTGTCTTCCGAAGAGGAAGCCAGAATTCGTTTGATGGGTGAGAACTTTTCTGAAATTTGGCGAAGCGATCGCTGTCCGCCGACACTCAAGAAGATGATCTTTCGCACGGCCATAGAAGAGATCGTCGTGCGCGAAGAAAAGCAGAATAAAACTCTGCAGTTCACTATTCACTGGAACGGAGGTACGCACACTCAGCTCGAGATGGAACGGCCTCGTCCCGCGACCGAGATGACCACACCCATGGAAGCGTTGGAGATCATCCGTCGGATGTCCGTACGCCACGGTGACGACCAGATTGCTTCCGTTTTGAACCGACTTGGACATTCCACGGGAAAGGGGAAACGGTGGAATCAGAATCGTGTAGCCACGGCGCGACGCAACTATTCCATTCCCGGTCAAAAACGAGCATCACCTGATCCGGAAACCCTCAGCCTGAATGAAGCGGCCAAGACTTGTGGCGTCAGTTCTCAGACGATTGAACGCCTGGTGGAGGCCGGTATGCTCCAACGCCAACAACTGGCTCCCCGTGCTCCCTGGCAGATTCGCCGTGCCGATTTGGAGAGCGAACCCATCTGCAGCGTCCTCGAGCGGCTTCGTCGCACCGGCCGCCTCGTTCTCCCAGGGGATAGTTCGACCGATCAATCGCAGTTATTCGTTGAAAACGAAGGAGATGATAATGACAGGCATCCTGAGTGAGGGTTCAAAAGCAAGTTCTGTCCCCAACTATGGAGTACGGCAAAGAAGCCGATTTCAGCTCCCAGATGTTTGGGATCGGCAGCGATGGTAGTCAAGGTCTCGGCGGTGGCTCGAAACAGGATGTCGTAGACGACCGCTTTGTTCTGGTAAGCGATGGAAGCGATTTGTTCGGGGACGGAGAAGACGACATGGAAATAGTGTGTGGGGAGGACTTCGGCCACTCGCTTCTCGACCCACTCCGCACGCGCGAGTGATTGGCACTTTGGGCAATGGCGGTCGCGGCAGCTGTCATAGCAAGGCCGCTCGTAATCACAAGAGTCGCAGCGTTCGAGATGCCCGCCGAGAG
>DASVWZ010000095.1:0-4096 GCA_036392935.1 Terriglobales bacterium | reverse complement strand
GCACGCACAATGCGCCCCCCCCCCCAGCTTTACTGGACTCATAGCGAACAGACGGGTAGACATGGACCGCCTCCTAAGCCAAAGAAATGGCTATGGCAGGATCCCCCTATCCCACTGGGAGGGAAATTTATCAGCGGACGGAGGGGATGTCAATGGGGAACAGTCGTCAGTCATCAGTCATCAGTCGTCAGCCGTCGGGAAACGCGTCATTCGCAAAAGCGTCATACGTCGCACGTCCCGCGTCGTACGTGATTGGCAAAGGCGGCGGAGGTCGAGGATCGTTGTTGCTACAGGGGGCGCGTTCGATCGCTGACGCTCCCTCAGGGCAAGCTTTTCGACTGCGCCGCTTCTGCGCTTCGCGCAGAGCGGCTCCGCTCAAGATAACAGTGGTAGGGGCCCCGGTTTTTTGCTCTGCCCACCCCTGCACCCACACATTCGCAAAGAACGCGAATGTATGGGGCACCCCGGCGGTGAAAGTAGAAGGATTCCCTGTTTTGTTACACTCGGGGGCGATGGATTACCGCGCGAGGCTCAGGAAACTTCAATCTACATTGACGCAGAAGGGGCTGGATGCGCTGCTGGTTACGTCTCTTCCCAACATTCGCTACCTTTGCGGGTTTACGGGCAGCGCTGCGGCTTTGGTGGTCACGCCGAAGACGGCATTCTTCTTTACCGACGGCCGGTACACGGAGCAGGCGCGCGATGAGGTGCGCGGGGCGAAGATCAAGATAGGCAAGAAGGCGGCGCTGGCGGCTGCCAGCGAATATTTGGCCGCCGACAAGACACGTGGGTCGAGAAAATTGGGAGTGGAAGCCGATCATCTAAGTTTGCTGGATGGTCAACGGCTGAAGAGAACAGTTGGCCCGAAGGTCCGCATACGACCGGTTTCCGGATTGGTCGAGGGCCAGCGCGAGGTGAAAGATGCCGAGGAAATTGGGCTTGTGCGCAGCGCCGTCGAATTGGGTTCGTCGTTGTTCGAAGTTGCTTTGAAAACGATACGGCCCGGTGTAGCGGAAGCGGAAGTGGCGGCGGAGATGGAGTACGCGGCGCGGCAGGCCGGGGCGGAGGCGATGTCATTTGAGACGATTATTGCGGCAGGAGAGAGATCGGCGCTGCCGCATGGGCGGGCGTCGTCGTCGCGGATTCCAGCGGGCGGCTTCGTGGTGTGCGATTTCGGTGTTATACTCGCGGGCTATTGTTCCGACATGACGCGGACGGTGTATGTGGGACGGCCGTCGGCGAGCGAGCGGGACATGTATGAGGCGGTGCGGGAAGCGCAACAGGCGGCGGTGGAAGCGGTTGGGCCGGGCGTGGGGGTAGGCGAGGTCGACCGGGCAGCGCGCAATGTGCTAAAAAAGAAAGGGTTAGGCCGTTACTTTACGCATTCCACGGGGCATGGTGTAGGCTTGGAGATTCACGAGCCACCCAGGATTGCCGCCGGCCAGAACGAAAGCCTGGCGCTGGGGATGGTCATCACCATTGAGCCAGGGGCTTACATCCCGGGGCGAGGCGGAGTGCGGATCGAAGATATGGTCGTCGTTACGAACAACGGCTGCGAAGTGCTGACGACGACGCCAAAAGAGTTGATCACGATTTAGTTGGGACCGGGCGAGACAGACCGACCTGCCGGTTGCATCAGACGTGCAGCAAAACTTGAGTCCTACCACAACGAATGAATCAAAAAGAGCTCAAAGAACTGATCGAGTTTCTCATCGAGAAGGACATCGCCGAATTTGAACTGGAACGCGGCGACGTTAAGGTGCGGATAAAGAGGGGCGAAACGATTGCGGCTCCGTCCGCGGTCCTTCTTCCGCCGGTTGCAATGGCGGGCGTGCCGGTTGCTGCGGCTCCGGCCGCTGCTCCGGTTGGCGAGCCGGTGGCGCCGGCGGCGCGTCCGGCTGAGGTGCCGAACTACCAGATTGTGCGGTCGCCGATCGTGGGGACGTATTACGAATCGCCATCGCCAGGCTCGCCGCCGTTTGTGAAGGTGGGCGACAAGGTAGAGGTCGGCCAAGTTTTGTGCATTGTCGAGGCGATGAAGTTGATGAACGAGATCGAGGCCGATGTGGCGGGAGAGATCATAAAGAAGCTGGTCGGGAATGGGCAGCCGATCGAATACGGGCAGGAGTTGTTTCACATTCGTTCCGCAGCATGAGGTTTGGCCAAAGACAAGGCGCGCTGAGCGCGCCTTTCGTGTGTTTGCAGGGATTGTTTGCCGGGGTTCGCGGCGGGTCCGTTAGGTAAAGATTTCATGTTCAAGAAGATATTGATTGCGAATCGCGGCGAAATTGCCGTACGCGTGATCTGCGCGTGCAAAGAGCTGGGCATTCGCTCGGTGGCTATTTACAGCGAAGCGGACCGGAACTCCCTACACGTGCGTTTTGCCGACGAAGCGATTTGCATTGGACCTCCGCCGGTGCAGCAGAGCTATTTGAATATTCCGGCGGTAATCAGCGCGGCGGAGATTGCCAACGTGGATGCGATCCATCCCGGGTATGGGTTGCTTTCGGAAAATGCAAACTTTGCCGAAGTGACGGAAATGAGCAACATCAAGTTTATTGGGCCGCCGCCGGATGTGACGCGGCTGATGGGCGAGAAAGAAAAAGCGCGGGCGGCGATGAAACGCGCAGGAGTGCCGATACTGCCGGGGTCGGAGGGGATTCTTTCGGGCGAAGGCGCGGCGATTGAAGCGGCGCGGGAGGTTGGGTACCCGGTCATTATTAAGGCGTCGGCGGGCGGCGGCGGACGCGGGATGCGAGTGGTGCGTAGCGAGCAGGAATTGCCGGCACTGTTTCTGTCAGCGCAGTCGGAGGCGGCAGCGGCGTTCGGGAACGGCGATCTGTACATGGAAAAATTTGTGGAGCGGCCGCGGCACATCGAGTTCCAGATACTGGCCGATCAATACGGCAACGTGGTCAGCCTGGGCGAGCGCGAGTGCAGCATTCAAAGGCGGCATCAGAAGTTGCTGGAGGAGTCGCCGTCGACGCAGGTTTCGCCGGAGTTGCGGGAAAAAATCGGAAAGGTTCTGGTGAAGGCGCTCGCCGACATTGGGTACGTGAACGCGGGGACGATTGAGTTTGTGATGGACCAGAACCGCAATCTTTATTTTATTGAGATGAACACGCGCATACAGGTGGAGCATCCGGTGACGGAGATGGTGACCGATGTGGACCTGGTGAAGAGCCAGATCCGGCTGGCGGCGGGAGAGCGCATGAACGAAGTGCTTCCGGGCCCGATCGTGCACCGAGGACATGCGATTGAATGCCGCATCAACGCCGAGCATCCGGAGAAGTTCACGCCCTCGGCGGGAAAGATTACGGTGTTCAATCCGCCGGGTGGTATCGGGGTGCGGTTGGATACGGCGGCGTACGCCGAAGCGGTGATACCTCCTTATTATGATTCGTTGATTGCCAAGCTGATTGTTCGCGGCAAAGACCGCGAGGAAGCCATCTCGCGCATGGGACGGGCGCTGGAGATGTTCATTGTGGAGGGTATTTACACGACGATTCCTCTGCAGCGGCGGATTATTGCGGACCCTGATTTTCGCGCGGGAAACACAGATACGA
Organism: Terriglobales bacterium; assembly: GCA_036392935.1. Lineage (GTDB taxonomy): Bacteria > Acidobacteriota > Terriglobia > Terriglobales > Acidobacteriaceae > DASVWZ01. The sequence continues at coordinate 530 of DASVWZ010000095.1, read as the reverse complement.
GTTTTGTGGAGCGCTTTCTGGCGAAAAAGGCCGGATAAGTTGGCTTTTGCCTTTGATTTGCTGGCGATCTGTTCTGAAGTTTGAATGATAGTCTTCCGGCATTGAATTTCCTCGCGTGACTTTCCTGGGCCTGAGCCCCCAGCCGCTAGGGGCATCCATATGAAAACGCTGGCGCAAGATTTCTGTGAGCGGCGATGAGTGTTTGGAAGTATGATGGTGGGAACCGCTGAAACGTGGGACCGGTTGGGGGCACCATGAATTTCCACCATTTCATCAAGAATGCCATCCGCATCTTCGCCTGCATTTTTGTTTGCGTCTACGTCTTCAGCGCATTGGCTTGCGCCTCGGTGGAAGAGCGGGTGCTGCATTCGTTCGGCACGGCGCCTGACGGTTCGGGGCCGGTTTCCCCACTGGTGATGGATGTCAAAGGGCACCTCTACGGCACCACTGAGTACGGCGGCAGTTATGGGAAGGGAACAGTCTTCAAGCTGGTACCGGCGAACGGCGGGTGGAAAGAGACCATCCTGCAT
>DASVWZ010000094.1:0-1905 GCA_036392935.1 Terriglobales bacterium | reverse complement strand
AAGGAGGGAAGCGGTTCACAGCGAGAAATCTGCTTTCCCCCCGCCTCTGCTTTCTCCTTGCTGCGCCCTCTTCGTGGGCTTCCAAGGACGGCCTCATTGCCCCTGCAAACAATCAGTTGTATCCTCAACCCATCATCGCTGTTCCTTCGACATTTCTAAACACAGCGTCTTAAGTAATTGCGCATAGTCGACGCAAGATCTCGTTTCCGTTGGCCCAATATCCGAACTGTGTTTCCACGGCAGCGACGACTTCCTCCAGCGCAGGAAAGTATCGGTTGTGGATGCACTGGCGACGCGTGAGTTTCCAAACGCGTTCGATCGGATTCAGTTCAGGACTGTAGGGCGGCAGGTAGTCCAGCATGAAATCCTTCCTATGGTCGTCTCGCCATTCTTTGTGAAGCCGGGCGTGATGGTATCTGGCGTTGTCCGTAATGACCACGACGGAACGGCCGGCCCTGGTACTGGTGCGGCGTAACATCTTCAGGAAGGCAAAGAAGGTCATCGCGTTGAATTTGCCCGTCTCCCGAGAAAACCGAAACTTGCCATCTCGCAACCGCACCGCACCAAAGTATCCTACGCTGCGGCGCGTCGGATGATGCAGCAGTACGGGGTCCTTGGTTTCCGGTGGCACCCACATGCGACACCGGGAGCCGTGCTGCTGAAAGTGCACTTCATCGGTGGCCCAGAGGTCCACTTCGTCATTGTCCATTAGCGCTTGTAGTTTTTTTTATGCGCCTTCTCCCGTTCGGGATCGGCTGGGGCGATCGCGGGACGTGGTTTACGCAGTCGAAAACCCAACCTCCGGAACAGACGCTGACATTGTCGCACGCCCAAGGTGATCCCGTACTGCCGCTCGATCCAGGCCGCCAACGTTTTGCCGTCCCATACATTCCCACCCAAGCCGATCTCTCGTGGCATCCGGCGAAGAGCAGCATTGATCCCTCGCATATGCTTTTCGCTCAGGCGTCCCGGCCGCCCGGATCGGTCGCCCTCACGCAGTGCCGCTAGACCTTGCTTTTCGAACCCGCGAATCCAATACTCGACCGTTCTCGGTGCATCACCTAACAGCGCCGCCACTTCTGGACAGGTCATACCGTGGGCCACCAGCAGTAGACCGTGAAGCCGGTGGTCATAGCGTGATTCTTCACTTCGTCGAATTTCATCTTGCAATCCCAGAATGATGGTCTCGGAATCTGCAACAGTGAGTGGTTTCATTCCACCAGGAAACCACAGATCCTTCACATACGCAATTACTTATGACGCTGTGTTTAGTCTCAGGATTCCATGGCTTCACCCCACGGGCTTGTTTGTGGTGGTCCTGGGTTCCACAACACTGCTCGTCACGATCCTTCACGGGATGGAGGCTGTTTTGTGGACAGTCGCTTATCGTATTCTGGGCGCCCTGCCTGATAACAAATCAGGGATGCTTTATTCGCTGAACGCGATTACAAGCTATGGGCACATAAATTTGAGTCTGGATAACCACTGGCACCTCATGGGAGCGCTCGAGGCTCTGGAGGTCGGTATCCAATGGGTGAGAAACAAAATCAGCCATTTCAGCTCCTGTTCAATGCTTCTCTGAAGGTCGATTTCCAGGGATCGCGAGTGACTTTCGATGGCGGCCTGATTCTGGTTCGCGAGTTGGATGAGCGACTGGGTCTGGAAAAAGCTTATCGCGGAACACCTGAGCGACTCGCGAAGAGCCTCTCGGGTGGCAAATTCGTGGTGTCGAGAGCAGGAAAAGCGTACTATGTGCCGGTCGGAGGTCCAAATCGGAAATTCCGGTTAAAGGAGGTTAGTTCGTTTGTGTCGTCTGAAGAGCCCGGCGATAAGCTTTTCCAGACCCAGTCGCTCATCCAACTCGCGAACCAGAATCAGGCCGCCATCGAAAGTCACTCGCGATCC
>DASVWZ010000093.1:0-4422 GCA_036392935.1 Terriglobales bacterium | reverse complement strand
GTTTCCGCCACAAGGCACGTCGCTAGCGGGATCTGTCGAAATTAGTTTTCCAGCGGTCCGGGCGGCGCGAAGCGTTTCACCAGCCACGAGATCGGCAGCCCAATGCACAACAGCAATGCCAGAACCGCGCTGATCAGCGCTGCCGGAGTCTTCGCCGCTCTCACATGCGGGACTGCGGTCAGCGTCAGCACCGCAAAGTTCATCACCAGATAGACGACTCCGCCGAATGTGAGCCCCGAGATCACCGGATGCCTCGTCAACGCTGGAATCCTGCGACTCGCCAGGTAAAAGATAGTCGTCCACGTGAGCGCGATCAGGCAGTGGATCACCACCCCCAGCGCGACCGACGCCGCGCCCATTTGGATCGACCTCATCCCGATCAACCCGCTGGCGATGTACTGAAAAATCATCTTCGGCGTGATGCCGCGAAAGTAGTTGAAGATGATGTTCTCAGAAATGTCCAGCGTGCCGGCGACCAGGCCGATCCACAGAACGGTAAGAACTGCACTCGGCCGATCGCCGGTCGCATCGCGCACGCCCGCACCCATAAAAGCACAGATGCGTCCGCTACAGGCTTAAGCTGCCATGGCCGCCATGCGCCGCTTCATTTCCTCCGGCGAAACGTCTTCCACATGCGTGCCGACGCTCCAAATATGCCCAAAGGGGTCGACCAGCGTGCCGTTGCGGTCGCCGTAAAACTGGTCGGTGACTGGCCGTGTAGTTTTAGCTCCGGCCGCCGTGGCGCGACTGAAGACAGCATCAACATCGGGAACATATAAATAAAGACTGATCGACTCGCCCCCGTCGCCGCTGGGTGCTCGCACGCCGCGCTCGGGGTTCTCGTCCGCAAGCATCACCACCGAATCGCCCATCTTCAACTCGGCGTGCATGATCCGTCCGCCGGGCCCCGGCATCCGCATAATTTCGGTTGCGCCAAACACAGATTTATAAAAGTCGATCGCCTGCGTCGCGCCTTTCACAATTAAGTACGGCGTGATCGCATGATATCCGTCTGGAATTGGTTTTACTGACATCATCGCTCCTGAGAGTGGCTGGATTTTTGCCCGTTTCCGGGCAGCCCCACGTGCCGCCAGTATACCTCGGCCCGCAATGTCTTTTTGCCGGATTCCGTTCGATTTGTCACTCAGACAAGGTCAATCGTCTCTTCAATGAACCGCCCTCCGCCGCCTTCGCCATCGCCACTGTCCGCCAGCACAAACGACCGTACCTCCGCCGCTTTTCCCCGCTTCACTCCCACGATCACATACGAGCATCCGGCCCAATACGCGTCGCGCAAATCAGTCGCCGACCACTCGGCCGCGTGATCCGGATGCGAATGGTAGAACCCCACGATGTGCAGCTTTTGCTCGCGTGCCTCACGCTGAATCTGAATCAGTTCTCGTGGATCGATTTCATACCGCCTTCTCCGCCCGTTCTTGGCCGCATTCCGGCATCGCACTGCCCGCTCAACCACCCGCGCTTCACCCTCCGTCCCCCCAATCAACACGCCGCAACACTCCTCCGGATACGCTATTTCAGCGTGACGCCGCATCTCTTCCAGTTCGGTTTTTCTGATTTTCAGCAACTCGATTTTGCCTCAGCTCGCCGTGCAATCAATCGCTGCGCTCGCGCGGTAAAGTTTTGCTCCGGCTCAGCGGCGCAACCATGCCGCTGGTTACCTCCAAGTAGTCGGAAGGAGCGATTAATATCTGCATCCCACGGACACCGGCGGAAACTGAAATGACGTCAAACCGTTCGATCGTCTCGTCCACGTAGACCGGGTAAGGCTTCTTCGCGGCCAACCCAGTAACTCCCCCACGGATGTAACCGGTCAGCGATTGCAACTCTTTCACCGGAACCAACTGCAGGCTGCGATCACCACTGGCTTGAGCCAAAGCCTTTAGATCAAGCTCCGCATCGCCCGGAATCACTGCCATGCAAATTCCCTTCCGATCGCCGCGCGCCACCAACGTTTTAAACACTTGCTCGGCCGGCAGGCCAATCTTGGCCGCCACCGTTTCCGCTGCCAGGTCCTCAGGATCAACCGCATACTCCCGCAACTCATAACGAATCTGCATCTGATCCAGCAACCGCACCGCATTCGTCTTGTGCGCCATACTTTACATCCTGAATCCCGCGCTGGCCGCCTCGGGCTGGCGTGCCTGCTCGCCATCTTCCTTATGAGATAATCGGAGTTCGACTCTCAATATATACAGGTGGTTTCGATTGAAGTGGTTACGTCGTAGTTTGCTGGTTTTTCTCTCGCTTTGCACGGGTTGCGCGGCCCAGTCCGCGCCCCAGGACGGCGCCCCATCGGCTCTGGCGCAAAACGTGGAAACCCACGTTCGTGCCTACTATAAGCTTCCTGCCGAGGTACCAGTCAGCGTTGGCCCCATGCATAGCAGTGACTTCCCCGGTTACGACGCCGTCAGCATCACCATTGGAAAAGAATCTAAAAAGCAGACCGTCGAATTTCTGGTTTCGAAAGACCAGAAGATGCTCCTCCACGTCACCAAGCTGGATCTGAGCAAGGACCCATACGAAGAAACGATGAAGAAAATCGACATCGGCGACCGCCCGGTCCGCGGCAATCCCAACGCCAAAGTCACCGTTGTCAACTTCGACGACTTTCAATGTCCTTTTTGTTCACGCATGCATCAAACTCTTTTTCCGGAGCTTCTGAAAGAGTATGGCGACCGCGTGAAATTCGTCTACAAGGACTATCCGCTGGTTGATATCCATCCCTGGGCAATGCACGCCGCCGTTGACGCCAATTGTCTGGCAGCGCAAAGTCCTGACGCATACTGGGATTTCGCCGACTACATCCACGCCAACCAGCGCGAGGTCAATTCCGAGAAAACGCCGGACGCACAGTTCTCCGCCCTTGACCGCATCGTGACCGCGCAGGGGTTGAAGCACAACGTCGACCAGGCCAAACTGCAAGCGTGCATGAAGGCGCAGAACCTCGACGCCATCAAGGCCTCCATCAAGGAAGGCGAAGATCTCGACCTGAGCGCAACCCCCGTTCTATACGTGAACGGGCAACAGATTGAAGGAGCGGTGCCGATCTCGGAGATGCGGGCCACCATCGACGCCGCGCTGCAGCGCGCCGGAGTGCCCAATCCGAAACCGGCGGCAACACCGGCACAGGCGCCGGCTTCCACGGGCGATGCGAAATCTCCCGGCAGTAAATAGTTTTCGTGATTCGCGCCGTGCTCGATTGAATTTTTGAATGGCTTACATTTTGCGGGGTAATCAGAGTGACAATTGAATCTTTGATCGGCCGCCGGTCTTGGCTCGCGGCCGCATGCATGGCACTGGCACTGCTTTCCGCCGTAGGCTGCAACACTGGCAAACAGGAAAGCGGAGATGTGATGGCCACCGTCGACGGCCGCAAGATTTACCGCGCCGACGTCGACAAATACTACGAGAACCAGACCAACGGCTCGCAACAGCAACCCGTTGGCGAACAGGCCACCAGCCTGCGCCTCAGCATTCTGCGCGAGCTGATCGATAACGAAATCATCATGCTCCGCGCCGAAAAGCTCGGCCTGCTGGCCACTGACGATGAGGTCGACCGCAAGCTCAACGAGATCAAATCGCCCTTTTCGCAGGAAGAATTCGACGCCCGCCTCAAAGAGAAAAAAATCACCCTCGACGATTTCAAGCACGACCTTCGTCGCTCGCTCACCGTCGATAAAGTTCTGAACAAAGAAGTCACTTCAAAAATCAACGTCTCTGATCAGGACATCACCAACTACTACAACGCCCACAAAGCTGAGTTCAACCTGATCGAGCCGCAATACCACCTCGCGCAGATTTTCGTCACTGCCTCGCCCAACCCTCCGCCGAAGAATCTCAAGAATGACAAAGCTCAGAACGAAGCCGAGGCCCGCAAAAAAATCCAGATGCTCTCCAACCACCTCGATAGCGGCGACGACTTTGCCACCATCGCCATGAACTATTCCGAAGATCCTGAAACCGCCTCTAATGGCGGCGACCTCGGCTTCACGCCCGAATCTTCGCTCGCCAGCGCCGGTGAGGCAACCCGCGACGCCGTCGTGAAACTCAAGCCCGGCCAGTACAGCAGCATCATCACCGTCATCAATCCCATGACGAAGCAACTGGTAGGGTTCAGAATCGTAAAGCTGGTCGCCAAAGAGCCCGCCGGACAGCGTGAACTCGCCGATCCGCGCGTGCAGGAAGCCATCCGCTCCCAGCTCCGCGACCGCCGCGAACAGTTGCTGAAAGCCGCGTATTACGAGGTCCTGCGCGACCAGGCAAAGGTAGAGAATTTTTACGCGGAAAAGATCCTGCAAGGCAACGGAGCAGCCCAGTAGCCGAAAAGCTCACATGGGGACGGCCGCCCTCGGGGCGGGCCCCAACCGGCCTGGTTTCGCCGGGTGGGGTGGTCAGCCGTCC
>DASVWZ010000092.1:0-4877 GCA_036392935.1 Terriglobales bacterium | reverse complement strand
ACCCACTGCTTGGCCGCCTCTGGTTTGAGCGGCTGGTAAAACGAAGTATTGATCTCGATGGTGTCGAAAAATTCGGAGAGATACGCGGCTTCGTGGAAGCCGCGGGGCCGGCGCGAAGGATAAACGTACCCGGCCCAGTCCGGATACGACCATCCCGCGGGGCCGATGCGCAACAGATGGCGCGAGGCGTTGTTCGGCGCTCCGTCCGCCTCGGGAGCGCGACGATGCTCAACAGTTTCGCGGCCGCTGTTCGCCTCGGCAGGCACGCTCGGTGCGAACACCCTCGCGGGCAATGAAGTTTTAGGTTTGCGCGGCGCCATGGCTGCTCCGCGAGTCATTGTATATACGCATGTTTGTCCTACTAGTGTAGTGCGTCACACAGATGGTCGTTTATTGAGGGCCGCTCGTCCGCGTTTCACCTTTTCCAGGATATCCGAGGCCTTGGCTGTCCAGATAAACGGTTTGGGCTCCTTGTTGTGTTGCTCGAGGGAAACCATGATCGTGGTGACGAGTTCTTTAACGCTGTGAAACACGCCTCGGCGGATGCACTTGTCGGTGAGATCTCGAAAAAAACGTTCCACCATGTTGAGCCAGGAAGCGCTGGTCGGTGTGAAGTGCATGTGGAAGCGCGGATGGCGCTTGAGCCAGCTTTGCACTCGGGGGTGCTTGTGCGTCGCGTAGTTGTCAGCAATGAGATGTAATTGCTTGTCAGCCGGGGTCTGCTCATCAATCCGACACAGGAATTTTAGCCACTCTTGGTGGCGATGCCTATCCATGCAGGTGCCGATGACTTTTCCATCCGCGACATTGAGCGCGGCAAACAGCGTGGTTGTACCGTGGCGCTTATAATCGTGAGTCCTCGTTTCACCTCGCCCTTTCTTCATTGGAAGTCCTGGTTGAGTTCGATCCAGAGCTTGAATTTGGCTCTTCTCATCGATGGAGAGGACCAGGGCATGCTCCGGTGGATTCAGGTATAACCCCACGATATCTTCCAGCCTCTCGATGAATTGCGGATCATTGCTGAGCTTGAAGGTCTTCACGACATGCGGCTTCAAACCGTGTTTGTGCCAGATGCGGCGGACGGTGGCTTCGCTCATGGACACCGCCCGCGCCATGCGGCGAGTGCTCCAATGGGTGGCATCCGGGGGCTTCTCTTGAGTGGTCTTTTCGACGACCATCCGAATCTTCTCCGGAGTAAAGATGGGAGTGCGTCCGGGGCGCGGCGCATCTTTCTTCAGGCCGTCAATTCCCGCTTTCAAGTAGCGCGCGCGCCAGCGAGCCGCGGTTCGTGGGGTAATGGATAGCTCCTCGGCAATCTCCAAGTCCTGTTTTCCCATAGCGGCCAGCAAAACAATCTGAGCACGCTCGACGGCCCTTGCCGACAAACTCCTGGCTCGCGCCAGCGCCTGAAGTTGACTGCGGTCTTCCTCGCCTAGCTGAACTGGGGCTGCAATTCGCATAAGCCGCCTCCCATATTGTATTGGACGCGGCCCGATAATGAACGTCTCTATTTATGACGCACTACACTAGCGCATACGGCTCCTATCTCGGATGGGTGGCGGCGAAGCGTGTCGCGGGGTAGGGATGGAGCACGCGCGGTTTAGGTATCCAGAACTCAAGCAGCTTGTGCATTTTCGGCCAGTTGAGTCGGCGCTTCTGGCTGCGACGGAGTAGTGTCCCTCGCCAGAGTCGACTCACCCTAATCCTGAATACGTTGAGGCTGTCGAGGTTTCCTGGTACCGCGTAGTAGTTGAAGTAACCCTGCACGACTGATTTGAGCCATGCCCCGGTTTGCGCAACGGGATCGTGCATACGCTTGCGGAGTTGCTGCTTAATCTGCTGCAGCTTCGCCCTCATGCGCTTGCGGATCGTCATGCGTCTCACGGTGAACGCCCCTTTCCGGTTCTTTCCACTGATGTGCGTAAAGCCCAGAAAGTCAAACGTCTCAGGTTTTCCTTCTCCCCTTTTCTCCCGGTCTCGTTCGGCATACCGCCCGAACTCGATCCGGCGCGTCTTGCCTGGGTGGAGTTCTAACCCGAACTTCCCTATCCGTTCCCGGAACATCTCTAGGAAACGGTCAGCTTCCGCTCGGTATTGAAATCCCAATAGGATATCGTCGGCATAGCGCACGACGATCACGTCCCCTTGCGCACACTTCGTGCGCCATACATTTACCCAGAGATCGAAAGCATAGTGCAGGTAGATGTTAGCAAGCAGCGGCGAAATCACCGCTCCTTGCGGGGTACCTGTCTTCGTTTCCGACCATATGCCGTCCTCCATCACCCCGGCGTTCAGCCATTTCTGGATCAGCCGTAGGATACGGGGGTCAGCGACGCGGTGCTCAATGAACTTGACCAGTTGGCTTTTATCGAGATTATCGAAAAAGCCTTTGATGTCTGCGTCTAGTACGAAGTTCACCTTCTTCTTCAGGAGTGCATACGACAGTGCATCCAGCGCCTGATGTTGGCTGCATCCTGGACGAAAACCATACGAAAAGCCGAGAAAATCTTCCTCGTAGATCTGATTGAGGATCGTAACCACGGCCTGTTGGACTGTCTTGTCCTCCACGGCCGCAATCCCCAACGGGCGTAGCCGCCCATCAGGTTTCTCTAGATACTTTCTTCTCGATGGCTGCGCTCGATACGCTCCGCGATGTACCCGACCGTGCAGATCGACGAGTCGATCCTCCAGTCCGGTCTCATACTCCTGCCACGTTACGCCGTCCACCCCGGGTGCAGCTTTTCGCTTCAGCGCATAAAAGCTTTCCCGCAGCAGATCGACTGTCAGATGGTGGAGCAAGGCGGTGAACTTCATCTCCTTGTTTCCCTTTGCTGCTTTCCGCACATTCATCAGCCCTTGTGACACGTGTTTCTCGCTCTGTGTCGGGTACGTGTTAGGTTGACAAATGTTTTCCTTGATCAACGGCCTTCCCTCCTCACTCTCCGCGACCAGTTGCCCGTCTTTGTTCGAATGATTCATCGGTACCCTGCCGTTGTCCGACTCCTCGGTGACGTGCGCGCGGGTCTTGTGGCTTATCGCCTTCACCCGCCGTCCTGCGGCGGCAATCTGCCGCAGGCACCACCGAGGTCTCCCGGTTCTCGTGTCTGAAGTTTCTAGGCGTGTCAGGGGTCTGCGGCTACGCAGGGCTGTCCAGGTACTCACGATATCGTCCCTGGCCATCTTGCCTTCCGCCATAGCTGAATGGCGTCGGCGCCCTGATTGCAAATTTTCGAAGCTCAATACCCTGCCCACCTATCCCCTGTTTATGCTTCGATGATTGCCTCGCGACAGCTCATCGCCAAACTCGGGGCCGAGCGGTTCGTTATTCCTTTCTCGTAGGGCTCTTTCATCCCCTGCTTCAGACCGGTTTATCCCGGCGCTCCAGCGACTTTTTTTTGAACGTCGATGATGATCTCCGCTTTGCGGAGTTTTTCCGTCAATCGGCCTACCTGACGGCGTAGCTGCTGAATTTCTTCTTCGAACGGGTTGTGTTTTGATTTCGGTCCGCGCCGCCGTGAGGTCAACGCTTCGCGAATGCCGCTGGATCGTCCTCGCCGCCAGCTGGTTAGCAACGAGAAGTACAAGCCTTCACGGCGAAGAAGAGCACCGATAGCACCGCGTGTCCCCGCAGCGGCATCGGCTTCCTCGAGAATACGTTGCTTATATTCAGCGGTGTAGGTACGACGCTTGGCTTTGGCTACCACCTCAGGATCCGGCCGCGAAGCCGCCCCCGAATGGGTGCCCGCTTTGGCTGCCGCTGCACTACGCTCAGGCTCACAAACCGAGCCTTCGCTTCGTTCCGCGGCAGCCAAACCCCCAGAGGAAAGAACAACACCAAGAGAATTCCCATTCATCTCTGCCTTCTTCTTTCTCGCCCTACTCTTCATTAATTAAGAGTACTAAACCTGTCTCAGAGATGTTGGCACGGAGGGCTGATCCAGAATTTTGTGAAAGTCGCGGAGAATCAGCACGTTGTGAGCGAACTCTCGGCCTGCCCGGCGCGGTCAGCATGCCGCACGAAACAGAGATTATGTCCTCGCCGATTTGGCTATGATCAGTGTGATGTCGTCGTGCTGCTCGCCCGCATTGGAAAAAGCGCGAACTTCGTCCACGATTGTTGAAACTAGTGATTCTGAACACAGTTCGGGGTTTCGCCGGAGGCTTTCCATCAACCGCTCTTCCCCAAATTCCTCGCCCTGCTTGTTGAACGACTCCATGATCCCATCGGTGAAGAGCGCGAGGGTATCGCCCATAGAGATGGTGCTCTCGCCGACTTCACAATCCCACTTCTCAAAAATTCCTAGGACCGTGCCGGTAGCATCCAGCCGCTCAAAAGAATCGTCGCGGTGCAAGATCAGCGGCGGCAGATGCCCGCAGTTAACGTAGCGCAGGCGGCCCGTTGGAACGTGATAGTCCCCGAAAAAGAGCGTGGCGAACGCGCCATCAGGTGTGTTTTGTGAGAAAAGCTGGTTGACCGCCTGCATTAATCGCTGTGGCTGATCGAGCCACATGGCGCACTGGCTTCGAAGGTTAGCCTGAAGATTTGCCATTAGCAACGCCGCGGCAATTCCTTTGCCGGAAACGTCGCCGATCACTAAGCCGAATCGCTCGGGGCCTAAGTCCAGAAAGTCGTAATAGTCGCCCCCCACCGCACGCGCCGAAAAGCAGTGGCCACAATAGTCGAGGGCGCTGATCGGTGGCCGGAATCGCGGAAAAAACCGACACTGCACTTCACTGGCGATTTCGAGCTCCTGAGCCGCGCGGCGTTCGGCCTCGAGCTTGGCAGCTGCGGCGCGCCGCTGCATCTCTAAAGCGTGTGTGGATTCATCGAAGCTCACGAGTGAGAATGTATTTCCGTCAATGTCACGAAAACGCGC
>DASVWZ010000091.1:0-6437 GCA_036392935.1 Terriglobales bacterium | reverse complement strand
AATCAGCGGTTTAGCGGGAGCGCTCCCGCTAGATCTATGAGTTTAAAGGGGTTATAGGTAAAATCTTCCAAACAAAGGAGTTAGAGCAGCGATCAGCCGTCAGCTATCAGCCCTCAGATCGAACCGACCCCACCCATATGGGGTCATAAGTTGTCAAAGAACGAGTGGTTTCTGACTTCAATTGTTGAGGAATTGGGGAGTGAGGTCAAGGGGAATTCGGAGATCGGGAGATTGAGCGATCGGGTGATCGGGTGATCGGGAGATTGAGCGATCGGGTAATCGGGAGATTGGGGGGAGCGGGAGATCGGGTGATCGGGAGATCGGGGGAGCGGGAGATTGAGCGATCGGGAGATTGAGCGATCGGGAGATCGGGGGAGCGGGTGGTCGATCCCGCCCGTGATTGCTGACACTGCGCGCGAGGCCGTTCGGGATGACGGTGGTTAGAGTCATGATCGGATAAGAGGCTGGTTTTTGGGCTTGACAGGGGTGGGAACGAATGTCTATTATTCCGATAGACATAGTTATTACTGGCTACAAGGCTATGTCAGCTGAGCTGAAAGACACGCAGACCTTTCAGAGAAATCAGCCTTGAGTGGCAGGCTCAACCTCCTGAGTCGCGCTCTTGAACCCTGGTCGCGCCCCAACCCGCCCAGGGACTTCGGCCAGCACCGACGGGAGCCGGTGCTGGCTTCTCTTTATGTTGATCTGTTTCTGACCGATCGGGGTCCTCGGGTCGGGTTACTTGCCGTCGAAGATGAAGATGTTGCCAAAGATGTCCCAAGCGAAGGCATAATCGGCGGTCACAGTGGCGGCTTCGAGCGACTTGGTGTAACCCGCGGCCGACAGGGTGATCGAGGAGCCGAATTCCTTGTCGGCATGCCACAGGTAGGCGAGATCCTGGTACCCCTTCTTGAAGTTGCTGAATCCGTAGCCCGAAACAAGCACCTGGGCGCTTTGCGTGAGGGTGGCCGCTCCGCCAATCGAATACGCGTTTTGCGGAACCGATACGATGTAGGTCGGCGTGGACGAATTCGTCCAGCCGCCCCCGGGTTCTGCGTAGATGTCAATGCCCCCATAGGGCTCGTTCTGCTGGCCGTGCAAGATCGGCGAGCCGATTGCAATAGTTGATTTCGCAGCCGAAACTGCGACATCGCCCGTGCCTCTCTGACTCGTCAGTTCGGCCGTTTGCGTCATTGAGGTCCAGCCACCTTCCGGCTCGACGTAGACGTAGGCCGTTATGTACCCGTCCTGCCCAACAGTTGCCCCAATGACGGCGAGACTTCCGCCAGAGCCAACATTGCCAGTGAGTGCAACGCCGCAACAGAATGTCTGTGGATTGTCGCTTGGGGTAAGCTGCGCATTTTCAGTGGCATTCACCCAGCCGCCTTCTGGTTTAAGGAAAATGTAGGCACAGTCTCGCCCCGAAGCGAGCAGCGTTCCGCCCCACACGCTGATCGCGCCAAAACCATCGTCAGAGGGATTGGATGGTGTAAGGATCGCAGTTTCAGATTCACTCGACCAGCCGCTCTCAGGCTTCGGGAAAATGTAGACTGCGACAGGGTGCCGGCTCGCCGGGTCATCCTCGGCGACAGCGATGTAGTTGTTCTGGATCGCTATCGAGTTGATGAACGCATTGGGATCGGAGAGCGTGAGCGTGGCGATCGGAGAACTCCAGTTGGGAATTGCATAAAGGTAGACTTCTGGCCCCACTTGGGCGTACGCGACAGCTAGGATTCCATTCTGGGCAGCGACGACGGGGCTGGCACCCTCCGGGACGCCTTGCGGTCCGGGAATCGTAGCCATCGGAGTTCGCTGGGTGGCGCCCGCGATTGCGGTCAGAGCAATAACCAGCGCGATAAGTTTGTGCATATTCTCCCCCCAAATGCCCACCAATCATAGTTCTTTGCGGCGTGCCGTACAACGGGGACTTTCGGGCGGCAGGGAATGCGGCGGTTGGCACTTGGCAGTTGGCAGTTGGCCGCCGGTCGTTGGTTGTTGATCGTTGATCGTTGATCGTTGGCCAGGCAAAAAATAACGCCGCCCGTTGCCGGACGGCGTTTTGAAGAATTGGCTGGCGAAGAGTTTAGCGGTGTCCGCCGCCGGAGCTGTGGCCGCCACCGGAGCTGCCGTGATACCCGCCGCTTGAACCATGGTAGCTGCCTGAGCTGCCGTAGCTGCGCGATGAGGGCGACGAGTAGTGGCCGTAGGAAGACGACCCGTACGAACCATAGCCACGCGACGACCAGTAGTTGGACGAGTTCGATCCGTAGCCGCGATAGCCGGCGCTGTTGCCGTAGCTGCCGGATGAACGGCCGTAACCGTTCGAAGCGTAGGTGCTCGGCGCCGAGCGCACGGTGCCGCTGGGCCGCGGGACGCTGTAGCTGCCGCTGCGGCTGGCGCTCGAACCCGAAGAATACGACCGCGACGAACCGAAGGAACGGTCAGAGCTGATCGTCGGCCGCGAGAAGTTGCTGCCTTCTGACGGGCGAGGAACATTGTTCGTGTGGTTCGTTGCCATCTGCGAACTCTCACCGCGGCCAGCTTCGCTCGAGGCAGAGCTGTGCGATCCCCACGAGGTTCCGTTGGGCGGGGTAGCATTCGGCGGATGCGGAACGTTGTTCGACATGCCATGCGACGCGCTGCTCATGCTGTTGCCAGCATGTTCGCCTGCGCCTTCCGATGAACGAGCTTCGGACGAACGAGCTGACTCGTTCGAGCGGTTGGCACTGCTCTCAGCCGAGCGGGCGGAAGAATTTTCCGCGTTACGCGCAGCTTCCGCACTGCTGGTGCGGGCGGGCGCCGCTGGTGGCGTCATCTTGCTCATGGTCGGGCGCGATGCGGCAGAGCTGGTCGGACGGGCAGAGGCATCTGCCTTTCCGCCGGTCATGCTGTCGCGGGTCGGGCTGGCATCCGGACGAGTCGAGCTCAAATGATTCAGCGCGCTCTCCGGGACCTTGCCCATATTGTTCTGCACCGGCAGCGAATGCGTCAGCGTATTGTTGGACGCTGAGGTCAGACCACCGTGCGTGGTTGCGGCGGCCGGCATGCCGATTCCGTTGTGGCCGTAGAATCCGTTGGCGCCGTTGTGGTTGTAGATGTTGGTAACATGATTGATATTGGTGATATTGGTGTTGCTGATGTTCACGTTACGGAAATAGCCGGGACTGCAGCGTCCCCACCAGGGAGCGAAAGGCTCATGCCATCCCAGTGGCGCCCATCCCCAACCCCAGCCAACGCCCACGCCGAAGCCGAAACCAAAGCCCCAGCCAACGCCCCATCCGGGGCCACCGAACCAGCCCACCATGGCGGGCGCGTACCAGGGACGAGCATAGTAAGGACCGGGGGCCCATCCCCATCCGTAGCCGCCGTAGACCCAGCGTCCGTAGTGGAATGGAGCGAAGCCCCAGGGAGCGTCGTCAACCCAGGTCCATCCCCAGGGGCTGATCCAAACCCAGTGTCCGTAGCGGTACGGCGCCCATCCGGTGGGAACCGAACTCGGGACCCAAACCATTCCGTATGGCGGAACGTTCTGCCAGGTGCCGTAGGTGTCGAGATCCTGCGCGCCGACTACGCCCGGAGCCACGTACTGCGCGGAGAGCGATTTATCGGAGCGCTCGTCACGCGCCTGGCACCACTGATCGAAGCCGTCGGGCTTGGGGGCGTCTGTGACCTGATAGGCGGTTTCTGTATCGCCGGTGAAGTCGGCCTGCTTGCCTTCTTTAAGCTTTACGCCGGTTCCTTTGCCGCTGGCCTGGCCTTCGCCTTTCCACACGGTGATGCGGGTGGTGTTGGCGTTGGGGTCGACGTCGAAGCGGTAGTCGCCAGCCTTGAGAACGGTGAAGGCGGTGTTAGGGGTATCGATTTCGTAGATTTCGCCGCCGTAGAGCTTTTTGATATGAACGTTCAACGTGCCTTGATGAAGCTGGAGTTGCACAGCGTCATTGCCGATGTTGGCGAGAGTGAGGCTGCTTTCGGCGTTCATGCGCAGAAAGCCGGTGCCGACGTTGAGTTCGGCGCGGGAATCTTTGTCGGTCCAGACGTTGTCGGCGTTGGTCAGCGGACGGTTGGCCGATCCGGCGACCCAATCATCGACGCCGCGGGGCTGGATGGAGACCGATCCGCTCATGTACTGGAGACGCGCGACGCGTCCGGGGGCATCGGCCACCGGGCGATCGTTGACCGGGCCGTTTCCGCTGACATCGGCCGGTCCTGCTGGCGGTGGAGGCGCAGCTTGCGTGTCGTCGTCAGCGACGAGCGGCAGCGCCGTTAGAAGAACCGCCAAAATCCCAAGCCCTATAAACCGCTTCATGATCCTTTATCTCCTTGGAGCTTTGCCAGTTGCGCCAGGCTCCTCGGGCGTTCAAACGAATTGGGGGACTGCCCCGCCTGAACGTCTCTTGTATCTATAAACCCCGCCTCCAGCAAGGAGTTGCAGGCGCCGGTAACCGTTACATAACAGATTAGATGATAGGGATGATGAGTTGATGATAGCGGGAGGACAATGTACGGCGGAGCCCGTAAGTCATTGAGAAGGTTAGTGCACCCATTAGAATCAGTGGGTTACGGAGGGGAATTCAGCTGGTCTCCGTTATGCCGGTTAGTATGCCTTGGCGATCACCAGACGACGATCGACCGGCTCGCCGGTGACGATGCATTTGCCTGCGCCGTCGTATTCATCGACCAGAGGAATGCAGCGGATGGTCGCCTTGGATGTTTTGACGCGCTGGTCGCAGCGGGGGTCATCTTTCATGTGCGCCATGACGAATTTTCCACCGCCTTTTTCGGCGGTGACGTCATTGAGAATCGATTCGACTTCGTCGATGGAGTTGGCCAGGACGGTGTTTTCTTTGAGGCGCTGCTTGGCCGCGTTGAACATGGTAGATTGCATTTCATCCAGAACGGCGCGGACGGTTTCGGCAATCGCGGTCACTGAGACTGGTTGCTTTGCGCCGGTATCGCGGCGTTTGAGGACAACGGTGCCCGCGGCCAGATCGCGCGGCCCAAGTTCGAGGACAACCGGGACGCCACGGCGCTCCCAATGGAAAAATTTTGCGCCGGGAGTTTGGCCTTCGCGGTCGTCGACTTTGGCTCCAACGTCTTTGGCGATGCGATGCGCGGCTTCGAGCACGGGCTCACGCTCGGCGTCTTTGCGATAGATGGGAACGACGACGGCTTTGATGGGCGCAAGCTTGGGCGGGAGCACGAGGCCTTTGTCGTCGGAGTGGGTCATGATGAGGCCGCCGATGAGGCGGGTGCTGGCGCCCCAACTGGTTTGCCAAACGTAATCGAGCTGGCCGGCTTGGCTCTGGAACTGGACGCCGAAGGCTTTGCCGAAATTTTGACCGAGGTCGTGGCTGGTGCCGGCTTGGAGCGCGAAGCCGTTCTGCATCATGGCTTCGATGGAATAACTTTGCAGCGCGCCGGCGAATTTTTCCGCCTGGGTTTTCACGCCTTTGATTACCGGCATGGCCATGACGTTCTCGGCGACGTCGGCGTAGACGTCGAGCATGCGGCGCACTTCGGCGACGGCTTCGTCGTGGTTCGAGTGGGCGGTGTGGCCTTCCTGCCATAGGAATTCCGTGGTGCGCAGGAACATACGCGTGCGCAGCTCCCAACGGACCACGTTGGCCCACTGATTGACGAGCATCGGCAGATCGCGCCAACTTTTGATCCACTTGGCGAAGAAGTGCCCGATGATGGTTTCCGAGGTCGGGCGGATCACGTAGGGCTCGTCGAGTTTTTTGCCGCCGGCCTGCGTGACCACGGCCAACTCGGGCGAAAACCCTTCCACGTGCTCGGCTTCCTTGTGCAGGAAGCTTTCGGGGATCAGCAGCGGGAAATACAGGTTCTGATGGCCGGTGGTTTTGAAGCGATCGTCGAGTTCGCGCTGGAGAAGTTCCCATACGGCGTAGCCGTTGGCTTTGATGACCATGCAGCCTTTGACGATTTCGGCCGGCTCGGCCATATCGCCTTGCAGAACGACGTCCTGGTACCAGGTGGCAAAGTCCTGATTGCGGGGAGTGATGGGAGATTCGGCCATAGATCGACGATTGCTCTCTGTCTTTTGAAGTTCGCGGTAATTCCCGCAAGATTGAGATTAGCAGACAAAACGAAGGGCAGGCGTTGATGCCTGCCCAGTTGAAATCTTCCATGTGTCGGCTTGCGATCCGGCCGGCTAGGGCTCGAGCTCGAAGACCACACCGTCGTTGTCAGTGCCGCCAGCGTAGGCTGCACCGTAGAGATTGCCGGAAGAATCGAGCACCAACCCGGCCGTCGGAGACTTGCCGGTACTGCCGTTGAAGTTATGCAGCAGAGTCTCCGTCCAGGTCCCGTCCTTCTGGCTCAACTTGAATACGCCCCCGTCCCCTTTAGTATTGTGACCGGTCAGCGTTCCATAGACGTTGCCTGCGCTATCGAGGGTCAGCTCGCCGAGGGGG
>DASVWZ010000090.1:0-9172 GCA_036392935.1 Terriglobales bacterium | reverse complement strand
GATTGCAATGATCCAAGCGCGCGCTCCAGGAGGGTGGTCTCGCCGAATTTGAGGAATGCCTTGTCCGATCCCATGCGGGTGCTCTGGCCGCCGGCGAGCAAAAATCCGCTAATGGAAGCATCTGTCATGGCAGGGACAAGGGGCTCGTTTTCCACAACTGGGATAAGGGCAATGCACGAATTGCGTTATTGAATTCGAGACACATGGCAGATCAATGAGTTGCGAAGCTTGCGACTGCGCGCCGATGGTACTACGGTAACCTACCAAAAGTTTGCCAACCGTAGAATCATAGACTTTCCGGGATTCATCCCGGGAAACGACCATGCCACCAAAATTGTTGGAGAGCCTGAGATTGAGCACCTGCTCGCATGAATTCTCCTGGCCGCGGCGAGCCGCCGACGGTCGTTATTATCAGGTCTGCCTGGTCTGCGCAGATGAGTATCAGTATGACTGGGACACGATGAAGCGGGTGAAGCGAGTGGAACGCGCGAGTCCTGCTGACTCAACCACCCAGCGCCGCCGCTCGCACACCAAGAAACCGACGTGGGTGCCACGCGCGCGACGGTTGAAGGTGCAAGGACCACTGCGGTACCGGGTGAAGAACCTGGGACAGTGGTTCGAAGGGACGGTCGAGAACCTGAGCCAGTCTGGGGTGCTGTTTTACGGAACGCAACATTTTCCGGTGAATGCACTGGTAGAGATGGTGTTTGAGATGCCGGAAGAAATCTCAGGCCAGAAGAACAGCGCGGTGTTGTGCGATGCGCGCATTATTCGCGCCAACGTAGCGGCGAAGGACAAAGAGACCGATGAAGCCGCGTCGGCGGCGGTGATCCTTGGGTACAAGTTTATTCACTCGAGCCCGGCGCAGAGTTGCTGAGAGCGGTGCACCGAAACGGCACTGAATCCGTTGCGGCAACAGAAATTCTGTAAAACTTCGTAATTTTCGCATCCAAATTAGTTATCTTGGGTTTATGCAAACAGGAGTAAAGCCATGAAGGCGAGAGTGTGTCTTTTTTTTGCGCTGGCGGTCACGATGGCGGTTTTTGCCGCGACGATCGGCTGCAGCAAGGCGCCGAATGATGCGCAAATCACCAGCGATGTGCAGTCGAAAATCAATGGGGATTCCGGTCTAGCAGGCAAGCAGGTGGGAGTGCAGACCAGCAACGGCGCGGTCACTTTGTCTGGCAACGTCGATAACGATACGCAACGGGATGCGGCGGCGCGCTACGCTGCGGGTGTTCCGGGAGTGAAAGAGGTTGTTAATAATCTGACGGTCGCGCCGCCACCGGCGCCGGCTGCGGAAGTACCACCTCCAGCGCCGGCACCAGAACCGGAGAAACCGGTCAAGCATAAGAAGGCGAAGCCGGTCGATGACAATTCGCAGAATCAAGTAGCGCAGAATACGCCGCCTCCGCCACCGCCGGCGCCAACTCCAGTTCCGGCGGCTGCGCCAGCGCCTCCGCCACCACCGCCCCCTCCGCAGAAGGTTACGATTGCGCAAGGCACGACACTGGCAATCCGGCTGGTGGACACAGTTGATTCGGAAACCGCGCAGCAGGGGCAGACGTTCCATGCCACGCTGGATTCGCCGTTGGCAGTGGATGGGAATGTGGCGATTCCGGCGGGGTATCCGATTGAAGGGCACGTAGTACAGGTGCAAAGTGCGGGGAAATTTGCCGGGCAATCATTGCTGGTGTTGCAATTGGATCGTTTGAAAGCGGGAGATAACTACTACAACATTCAGACGGATCAGTGGAAGAAACAAGGGAGTTCGCGCGGCAAGAATACGGCAGAAAAAGTTGGCGCGGGGGCCGGCATTGGCGCGCTGATTGGCGCACTGGCCGGCGGCGGCAAAGGAGCGGCGATTGGCGCAGCGTCGGGCGGCGGTTTAGGCGCTGGAGTTCAGGCCGTGACGCACAGCCAGCAGATCAAACTGGCGCCAGAGACGCAGATGACCTTCACGCTGCAAGCGCCGGTAACGGTCATTCCGGCGCAAAACCCCAACAGCGGACGGCAGAAGCTGAACAGTCCGGGCAGCTCCAGTAATCCGGGCAACTCTAGCAGTCCGAGCGGCAGCGGCAGCCAGCCGCCGAGCAACCCGAACAACTAACGGCAGTCGGCCGGATTTATCTTAAGGCGTGGCATTTTGCCACGCCCTTTTGATTGTTTGTGCGTCACATTTTGGTGTGACGGCCATCCTCGTATACGGATCGTCTCCCTTTTAGGCTTAAGTCTGTACAACTGCAGTCATAAAAGGAGGAAGAATGCAAGGCAAGACACTCCTCTGGGTGTTTGTGTGTGTGTTGTTTTTGGCAGTCGTTGTTGCAGTAGCGCAGGACCAGTCACAGATGGCGATCAAATCCGCTCCCATGAAGCAGACATCTGCTGCCTCGGGTGCGGAGATGTATAAGGCTTATTGCGCGTCGTGTCATGGAGCCGAAGGCAAGGGCAACGGACCGGCGGCATCTGCGCTGAAGGTCCCACCTGCGGACCTGACGCAGCTTTCCAAGAACAACGGCGGACAGTTCCCCAACATGAAAGTCATGTCGACGATTGAAGGGAAATCCGACGTGCCGGCGCACGGAAGCCGCGAGATGCCGGTCTGGGGCCAGTTGTTCTGGGACATGAGCCACGGTCACGAGGGCGAAGTACAGCAGCGAGCAATGAACCTGACGAAGTACATTGAAGGTTTGCAGGCGAAGTAGCGAGTTGGTTGGTTTTCCTTGGTTGCGCCCCTTTTTTTGGGTTGAAGGGGCGCTTTTTTTCGTCCGTCATTTCCGCTCGATGCAGCGTCCTGCTGCAGGTTGACAGTGCCATGTGTCCCTGCTAGTGTCACGATTCCCGCATGCGTCACCGGCTTGAGTACGCAATAGCCTGGGTGTTGATAAAGATGATCGGGGCGTTGCCACGTCCACTGGCGCGGGCGGCGGGGATCTCGCTGGCGCTGGCGGTTTATGTGCTGCATCCGCGGCTGCGCCGCGTCGGGATGCGAAATCTGGAGCTGGCATTTCCGCAGATGACTCGGCGCCAACGTGCCAGGATTGTGCGCGGGGAATTCATTTCGCTGGGCCGACAGGTAGCGGAAGTCTGCCTGTTTCCAAAATACACACGTGAAAACGTCAGCCAGGTCGTGATTTACGACGGGTTTGAGAACTTTGAACGCGCATTCAAGCGCGGCAAGGGAGTTTTGTTTTTGACGGCGCATTTCGGCGGATGGGAGTTGTCGGCGTTTGCGCACTCGCTGCAGGGGTATCCGTTGCACGTGATGATGCGACCGCTGGATAACGTTTACCTCGACCGCATGACGCGGCAGTACCGCGGGATGCATGGGAATCCGATGATCGATAAGGACGATTCGGTGCGTGCGCTACTGGGGGCGATAAAAAAGGGCGAGGTGGTCGGCATTCTGATGGACACGAACATGATGCCGCCGCAGGGCGTGTTCGTGGATTTTTTCGGAATTCAAGCCTGTACGGCGAGCGGGTTGGCGCGAATTGCGTTGAGAACCGACGCGGCGGTGGTCCCGACATTTACGATTTGGGACCCTGCGTTGCGAAAATATCGGCTACGGTTCGATCCGGCAGTGGAGTTGGTTCGGACTGGCGATGACGAGGCCGACGCGTTGGCCAATACACTGAAATTCGCGAAGATCACGGAAGAATACATACGCAAATATCCGGACCAGTGGCTGTGGGTGCATCGGCGGTGGAAGACGAGGCCGGAGGGTGAGGCGGGGTTGTATTAGGTTGTTTGCGCTATTTTTTTTCGCGCCAGGTGGTGAGTGCCTCGCTACCCTGCGCCAGGCGACCAAGGATTACGGGTTCAAGAGTGACAACATCGGACCCAGTAGTTGCGCCGGTGAGGATCGGCTTGTTAGGAATGGTCTCATAGGCGTAGCCGGTGAGGGTAGCGGTGATGTAATTCTTGCTGAACCCGCTGGACCGGCTTACAGTCACGCGCGCCCACCCGTAATGTGTTTGACCGCTGATCACGAACTCTAGGCCAAGATACCTTTTTGAGGTGTACATCCATTGGCCATTAGTGCCGCTGATGCAGCCGCCAGTTTGTGGACTGCAACTTGCGCCCACGGCGGCAGCAGACCGGTAGAAGACATTAAGCCCTGCCATGAGCGCGCGCGGACTCTTCCGGAAGTACGATTTGTTGGCACCGACGGAAATGCCCGAGCGAAGCGCGAAGGCAAACCGGTTGAGTTCTCGTCTGCGATCAGGCAGTCCCTGGCCCCAGACTTGATTGCTCGGGGTAGCGGTACCGGGACGAACGCTGAGGGTTGCGTAGCTAATTGGCGGATACGTGTTCGGACTGCTGAAATTGTTCCAGAGGGTGAAGTCGGTGATGCCGTCGTGGTTCAAGTCGAGGGCCACATCGCCATGTACCGGGATGGTGACGTCAGCCTTTGTATAAACGACCTTGGCGTTGGCGGATTGCGAGATCGCCAGCAACCCAACCCCGGCAGCGAGCGCCGATCCGGCGTATGCGGAAAGGCGCTTTTCAACCTCTGGTGTTAGGACAACAGTGGGGCGGCCATTTGCAGAAAGTTCGTTTTTGCGATTTGGTCTGGTCATTTTCTCTCCTCACTGTCCATCCGGGACCACGATCTCATAGACCGTTCCGCAGCCGGCGGCGTTACAGGCGGTTGTGCTTCCGCCATAGCTGGTGGTGCCGTAGAGGTGTCGTTTACAGGCCTCCAAGAGGCCGGCCTGGGGGTAGGATCCGTCGGTGCCTCCGGCGAACCGGTGAAGGACGGTGTCCCTCCAACCGTTTTGCTGGTCGGCCTGAATCTGATAAACGGTGCCCAAGTTTGTGGAGGAGCGCGTTGTAACGCCGAATATGGAGCCGGCTGCAGTGTTTATGATTCTTCCAATGGGCACGGCGCCGTCATCGCCCCCGTAGAAACGGTGCTGGACTATCTGGACGAGGCCCTTTTGCGATGGCCGTAAGGCGAAGACTGTGCCAAGGCCATTACCGCCCGCAGCCGAGGTTGCGACAATGGAGCCGTCTTTCTGCAGAATGAAGCCGCTGGGCGCACCGTCAGAGGGGGTGACGGCTCGACCGCCTCCGCGGGCGAAGTTGTAGGCCACGTTTTCCGTCCAGGTTCCTCCGGAACCGGGTGAGAGCTCGTAAACGATGCCACAGCCGCCTGAGTAAAGGGAGGCATGGCAAATCCCCGGACCGCCCAGAGCCGCTGCGCCCCACAGATTGCCCGAGGGATCGAAAACTGGCGTGGTTGACGGCTCTCCGCCGTCAGACGCGTTTTGAAAAGTGTAGAGGGTTTGGAATTTCCAGCCTCCTTTGGCTCCCGGAGCCAGTTCGAATATCGAATCTTCCGATATGCCAAACAGGTTTCCGCTGGAATCAATGGCCAGGTCGGTAGAGAGCTTGGGATATGCAGAACTGAACTTATAAATGCTCGTTTCCTTCCAGTTGCCCTTTCCATCGGGAGACAGCTTGAAGACGTTTGGCTCACCATAATTGACACAGGTTGCACCGACGGTGTAACCGTACAGATTTCCTGCCTTATCGAAGGTCAGACCGGACCCTGGGCCTGCGCCTCCGGTGCCGCCGGGGAAGCTGTACAAGACTTGCTCCTGCCAGCCGCTACCCGTTTGTTTAAGTTCGAACACCGTGCCGCAATTCTCGGCCCCACCGTAAAGGGTCGTGCCATAGAGGTTACCCTGAGCGTCGGCAACGAGATCTGTGTAGGGATTGGCTCCGTCGGTTCCTCCCTGGAACGAGTAGATAACCCTGTAATTGGCGGCCGGGGGCGGGGCGGCTTTGGTGGAATATTGACCGGGAACGAAAACCATGGCCAGGATGGCGCTCCCCGCGATGAGGAACAGATGACGCAGTCGCATGGCAAACCTCGCTTATGAAACACCCGAAGGCCGGCTCGGAAGTTGAGGAGTCATGACTCCCTTCAGGAAATTCGCTCGGATTATCCGTCGAAATGGAGGCAGTGTCAATGGCACTTTGCTGATTTGCAGGCTTGGTCGAGTCGGTTCAGGCTGGCGGAATTCAGAACCAGTCGCTGCGGTAGGCGATCCACCAGCTGACCCAGACGATGGGGATGGTCGCGGCCAGGGCCCACCAGAGTGGGAGAACGACGTCGGCGAGAACGCCGAGCACGGTGAGGCTGATCCAGAAAACTTTGCGCTCCATTGGGCCATTGTAGCGTTTAGCTTTTTTTTCGCGGACTAAACGTATACTAATGTGCCATGAAGCGCACGGTGCGAGAGGTTGCCGAGTTTGTGCAGGCACGGCTGGTCGGAAGCGGTCTGGCTGAAGTACGTGGAATTGCGAGCGTCGAGCGCGCGAAGGCGGGCGATCTCGTCTTTGTCGAGAGTGAGAAACATCTACAGCATGCTCTGGAGTCGCAGGCTTCGGCGATTATCGCGGGAGGGTTTGCAGAATCTGCTGAAACTTCCAAGCCGCTGCTGATTTCCGGTCATCCGCGGTTGGCTTTTGCGCGAGCGGCTCAGCTGCTCCATGCGCAGCCCGAACGTGCGCCGGGGGTCCATCCCTCGGCGGTGGTACATTCATCGGCGGTGCTGGCGGCGGGGGTTACGGTGGACGCTCGCGCGGTAATCGAGGCGGGCGTTGGAATCGGTGCGGGGAGCTGGATCGGCGCAGGCAGCGTGATTTCAGCGGGAGCGAAGATTGGGAGCCACTGCGATATTTATCCGGGGGTGGTGGTTTATCCGGGAGTCACGATCGGAAACCGTGTCATCGTTCATGCAGGGGCGGTGCTTGGCAGCGATGGTTTCGGTTATGTCCGCGATCCAGACACGGGGCACCACGAAAAGTTTCCTCAGATTGGGAACCTGGAGATTGAAGACGACATCGAGATCGGCGCGAATACGACCATTGACCGTGGCGCACTCGAGACGACCCGCATCCGACGCGGGGCGAAGATCGATAATCTGGTGCACATCGGGCACAACTGCCAGATCGGGGAGAATGTGATTATCGCGGCGCAGACCGGGCTTTCGGGAAGCATTACGATTGAAGATAATGTAGTGCTTGGCGGACAGGTCGGCATTGGCGAGCATGCGCGATTGGAAGAAGGCGTTATGGTCGGCGGGCAAGGAGGAATTCTTCCGCACAAGATTCTGCGCGGGAAGGGAATTGCATTCTGGGGAACGCCGGCCAAGCCGTTGCGCGAACATTTGAGAGAACTGGCCGTGCTGGCGAAAATAGCCAAAGAAGAATAAAGGTTGGCAGGCGAGGATTAGCGATAATGCCGGTGATCGTAGTTGGTGGGAATGCGAGGAATGTCGGCAAGACCAGCGTAGTGGCTGGACTGATTGGGGCTCTTCGTGAGTACAGCTGGACGGCGATCAAGATTACCCCGCATCGGCACGAATCAGCAGATCCGGTTGGAAAATGGAACGTAGTTAAGGAAACTGACCCGATCGGTGGTTCGGATACATCGCGCTTTCTGGCTGCGGGGGCTGAACGCGCCTACCTGGTAGTAGCCGAGCCGGATCAGATGGACGAAGCTATGGCTGCGATCCGTAAGGTGCTGGCCGATTCGAAATATGCCATCGTTGAATCGAACAGCATCATGCGCTTTCTGCAGCCAGATCTTTACTTGCCGGTCATCGATCCCACGGTGGAGGATTTCAAGGCGTCAGCCAAACGCTTTTTCGACCGCGCCGACGCGGTGATCATGCATCGCATGAGCCGTTCGCTGGATACGGAGCAAACCATCGAAATGCCTGCGGCTTTCGCCGACCGGCCGATATTTTTGATCGAGCCGCCCAGATACGTTACGCCGGAGATCGTTGCATTTGTGCGGAAGGCGTTGTCGCGCCGAGGCGTAGTCTCCGCTTAGCGGGCGCTATCGAGAGTTTTCATAGCGTTTTCGAGGATTGTGGCCAAAGCTTCGATCTGTTGACGTGTGGCTTCGAGGTCGTGCTGAGTGATGGCTTCGTTCACACCTGGAATAACGACCGCAGCATAGCCAGTGTAACGGCCCGGCGCGTAAATGGCATGGCGAAACCAGGGACGGTTGGGCAATCCGGCAGGCAACAGCATGGCGTGTTCGGTGGCGAGCAAGGCAGCGTTTAGCCTTTCCGCATTGTCGGGCGAACTGTTCTGCCGGCTGTAAATTTTTGCGCCGGCTTTTTCGAGGCGCTGTGCGGCTTTCATTGCCTTATTGAAATCGGGCGCGGCGGGACCGAATTCTCCCTCGGCTTTCTTCTTTGCGACGTCGAGATACGCTTCGACCTCTTTGCCGTAGGTTTCGTAGTCGTATGGCAGGACGTCGGTGTCGGCCATGCGTATGGCGTTCAATCCGAAAATGCGAGCCATCTGCTGGATGTAAGAAAAATCCGGATCGCCAAATTTCTTGAACCAGGCAAAGTTGTCGAAGGCGGAGTGGTAAACGCCGTAGGGTCCGGTCGATCCGATGTCGGCGGAGGGAACGCCGAGGTGCTGCAGGAAGACGGTGTAATCCGAACCGCTGCCCAAATCTCCCACGGGCGCGTTGCCACCGGTCTCGGCGGCAGGCGGCCTGAAGCCGGGGCCGACGGCTTCCTGGAATGCTCCCTCGCGATGCGCGTTGCGCCATTGGTCGTAGACGGTTCCGCCTTTTGGGCTGGGCACCATTTGAGTCACGTCGCGGAGAAATTGCTTGAGGCTGGGAACGGCCGACGCGCCGAAATTCGGCCCGGAGACGGCGACATCCATATTAAAGTAGGCCACGGCGTTAGCCAGATCTTTCTCGTGCTGCTCGCCCCATTCGGTTGAGCCGACCAAGCCTTCTTCTTCACCGTCCCAACTGGCGAAGATCAGGGTGCGTTTTGGCTTCCATCCGGATTTGAGCAGTGCGCCGATGCCGTGCACGGCTTCGAGCATGCCCGCGGTGCCGCTGTTGGGATCAACTGCGCCGAAGACCCAGGCATCGCGATGATTGCCCGAGACTACGAGTTGATCGGGGAAGTCGGTGCCGGGAACGCGGCCGATTACATCCCATATGGTGCGGAATTGGTAGTCCTGCTTAAGGTGCAGTTTGACCTTTGCGGGTCCAGGGCCAAGGTGATAGGTGAAAGGCAGTGCGCCTTGCCATTCGCGCGGGGAATCGGGTCCGCCAAGGTGCTCGAGAATTGGCCAGACGTCAGCGGCGGAAAGTGGAGTGGTCGGGATCTTGGGC
>DASVWZ010000089.1:0-64799 GCA_036392935.1 Terriglobales bacterium | reverse complement strand
GACTCCACTTTGCCGCTCGCCAAGCTCCTCACCATCGATCCGCGCTTCCAAGTGGT
Organism: Terriglobales bacterium; assembly: GCA_036392935.1. Taxonomy (GTDB): domain Bacteria; phylum Acidobacteriota; class Terriglobia; order Terriglobales; family Acidobacteriaceae; genus DASVWZ01. The sequence goes on along the minus strand of DASVWZ010000089.1, from coordinate 64,743 downwards.
CTACCACGACGATATCGCTACCGTCTTCGCCCGCCGCTAATACACCCCTCCTCCTGAAGGACGTCATCCCAACCGTCCGCGTTCTGGTAGACCGCAACTTCAGCTGGGTGCGGCGAAGCCGCGGACGGAGGGATCTGGCGCGCAGTGTCAGCGACCGTAGGTATCCAGGCGGGACTTAGGAATGCGGGAATTCTGACTAGGGGCCTGCTCTTACTGACAACTGACAACTAGAAAAACTCTGTTCTGATGTTACTCGTGTTGTTTGCCTCGTTTGCCAGATTGAAGTGGCACTGCCGGCAAAACTGCACATTCGAGGTCGTATTGAAGCTGCCCACATCACGAACGTTCGGATTGTACGGCCCATTCACAAAGAAAAACGTCGTGTAAAGCTGGTCGCCATTGTCGCCTGCGATCGGGCTCGATGCCCGGGATGCATAAACATCCTGCGCATGCTGGTTATGGCAGGTCGTACATAACAGATACGGCTGGCCCTCCCGGTCCACTCCATATGGATTCGATCGTTGCACCGGAGCCAGCGTGGGCCATCCATAGTTCCGTACAAATTCTGCGTAGGGTGTTTTGGGAACCACTGAAAAGATCCCGCTCGCAAACTCCAATCCGTCGCCCACCGGAATCGTCGCGCCCACGCCCAGCGGATGGTCGACCGCATAGCGGTCCATCAGCGTATCTCCCAATAAGGTCGGGATGCGTTGCCCACGCGCGCTCCCAATCAGTCCAACCATCTGCTCATACGATTTGCCCGCCATCATGTTTTGCGGCGTAACGTTCCCGTCATGACAGCTCAGGCACATCAGGATCCCGTTTATCTCGGCCGGCTGTGCCCTAAGCCTTGCTACCTGCTGCTCCACCACCTTGCCGTGTCCGCCCAGCAGAACCTGTCTTCCATAATCGGGGGCGCCGCTCTTACCCCAGAAATCGCCAGCATAGTCTGCGGTAACCGAATCGCCGGAGTGCGTCGAGTGGCAACTGGCGCACCCGCGCCCGGAGTTGTCATGCGCGCCCAACACATCCACCGCCGGAGGATCGCCGGGCTCGAGCGTCTGAGCCAGTCCGCGCGGCACTGCCGCCAGCGCCAGCGAACAAACGATGAGCGTATGCAGCAATCGAAAGGTGTGGCGTTGCTTCGTAATTAGCACATTTTAGTATGTGACTGGACCAGATGCCGCGCCGTGACTTACGTCACGCGAGTGTGTTCGGCGGGGCTGGATCCGGCGCAGAATGAAATACGCATTACGCTCAGCCACCGCGCGCTCGTGGAGCTAGTAGCCGTCGGAAACGGCAACTCCGCCGTGCAAGTCTCTGCCTGCGCTTGTTCCATCATGGCTGCCTCGTCAGCACTATCGCAACATCGTCACTGTAGGCGACCCGAAAGGCCGGCACATTCGCCAGTGCCTGCCCCATCACCGACTTTTTCTGTAGTAGCAACGTCTGCGCACTAGCCATCGCGGAAAATTGGGTGTATGGAATCTCCGCGTTCATCGCTTTCGCATACTGGTTGACGAACTCGTCGTCATAAGGCCCCGTGCGGCCATCGATCGCCACCGGATACCCGGGTAAATACCAAGCCAGAAACCCTCCCCATTCGAATGCATTAAACAATGGCTGCGGAAGCTGGTGCTCGCGAATGTAATCGCCCGCCTTCACCGGATAGGCTTGCCCAATCCTTGCCAGCAGAGCCTCGCCATTGTTTGGGATCAGCGTGAACGCCGCCACCACTACAACTGCAATCGCAATGGCAGCGCAACCCGCTATTGTTTTGAACCCCGTGCATTCCTCCGTGTTCTCTGTATCCTTTGTGGGTAAGCTTTTCACCGAAGCAATTTGCTGCCCAACCACCGCGACCGCCGCCAGCGCTACCAGCCACGTATCCCGCTGCGAGTGAAACGCAAGCACCGCGCACCCGGCCAACAGAGCGATCTGAAACACATCCCTCGACCGTCGCAGTCCCAACGAAAAAAATGCCGCCATGGCCAGCAGCAGAAGCACATAATCCTGCGGCTGATGAAACCTCATGGCTTCATAATCCGGCATATGCTGTGCCGCCGCGCTGGTGAACCGGGCAAAGAAAACTCCGTATGGCCGCCAGAAGTATGGAGTGACGAAACTCGTGATCACCGAAAGGGCCGCGCAAGTCCCCGCGGTTTTCAGCAGGCTCGAAGTCCCGGCGCGAGCACGCCCCTCCCACGCCAGCCGACCCAGAAACAAAACCAGGCAGCCAATCCCATACACAAACTGATCATCGAAGTTCGCCCAGACCAGAAAAAGCGCCGGCAGCCAATAGAGCAGCCGATCTTTCCCCGTGGAGCGGCTCTCAAATAACAAGATCAGTTCAACTGCAAAGAAGAAGAGGCTCACATACGTCGGTCCCGGCTGAACTCCGCCCAGAACGTACTGCACAACTGCCGACAACGCTGCCGCCGGCCAAAACCTTCCCCGCAACCCGCCGCCGAGCAGAAAAGTCACAATCGCCAGCAACGTCTTCAATGACATCGCGATCACCGGAATCGCCCGCAGCCCGATCATCCGGTAGAGCAGCGCCGCTTTTACATCGAACCACCAACTGGTATCGACCCACGCCGAAGCACTCGCCTGCGAAAAAATTCCGCTGCGCGGCACCGCATGATTTTTGAGGATCCACAACCCCGATGCCAGATGCATCCAGATGTCACTGGTGGAAAGCGTGCTCAGCGACGAAAGGCGCGTCGCTTCCATCACCGCTGCCGTCGCGAATAGCAGCAACAAAACCGGGATGCGGAGCTTGCCCATGCAGAACCCGTTTGCCATCCATGGCGTATCCCACTGACCGCTTACTTGCCTTTCGGCTTCCCCTTGGTGCCCGTGGCTTGTTGTGAAACGGAACCGTTCGGATTGTGCGCTGTCTCGTGGCAAACCAGCGCGCATGTATTGGCGCCTTGGTTGTAAGAAATCGGCATTGCCCCGTTCGGTGCCACCACGTTCGCGTCGAAGTTTACCAGTCGCTGCCCGCCGATGTTCGGATTGGTCCCGCCCACCCCGTGCGCCGTATGGCACGTCGAGCACGTGAATCCGGCATTGATGTGCAGGTAATGCTGGCTCCAACTGGTGTTCTTCATGATCTGGTTGGTCAGATCGTGACATTTGCCGCACAGCGCGTACGGACCGTTCACGCTCAAGTCCGGGCTGGGATACAGGTTGATAATCATTTGTCCCGGCCCCGGCGCCTGGCTGAATTCATACCGCCGCTCCAGAATGTGCGTCCACGCCGATCCGTGTGGTCCATTCGGCCCCTGCCCGCCAAACTCACGGTTGTCATCGCTGTTGTGGCAATCCGAGCAGAAAATTTGTGAGCCCACCAGCCGCCCCGACTGCGTCCCATTCTCATTCAGCATGTTGGTCAGCAGGCTCGGTTGCGGCAGCGAACTGTTGCTGATATGCGTCACCGGATGACTCGACGCCGCGCTCGTCGCAAATTCCGGAATCACATTTAACCGGTCCGGCGCTGACACCACCCGCAGTGGCGCGTAGCCGTAGATCAACTGCCGCTGCTTGCCCGGTCCCGAGCCGTGGCAGCGCAGGCAGTTCTCGTACTGATTGGCCGCCGGAATCAGCGGCGTGATGCCGTCCGTCGCGCTGATTCCATTCACGCCTGCCTGCGACGGCCGCAACAGAGGCGGCGGCGAAAACACTGTCGTCTGCGCTGAATTGTGCACATTATGGCAATCCGCGCAGGTCGTGTGCCGGTTGTTGGCCAGCAGCACTGGTTCCGCTGCATCGTGGCCGTTATTTCCCGCCGGCAGTGGATGGCCCGTCTTCACCATCTCCGACTGAATGTTTGGCGCCGCCGGTGAAACGAAAGTTCCGCCCGCGTGGCAGGTTATGCAACTCTGCGACACCGGATCCATTCCGATCTGCGGCGGATTAGCCGGCCGCAGCAGCCGCGCCGGAGAAATGGCGTCATGCGACATATGGCACGACGAACACGCATTCGCCGTTACTGTGCCGTAGGGGCCAACGTGCGCGTCCGGCGCCACCTGGTTCGTCGCCGTCCGGTGGATCGAATTGTTCCATCCCGCCAACGGGTTCACCTGCCCCTGCATCACCCGGTTCGGATCATGGCAGGCCAGGCACATCTGCGCATTCGAACTGTCGCGCACCAGAAATTCCTGCGCCACCTTATCGATCCCCTGCACATGCGGATCATGGCAGCTCGTGCACTCAATATTCCCGTTGATCAGCTTCACCGCGCCCGTCGGGTCCGCCGTCTTTCCCCGTGAAACCAGCGATGCCACCAGATTCGCCGCGTCCTTCATCGGAGTCTGCAGGCTGAACGGATGCGTCCCTGTCAGTGTCGTGCCAAAATTATCGACCGGATTCCAGTTCCCCGTCATTGGAATCTGCCCGTACACCGCCGATTGCCCCACCGCGACCGTCCCGTCATGGCAGCTCAGGCACAGACTGCTGGTGATCCCCAGCGGTGGCTGCGTGCTCTGCTCGTGATACGTCGAGCTTCGGTACATCATGTAGGAACTCTTCGAAAGCGTCTGGTTCCACAGCGGCGTCACGTTTCCCAACCCGCTGTGCGGCGCATGGCAGAACGTGCAAGACAAAGTCCCCGATGTATACAGCGACGCCCCGCTCACCTGTGACAAATCATGCATCCCCAGCACATCCCCCGTCACCTGTTGCGCTGCGGCCGGAGCCGCAAATCTCAACAGCACCACCAACCACGCGAATCGTAGCAGCGTTTTCATTCTTTCCCTCCGCTGCCCGCCTTTGCCAACCCGTAATAATGAAACACCTCAACTCGCCGGTTGAATGAATCCACTACATAAATCCGGTCTTGATTGTCGATCTGCAAACCCGCCGGCAACTGAAATTCTCCCAGCCCCGTTCCCTTTTGCCCGAAGTAATACAGCAGCCGGCCCTCCTGATCGAACACCTGCACCACGCCCCAATACCCATCCACCACGTACAAATGCCCTTCCGAGTCGAACCCAATCCCCTTCGGACGAAACATCCATCCCGTCCCATCGCCCGCTTTGCCGATGGCGTACTTGAACGTTCCCGACTTATCCAGCACCTGCACCCGGAAGTTCATCGCATCCACAACCACCAACTCCGTGCCCCTCAACCGCAGCTCCGTCGGATAATGAAACTCCCCATCGCCCGTCCCCGGCTTCCCGATCGTTTTCAGTACGCTGCCTTGCATGTCCATCATGTAAATCTTGTCGCGCAGCGTGTCCGTCACATAAATTCGCTGTGCCGCCGAATCCACCGCAATCCCCGTCGGACGCTTGAAGTATCCCTCGCCGCCTTTCAGGCTGCCGATCGCGCGCTGAAATTTCCCATTCGCATCCCACACCAAAACTTTGCCCGACTCCGAATCCGTCACATAAATGTTGTCCTGCGCGTCCACCGCCACGCACTGCGGCATGATCAGCGGATTCTTGTCGGTGTCCTTGCGCGAAAGAAATTTGTATTTCTCCTGCGTGAAATCAAAAATGTGAACGCCTCTGGCTCCCACGTCGCTCACAATGATCCGCCCGCGCGAATCCGTCGTCACGCTGTAGGGCGTCACCATGTAGTGAAAATCAGGCTCACCCGCAATCACGTCCACCACTCGCGTCCAGAAGCTGCGCTTCGGCTTGACCTCGCGCTCCAGGCTGAAGCTGCGCTCAAAGCTCAGCTTGCGCCCGCCTTCCAGCAGCAACTCCGGCGCTTCTTCCACGGTCGGTGCGGTGGTTTTCTTTGAAGCCCATGCCGGACCCACCAACAACGCAGCCACGCCGCATGCAATCAGCCCAGCGCGGCACACCGTCTTTCTCCGCCCGGTTAAAAAATGTCGAACCATCTGGAAATCCCGGCAAAGTACGAGTTCGTATTGAACGGCAGGCCGTTGATCGCGCTGATCCCCTGAATGAACTTCGTATAGCCCGCCTGCAGCCCGATTCGTCGCATATGGTACTGCAGTTGCGCGTTGAAAACCTCAGTATTATTTCGCGAGTATATGTTGCTGGTCACCGTATCGCTCAGCGCCCGGCTGAATGTTGCCGAAAGCAACATCCGCCGGAACGGCGTCCCCGAGAGCCCTCCACCGTACGACTTCCCATTGAACAGGATCGTATTCTCCAGCCCTGGCGTCGGTCCAATCGGCTGCAACCCTCCCGGCCCCAGCACTGACAATCCCGTCGACTGGCCATAATTCGCATTCAGATTAAACCGCCGCCCGCCGAACGAGGTATTAAATGTTTCCGAGTGGCTCTCGCTGCCTGCGTCGTTCGTCAGCCCGCTGTGCGATCCGCCGAACCCCGCGCCCCACTGCATGCCGTGCCCGAAGCGCCGGTGTACGTTGCCGTTGTAGTTGTAATAGGACGTCGTGTACGTGATCAGCACGCTCTGCACGTTCTGCGCGTAGCTGAAATTTCCCGAGGTCACCCACCGTCCGAATCTCTTGTAGTAGTTGACGTTCCCCATCAAGCCCAGCGCATTTTTGCCTTGCCCATTATCGCTTTCAATCACGGTCGCCGAAAAGCTGAACATGTTGAACAGCTTCTTCGCATAATTCACCGATCCGCTGATATAAGTCCCGGTGTACGATTGCCCAAAGTAATACTGGTTGTAATAAATCGCCTGCGCCTGCCCCGAAAGATAATTCGTGAACTGGTAATTCGCCCCGCCGCCGAACGTCATCGAGTGCGATCCCGATCCCAGATTCACGATCGGTGCCACCCCTCCCGAAGGCGTCTCATTCTGGCTCAGATATCCCGACAGGTTGTCCGTGTACGTCTGGTTCACAAACAACCCCAGCTTCGCCGTCGGATGGAACGTCGCTCCCGCACTCTCGTTGTTCAGGCTGTAGCTCGAATTATTGCCGCCGTCTTCTTCGTAATCCGTCGACGCCGTCGCGTGGCTGAAGTTCGCAAAGAAGCTGCCCTTCAGCGGAAGGTTATGGTTCACCCCCACCCCAAAATCCTGCCCGCTCGAGTTCATGACTTCATTGCCTTGCCCGGTCAGAAACTCCGGAAAAGTCGAATCGAACGTGGTGTGATCGTAAAACCCGTTCAAATGAAATCCGGCTACCGCGTAGGTTGACCGCACGTTGAACAGCCGGTTGTTCGAATTCGTCGTCTCATCCGTGCCATACAGCGTGCCGTCGCCGCTCCCCTGCGCGTAGTTGACCGAAAGCGTCGGCATGTCGGGAAGCAGCGCGCTCCATCCAATCGCAAACCCTTGCCCGTTCCCATGTGTGGTGAAGTCCGGCTGTCCCGCCAGCCCGAACGTTCCCGTGCTGTTGGTGTCGTACCGGTACGTCACCGACCCGGGATACTTGCTGCCGGTAAAAAAATTCGTCGTCTCCGAGATCCCGCTCGCTCCCGTCAGCGACTGGTAATCCGAATCCGCCCGCGATTGGTTGTAGTACGGCGTCGCCGAAAAACTGATGAAGTTAGGATTGTAGTAAAAACCGTTGACGTTCCCGTTGAAGCCGAAGTCCAGCCCGTGATCGGAAGGGATGCCGTTTCCATAGTCGCCGGCGTAACCGAACGTCGCCAGCGCGCCCGCGTTCATCTGGGTATTCTCGCCGATCTTCAGCTGGCAAAAGCCGGCTTGGGCCATCATCAAAACTGCCAACCCGATCTTCTGGATGACGATGATCCTTGCTGCCTTCACGGCTTGTCCACCCTCCGTACCCGCCCAAAAATCGGGCTTCTTCTATCGGTACTAAAGGCACAGGGCCTGCCAAAGTAGGATAGCGGGAGACAAAAATAAAGCATCTATTTTCAATAGTGTAAGAATCGATCAAGGGGAAAATTATTGCCTCAAGACGTGGCCTGTGGCATATGCCCCTATTAGCGAGTTGAATAACTCACAGTAACCAAATTGAGCGATTGAGCGATTGAGCGATTGAGGGATTGAGGGATTGAGCGATCGGGGGATTGAGCGACCGGAAAAGCATTGAGGGAATGAGCGATTGAACCCTTCGGGGCAAAAGATGCTGAGCTCTTCGGGGATCGAGGCATTGAGCGATATGGGAACCGATGCGTTGTCCGTTCTGGGGAAGGAAGCATCGGTTTTGGTTTTCAATCGCTCAATCCCTCAATCTCTCAATCTCTCAATCCCTCAATCCCTCAATCTCTCCCCTTTCCCAAAACAGACCGGCAGCCATGATTTGCCGCTATTTCCTGCACCCTGGAACCCCTCGCAGTGATTCAATATCTCTATGAATGCGCTGGAGAAGGCAGACGAACTGAGGCTGCGCACGAAGCGTTTTGCTATACGGATCGTTCGCCTGTTCCGCTCGCTGCCCCATTCCCCCGACGTGCAGGTCTTGGGAAAACAGCTCTTGCGCTCGGGCACATCGGTTGCTGCCAACTATCGTGCCGTTTGCCGGAGCAGGTCCAAAGCCGAGTTCGTCTCCAAAATGAGCATTGTGGTTGAAGAGGCCGACGAGACCGTGTTCTGGCTTGAATTGATGGTGGAAAGTGGCCTGGTCACCATGAAGAAAACCGAGGCCCTGATCAGTGAGGCGAATCAGCTAGTCGCGATCTTCGGTACATCCCTCAAAACCGCCAAAGCATCAATCGCGGCTGGAAAAAGGGCGACTGAGACATTAAGCGATTAAGCGATTGGGGAGATTGCTTTTCCAATCGCTCAATCGCTCAATCGCTCAATCCCTCAATCGCTCAATCCCTCAATCCCTCAATCGCTCAATCCCTCAATCTCTCAATTTTTTAAACAATTTCCACCTTCGCCCTGGCCCTCAAACTCTTCGCCAGCCCGCTCCGCAGCTTTTCATACTTCTCTTTCTGCAGCTGCGTCCTCAAATCGCCCTTCACTTCCTCAAACGGCTGCTTCCGCGCCGGGTTATGCGCGTTCAACCGCACAATCGTGTACGCCGATTCAATCTGGATCAGCCCGCTCACCTGTCCCGCCTGCATCTTTGCAAACGCGGCAACGATCTGCGGCGGCAGCTTGTCTTTCGGCACCACTTTGTGGTCGCCCATGTTCACCCGGAAATCGTCCTCCGAGCTTTTCTCCGCCAACAGGCCAAAGTCTTCATAATTCTTCGTTGCCTTGGCTTGCTTCAGCAGGTCCTGCGCCTTCTTCTGCGCATCCGCCGCTTGCTGTGCCGTCGGCTTCAGCGCCGGTATCACCGAGATGCTCTGGAATGCATACGACTCCGGCAGCGCATACTTCGTGCCATTTTTGTCGTAGTACGCTCTCACCTCCGCCAGCGAAACGCTCGATTTGTCTTCCACATCCGTCTTCAGCACCTGCTCGATCAACAGCGACCGCCGGATCTGCAGCTCCAGTTGCTTCTCCGATCCCTTCATCTCCGCGTTCATATACGCCTGGTATTCATCCGGGCTGTGGAACTGCTTGCGGAACTCCGCTTCCGCCTTGTTCACCGTGGCTGCCGGCACCGTCAGCTTGCGCCGCTCCGCTTCCTGGTAAACCAGCTCCTCGAAGACGATCATTTCGAGCGCGCCCTGCCGTATCGCCGCTTCCTGGGCCTTGGGGAATCCGTTGTGCTGCCGCGCATACGGGAAGATCGAGTACATCTCGCGCAGCAGATCGCGGTCGGTCAGCACCGCGCCATTCACCTTCGCCACCGGCTTGTCGCTCACCTGCAGCGGCGAAGCCATCGGCGCCGGTGCGCTGAAGTTGGTCGGGCTGGGATTCGCCGCCGCTACGTTGCTCGGTCCCGCCGCCGCCGCCATCGCCCCGCCACCCGTCGGCGCATGTGACGCGATTTGAGCAGCCGCGCCCGCCGCCAGCACTGCGACCATTGAAACAACTAGGAGATTTTTCATTGCCATCCTCATTTCCAGCTCTTAGCTTCTAGCTTTTAGCTCTTAAAGCTTCTTTTTCTAAGAGCCAACAGCTAACAGCTACTTCTGCATTCTGCCTGCCAACCTCTGCCTTCTTACTTCTAACTTCTGCCTTCAAAAAACTGGGGAGAGATTTCTCTCTCCCCGGTGTCCAACCATTTCTCTCTTAGAAGAGGGTCGTGATGTTGTTGGTGTTGTTCGCTTCGTTCGACTCGCCGAAGTGGCATTGGCGGCAGAACTGGGTCGTCGAATAAGCCTGCGTCAAGCCGGCTTTGTTCTGGTTGTTCGGGTTGTACGGGCCATTGATGAAGAAGTAGGTGGCGTAGAATTTGCCGCCGCCGTCTCCCGCGATCGGGCTCGCAGTCGAGGAGGTGTAAACCGTCATTACGTGCTGGTTGTGGCAGGTGGTGCAAACCACATAGGGCTTGCCAGCGGCGGTCACGCCCCAGGGGCTCGACCACTTTCCAGGAGCCAGAGCTGGCCAGCCGTAGTTGGCTACGAACTGTGCGTATTGGCTGCCCGCGGTAACCGTGAAGCTGTTGTTCGCCCAAACCAGGCCGCTGCCGCTGCTGATCGTGGCATTCTGGCCCACCGGGTGATCGTTGGTGTAGTTGCCGGCCGAAGTTCCGTCATTGCCGAGCAGTGTCGGAATCGGGTTGGAGCCGTACGCGGTATTGGTGAGCAGGCCGATCTTCTGTTCGTACGATGACCCGGTCATCATGTTGGAATAGGTAACGTTGCCGTCATGGCAGCTCAGGCAGAGCAGGATGCCGCCAACTTCGGTCGACCCAGTGGCGATGCCGTTGGGCAGAACTTCAACGTACTTGCCGCTGTCGCCGAATGCCAGGCTCGCGCCGTACAACGGGCTGGCGTCCTGGCCCCACAATGCATAGCTGCCGGCATCGGCCGCGCTGCCTTTCGGAGCATGGCCGGATCCGAATGCGCCACTGTGCGGAGCATGGCAGCCCGCGCAGCCGCGGCCCTGGTTCTGGTGCGCGCCCAACACATCTGTCGGAGACGAATAATTCTGCGCCATCACAAACCCTGCGACCGCGAATACGAACATCGCGATTACGATTGCTTTTTTCATAAAATTTCACAACCTCCATGAGTATTTTTAAAATCTCTTATCTAAAGACCCAGAGGCTTAGGCCGTTGGTCGCTTTCAGTACCTTGGTACCTCTGCGACCGCCCCTACGCCCGGTACTAATGCACGCCTTGCCCCAAATCTCCGTAAACTCATGAATCGGTCCGGAATCTCGCGTAAGTAATTGATTTGATGGCTGTTAGAATTCGAGAAGTAACTTATGGTCCTATTGTGGGAATCTGCCCAAGTGGGGGAAAAGCACCACCCCGGAAAATGCGCGGTGGTTTAAAACTCACAGCCCGATTGGCCAGAAAAGAAGGGCGATGTAAAAAGCATTCGCCAGGACACAATAGCTCATATGTTTACTAGTTAGTAAACATTATAGTTTATAAGTCGTTTGTTTTCTATATTTTGATATCTAACTTACTTTGTTATCAATGATTTAAGGCGATATGGTCCACCTCTGTCCCAATAGAATCAATATTTTACGAGCGCAAATAGGGCTTCTTCTAGAATGCCCTGCTGGGAGCTGCGGGGAACGAGGTACCTCTAGCCGCTGTTGGCAAGTCCTGCTTCAAGGAGGGGTGGGCGCGGTTATCGATTGGCAACGTACAAGGTTCTGGAGGCCGTCGGGCGGCCTCCGAGATTCTGACTTCAGCTTTAGCTCTTCGGCGCGCTCGCCGCAGCTGCCGGCTGCGCCGCCGGCGCAACGCTTGTCCCGCCGGCCTTCTTGCCGCGCTGTTCTTCTTTTTCCTTTTGCAGCTTGGCAGCTTGCTCATCGGTCACATATAAGAACTGCTGCACCCGCCCGGGAAAGATCTCGGAGGTGAAGACGCGGTTGTTCTGGTCCGCATAAATTCCGACGATCCCCTGGAATTGCCCAGGCAATAATCCATGACCGCCAAAAGTGATGCACAGCTGCCACTCTTTCGTGAAGACTTGCACCCGGTCCTGCATCCCGTCGGCAACCCAAATGTGATCGTCGGAATCGATGGCAATTCCCTTCGGCCGCGCAAAGTATCCCGGCCCGTCGCCGTTCTTTCCATAGGCTGTGATGAATTTTCCGTCCGCATCAAAAACTTCAATACGGTCGTTCAGTGTATCGCAGACATATAGATCGCCTTCGGAATTGACCGCCAGACCCGTCGGCTTGGCAAAATCTCCGGGCGTAGTCAGCGCGTGATCGTGTCCAGTGGTTCCCATTTTTCTTTTCAGCTTGAGCGAATCGGCATCGTAGACAAGTACTAGATCCTGCTTCACGTCAGATACATAAAGCAGCCGGTTTTCGCGGTCGATGGCCATGTTCGTCGGCTCAACCAATCCTTCCGTGATCACGTCTGTGGCTTTGTGATTGGCATCGAACACGAGCACATGCGCCAACCCCGGATCGGATACAAACAGCCGATCGTTGTCGTCCATCGCTAATCCAATGATGCGTGCGAAGTGGGCGTCAACTTTGTTCTTGATCAGCGTGGCTTCCCGCGTCTCGGTATTGAAGACGAAGATCGCGCCCACTTTCTGGTCGGCCACATACAGATTGCCCTTTGAGTCGACCGCCATGCCGTAAGGTTCGGCGAGCTGAAACAGGACTTTGCCGCTTTCCTGTTGCGGCGCGGTGCCGGCGAGCCGGTCCATCCACTTCTGTTTCTGCGTCGACGTGGTTTCGACCTGCGAAAGCTTCTGCGCCGCATAAAATGCCTGGTAGCGAATGCGGGCGATCGCCGGCGGATTGGGCCACACGATATTTGAGTAATCAATCGTGGGCGCCGGCTTGTCGGCATCGGCATTCTTCTTCTTGTCGCCTGCCGCCGCAGTCAGCGGAGCGAACATCGCCAGAGTTGCAAGAACCAGCGCCAGAGCGCTCTCACCCTTTGTCCTGGTTGTACGCATCGTCATTTCTCCTAGCTCGAACTATCGTTTGGTCAGATCTTTGTGGCACGTGGCGCAGAACGCCATATTGTTTGCCTGGTCTTTAGCCAGCAGATCGGGCTGCGCCGAAGCGTGCGGTTGATGGCAAGTCAGGCAGTTGATCTGCGCTCTTAGCTTGGTGATGTCGCTCGGATCCACCACATCGGAGGTCGGATGCCCATCCACCGGATGCCCCTTCCCGAACCGCAGCGGCAGCACCACCACCTTATTTTTGGCGAAGTAATCGTCCGGCAAGGTCACCGTTCCCTTAAAGATGGTCACCTCATGTTCGGCCTCGAGTTTTCTCGGCTGCGAGTCGGGACCATGACATTCCAGGCAGAGATCGTTGCCTTTCGCCCGCAACAGATGATCGTTATCGCCGCCGTGCGGCGTGTGGCAGGTAGCGCAGCCCTGGGTAAATGCCGGCTGATGATGAACCGACTTCTTCCGCAGGTCATCGATGTCGCTATGGCAGCCGAGGCAGATGTTGACCGCATCGGTCTTGGGCAAACCCGGCTGCTTGCTGGCATGAGGATTGTGGCAATCCGTACAATCGCCCGCTGCTCCCGGATGCTGCACTTTCGCCGTGTCAATCAGCTTGGCCTTGTCGTCGTGGCAGGTGACGCAAAGGCCCTTCACGTCTTTCTGAGTCAGAACCACTTTGCCGTCTTTTGCCGGTCCATGGCAGGTATCGCATTGTCCGCCGGCAAACGGAGGATGCGTAAACTTCGCCATCAAATGCGGCGCTGAAGACTGGTGCGGATCGTGGCACTCCAGGCAATTGGCGCTCCCAAAAGGCTGGTTCTGGTGCGCCTTCTGCAGGTCTGGACTCTTAACATCGTGGCAATCGATGCACAGCGCCGGCGTGGCCTTTACCAGGTGAAAGTCGAACTCGGGCTTTCCCATTTCACCCGTCTTGTGCGTGGTGTGACAAGTGTCGCAGCCCATGTCTAGCGCGGCGTGCCGGCTGCCGTCTTTAGGCACATCGACGCCTATTTTGTGGCAGGTCAGGCAAAGGTTTTCCTTGGCAGTTTCGCCCGAAGCCGGCTTGAGCAACTGGTTCTTGTTGTCGGACGTATGCGGATCGTGGCACTTGACGCAATCCCGCACCGCCGGCGGGTGCACCGTGCCTTTGATCGTCGCGGCGTCTTTATCCGCGTGGCAACTGAGGCAAAGTCCTTGCGTGGTCGATGTGGTCAGCTTGATACGCGTGACGTCGCCATTCACGCGCACTTCATGGCAGCTGGTGCAGCCCATGGCGATTGCGGAGTGCACGAACTTGCCCTTGGTCTTGTCTTCGTGGCACGAAATACAGGTCGAAGTATCGGCATTCTTATCGAGAGGTACTGGGTGCTTGGCGGCGAATGCGATCCCGCTCAGCAATATGAAAGAGATTAAATACCCGGCGAAACCAACCTTGCGATGAGTTAATAGGCCCGACGTTCTGGATACCACAGCTTTCCTCTTTCTGTTACCGGCTGACAATGCACGTCGTTGACCGCGCTTCGGCGCGGCCCATGATCGCACCCTTGTGACTTCTGGAAGTCTTTGAACAACCACAGCTTACGCTTGCTTGCGAACAAGCGCCGCTGGAATTCTGCGAAGGATGCCAGTTGAGTCGTCGTGTGCCTTATTCCCCAGCCGGACAGGTCAAATGACTCACGTTTCCAGCAACTTGCGGCTGTGGCAAAATCCCTGCTTAACCTCACTGAGCTGTGTGATATAGCACACCTTTTCGCCGCGAAGGCACCCCTCCACCGAGCGATAAGTCCTTCACGTTCAATTGCTTGCCTCTAAACCGCTTTCTATGGAAAGCGGCGTGCATTCCTCAAGCTTGGAAAAGGGGAATCCCATGGCTGGGAAGCAATCGATAGCAAAAAAAATCTGGCAAACCATCGGCGCCATCAAGACGGGCGTGATTTTGTTGATTCTGACCGTGATCGTAGCCGCGGCAGGCACGGTGATCCTGCAACGCCCTGCGACCGACATCGACGAAATTCAACGCGCCTATTCGCCGCAGATGTTGCGCCTGCTCGACGCCGTTGGACTGACCGATGTTTTTCACGCGTGGTGGTTCGTGCTGCTGCTGGCGTTGGTCAGCGTCAGCATTATTGCCGCGTCGATTCAACGCTTCCCCAACGCTTGGCGCTTTTATTCGCGTCCCTACAAGAGCCCGAATGACAGCTTCCGCAAGGCCCTGGCAATTCAGGCGCAGGTTCCCGTGGATAACGAAGATCGCGCTTTGGCTGTGGCTGAAAAGGCATTCAACGAAGCCGGATGGAAGCCGGAACGCATTGTGCGGGAAAACAGTTTTTCGTTGTTCGGAGAGAAACACCGCATTTCCGAGATGGCCGTCTACATCGTGCATGCCAGCCTGCTTTTGATTTTTGTCGGTGGCATCGTCGATGCGCTGACGGGATGGCGCGGATACATGGCGCTGACCCGCGGTTCGCAATCGAACCAGATCGAACTTCGCAATGGCGACAAACGGATGCTGCCGTTTGCCGTTCGCTGCAATAGTGCCGGGCAGGAAAACTATAAAGATGGATCGCCGAAGCGCTGGTGGTCGGACCTTACGGTCATCGACGGCGGCAATGAAACATACAAAAAGCAGATTGTGGTGAACGATCCGCTGGTTTATCAGGGCGTGCGTTTTTATCAGGCCAGTTACGGGCAAACCGGAAAAGTCGATCAGCTTCTTCTGACGGCATCACTGACTGGCTCATCTGAAACTCGTGACATCGCGCTGGACGGCGAGACACCGTTCGTGCTGGATGCCGATACGACGGTCCGATTGGTGGAATTCATTCCCGATTACACAGTGTCCGACGGCCGGGTTTATGCACGGTCGAAAGACATTGAGAACCCCGCCGCGCGGCTCGTGGTTGAGTCAAAGAAGCTGGGCAAGTCGTTCGACGTATGGCTTCCGCCGATTCCCGAGGTCGAACACAACGCCGATGCGCCCTATCAATTCCAGCCACGCGACGTAAAGCTGGCGTACTACACCGGCCTGGAAGTTTCGCACGAGCCGGGACAGTGGGCGGTGTGGAGCGGTGTAGTTCTGATGGGATTAGGCCTTGCGTTTGTGTTCTATCTGGTTCATGTGCGCGTGTGGGCCGCGCCAGTTCGTCAGGTGGATGGCAGTTTGGTTTTGTGGATCGGAGGGACAGCCAACCGGAATCAGGACGTTTTCGAACGCCGCTTCCGCGAAGTTGTGAAAGAAATTCAGTCTGAACTTAATTCTGAAAAAGGGTCCAGCACTCCTGCTGAGGCCCATTCACTCGCCGGTCGGTGAGCCGGTTTTTGGAGGATGGACTTATGTCACGTGCAAAAGCAGAGCAGGCGCCAGTTGCCCCCGGAACAACCCTTCTGGTTGCGGTTGGACTGGGCGTGTCGTTCCTGCTGTTCATGGCGTTTCTGAATGTGGTGAAGAGCGGAAACGTTCTCAACGAGTCGAACATGCTCTATGCCGCGCTCATTTTTTATTGTGGCGCTGGGACGCTTTACCTGGGATTTGGCGTCACCGGAATTCCCTCTTATATTAAATTCGCTTCGTTCGCGACCTGGCTCGGCTTGCTGGCCAACACCGGCGCGGTTGCCCATCGCTGGTACGAAGCTGGGCATCCGCCCTTTGCCAGCATCTATGAAATGCTGCTCAGCTTCGTGTGGACGCTTGCGGTGCTCACGCTGATCGCGGAAAAAAAATATGGCGTGAAAGTCATTGGCACCGTGACTATGCCTGTGGCGATTGTCGGCGTGGTACTGATGCAATTGCTCCGCACGGAAGTTCACCCTCTGGTTCCGGCGCTGCAATCGACGTGGCTGCATGTGCACGTCACCCTGGCGATGCTGGCTTACGCCGCCTGTGCCCTGAGTTTTGCGCTGGCCATGATGTTCCTCATCCAGGACAAGGTGAAGACCGAAACTTTTCTGGCTGCGACCAGCTTAGCCACCATCGGAACTTACCTCGGCATCGTGCTCACTCGTTTTGAGCGCTGGGGAGGGTTCAACGTCATCGCTTGGGATCCAGACCGCAAAGCAGAAATTTTTGTCGCGAAGGGTATGCGGCTGTTTGTGACGATACCCGACCTCGGTTGGCTTATGTTGCTGGTGCTGGCAGCGGTCAGCGTGCCGTTTGTCTTGTACTTGGTGTGGTGGAAGACGGGCAATTCCAGCCTGATCGAGTTCGCCAACCGCGCCGTGTTCATCAGCATTCTGCTGCAGGCGCTAGCTCTAGTCTTCTTTATCCTGCGCGCGCGCGACGGGCAGTATTCGTCGCTCGATGCCGAGGGCGCGTATCAAACCAGCCTCGCCGCCAGCCCATTCATTCTCTCGGGACTGGTCGGGGGAATCTTTATGTCGCTGCTTTATTTGCTGCTGCTGTGGCGCCGTAGCGATCTGGAGCGCATGCTGCCATCGGCAGAAGAGCTTGACCGGATCACGTATAGAACCATTGCCATTGCCTTTCCCCTGCTGACTCTCATGATCGCCGCTGGCGCCTACTGGGCCAACAAGACCTGGGGCTCGTACTGGAGCTGGGACCCGAAGGAAACCTGGGCCGCCATTACCTGGCTGGTTTACGCCGGTTATCTGCACATGCGCGTGACCCGCGGATGGCGAGGCCGTAGAGCAGCTTACTTTGCGATCCTTGGCTTCGCAGTGGTCATGTTCACATTCTTCGGCGTGACCTACTTGCTGCCGGGAATGCACGCTTATGCCTGAGACCGAGTTCCAGTGCGATGCGAACGAAACCGTCAAACCGGCGGTGGAGAGAAGTGCCATGAAGCTGTTTGGATCCAAAGCCGAAACGTCCGAAAATCTCCCCGTTCGCATCAACTGGCAGATCAAAGCTGTTATGCCCATCGTGTTCGTGCTTCTGAACGGCATGCTGCTTTTTACGGTCGCCACGCTGTCATGGCAAAACCACGAGCGGCACACGATTTTATACGTAGCCGCGGCCGGCGCTGTCGCCATTTGCGGGGCGTTCCTTCTTGTTCTGACTCACACTATTCAGCGGCCCATGGTGGAGATGCAGGAAAAAATCGCCAGGGTGGGGCAGGGAAATTTCAATGTGGCTGTGAGTTTCGCGCACCGTAATGATGAGGTCGGTGACCTTGGCCGCAACTTCAACCGCATGGTCGAGCAGTTGAAAAGCAGCCGGGAAGAGATTGAACATTTGCACCGCACGCAGATGTCCCGAGCCGAGCATCTAGCGACGCTGGGCGAACTGGCGACTGGACTGGCGCATGAAATTCGTAATCCGCTTGCCGGGATCGCGGGAGTGGTTGAGATTATTGCGCGCGACCTGCCGCCGGAAAGTCCGGCGCGCGCCGTTGTGAAAGATGTCCGCCTGGAAATCGCCCAGATCAACAGCATTTTGACAGACCTGCTACAAACCGCGCGGCCCCACGCTCCCGACATCCGGCTCAGTGACTTGAACACGACCGTCGAGCACGCGGTCATGCTGGCGCGGCACGAAGCGCTTTCGAAGCCGATCGAGATTACGCTCAAGAAAGATCCGAAACTGCCGGAGGTCGAGCACGACAGCAGTCAAATGCATCAGGTGTTGCTCAATCTTCTATTGAATTCGATTCAAGCGATTGATGGAGCCGGGAAGATCACGGTTGATCTCGACTCGCACGAGGACATGGCACGAATCGTTGTGACCGACACCGGACGCGGCATCGCGGTTGAGCATCTGGCCAATATTTTCCGGCCGTTCTTCACTACCAAGGGCAACGGTACCGGGCTGGGGCTTTCGTTGGCGCGGCGGATCATCGAGGATCATCGCGGGTACATTGGCGTGGAAAGCACGGTCGGTGAGGGGACACGGCTCACCGTCGAACTCCCGATGCGACGGACCCCCGCCGGGGTGAATGTAGCATGATGCGCGAATTTGCCATCATCACCAACCGCAAGCGCGCCAAAATTGCGTTGATCCATTCCGTAATCTTTCTGCTCATCGCCTTGCGCGGTGCGGCGAGCGCTTCAGTGGTAAACCCGATTCTGGGGAGAAATCCAGTTGCAGTTCCGACGTTTATTCTTTTTGGTGTGTACGCAATCGTCTCGACTGTCCTGATCACGCTTACGCGGATCTCCCGCTGCAAGCGCGAGCGCTTGTACTTTCTATTTTGTGCCACGAGCGCGAGTATCGGTTTGCTGCGCTATTTGATCGGCGACCCGACAGTGCACGTCAGCCTCTATCTGAGAGTTCTGATGCTCACTTGCGCAGTCCTGACGTGCGTCATTATTCTGCGCGGGCATGCGCCGACGCGTGCAGCGCAACGGCAACAACCGGCATAGCCTAGAAAATCTTTATCTCATTCGGCTGACTCTTTACGTACCAGTTTTCCATCACGCAACTGAAACACCTCGCCACGCCAGTGAATGGTGTGACCGGTGAAGCTGGCGATCCAGACGAAAAATGCAACAATATCGCGCACCGGCAGAAGATACAAGAACGATGAAAGTTGCCGATCATCGAGAACCGACTGCCCGACCAGCGAGGCCACCAGTACACGCAGAATAAACGCCGCCGCCAGCAACGCCCACGCCCAGCCAGCGCCGTCTGAAAGCGCCAGCCCCAACAAGGCCCATGGTAAGCCAAACGTGAAGCCCAGACCGACGTATCCCCAGAAGCGCGAATCGCGGACGGTGCGCGCCCACCGCAGCTGATGATCAATAAATTGCTGCGTTGTGTATTCCGGCAGGAACGTATCGACAACAACGTCCGACAATTCACCTTTCAATCCCTTAGCCGCGATCCGCGCTCCAAGCTGGTAGTCGTCGGCGAGATAATCCGCCAGCGGCTCGAAGCCGCCAATTGCTTCGAGATCGCGTCGTCGAAACGCCAGCGTCGAACCCAGCCCGAATTTGATGCCTTCCAGTTTTTTCGCAACCAGAACGCCGGCGGCAAAATCCGTGCTGATGCCAAGCGACTCGAGCTTGGATCCGATTGAGCGATTGGCGATCCCGCGATAAAGACAGGTGACGAGGCCAATGGTCTGGTCTGTGAGTGGCAAGGTAACGCGTTGTAGATAATCCGGCGCTACCCGAATATCGCTGTCGTTCACAATGACGATTTCGTGTCGTGCAACCTCCATCATCTGCGAAAGATTGACGATTTTACGGTTCGCGCCTGCTCCCGGCGAGCAAAGAATCAGCCGGATGGCGCGGTCCGGGAATTCCTGCTTGAGCCGCTCCACCAGTTCGACCACGGGATCGGTCGCGTCATTTACCCCAAAGATCAGCTCATAGTTGAGATAGTTCTGCAGGCAGTGGCTGCGAAAGCTTTCGTACATCTCAGGGTCGGTGCCCTTGAGCGGTTTG
Source organism: Terriglobales bacterium (assembly GCA_036392935.1). GTDB lineage: Bacteria > Acidobacteriota > Terriglobia > Terriglobales > Acidobacteriaceae > DASVWZ01. The sequence continues at coordinate 44,589 of DASVWZ010000089.1, read as the reverse complement.
AGTATGGAAACGGGGAGACCGCGCGCAGTGCCGGAAGTCGCCGTTTTTTTCTTTCGCAGAAACGCCGCCGCGCACCAAAGGCACACGATGTAATATGCGACGCTGGCAAGCGTGCCTGCTGCCGCGATCAGCTCAAGGATCAGGATCATCGACCCCTAAGAGAATAACTCACCTGGCTACGCCGCCAGCCGTTCACTTGCTTGCGATGTTGAGTTCGTAAATCACACCGTTGAAGGAAGAATCGTAGCCGGCGCACCAGACCTTGTTGCTGCCGTTCGCTGCCCAACTGTCGCACGATCCCATTTCCGCCTCGGTCGAAGCATCGAAAGACCAGGTCGCGCCGCCGTCGTTGCTGAAATACATGCCGCCGAGGTTTTGCGAATAATTGCCGCCCGAAGCCCAGCCCACATACGGTGTCAGAAACCATATTTCGCGGATCGGCCATGGTGTGTTCAAAACGCGGCCGCTCCACGTCTTGCCGCCGTCGGTGGTGCGGTGCACCCAGCCCGCTACGCTTGGCGAAATTTCGCCTCCACCAACCCAGCCGTGGTTGTCGTCAACAAAAAATGTCGGGCCATCGAAAACCGAATCGACCGAGGGACCACAGCTCCAGTTGGCGCCGCCGTTGTCACTGGCACAATACGTAATCCCCGACATACGCACGTGCAAGTTGGATTGCAGGCTGAACTCGTCGCCAAACCATCCACCGTTCTTGTCCGGCACGTTGGCTTTCCACTCGTTGCCCTTGATGCCACCTTCGGTCGTGTAATGCGCCAAGTTCGGCTTGCCCTGCGCGATGCTCAGTTGATCCACGACCAGACCATCGCTCGGGTTCGCGAAGCGAATTCTGTCAGACCAGCCAGTCGTGGTCAGCACGATGTCATTCGACCAATTCTTGCCTCCGTCATGGCTCCAGCGGATGATGCCCTGAAAATTGTTGTCATCAAATCCGGAGACCACAACGTCATCGACCGACGTACTCAGCGTAGCTACTCCATACCAGTAGTAAGGAAAGCCAAGATTCATGACTTCGGTCCAGGTCGTTCCGCCATCCGTCGTCTTCCACACCTGGCCGAGTTCAGCCGCGGCGTAGCCCACCCACCGACTTGGAAAAGCGATGTCATGTATGACCGCACCGGGAATCGTAGCCAGTAGCTTCCACTTGTGAGGCGCCGATGGAATTTGTTCTGCCGGTGGGACTTCGTCGGCTCCCGCGGGCCGCACCGCGGAAAGTTCGCGACCGGGGCCAACGACAGGCACGCGAGTCGAGACGTGAGTTACGTCTTCAGCGTTCGACGACGCGGGAAGCATGGCGACAGCCAAGAATAGAAAAGTGAAAACAGCAATCGAGTAAAACCGGCGACAGACGGACATTTCAGAGCCTCCTGGGGATAGGCGAACCGCAGGGTGTTGATTTTAGCATGGAAGGCTGGACAGGCGGGCCATGACTCGCCGCATCCGGTCGCGCATTGACTTGCCTGCGCCCAACCCGCAAAATTGAAGCTCGGATGCATCAAACCAACAGGGGGAAAGCAGCGTGAGCGTACGAATCACCAACCGGAAAGCCGGCGACGTCGCCATACTCGATATGAACGGACGCATCATCTTTGGCGAAGAGACCGGTCAGCTACGCGAGGCCGTTCACAAACTGCTCGACGCTGGCACGAAAAAGATCCTGCTCAATCTGGCCGATGTCAGCTACATCGACAGCACCGGCGTTGGCGAGCTGGTTGGGTCGCTGATGAGTGTGCGCAAAAAGGGTGGTGAGCTCAAGTTGATGAATCTGACGCAAAAGGTAAAAGACGTGGTGAACGTGACCAAGCTCTACACCATCTTCGACATTAAAGATGATGAGTTCACCGCGCTGAAATCTTTTGACAACTGGTTCTTTGCAAAGTGAGCTAGTAGAGCATTCCGTTGAAGCGCGCTACGCGGCTTTCAGCACCTGATCGATCGTCTCAATATCCACCAACCCACGGCATCCGAAGATCGCCGGCAAAACCTCGTTTGGCTTATGCCTGCGGCGAAGATCAGCAACCTTTTCCGTACCTGCGCGATATGCCGGCAGATACATGCGCCCGAGCAGCGGATGGCGTCCCCACGCGCCTGACAGCTTGTCGGCGCGCTCTTCGGTGACCAGAAAATCGTAACGCAGTGTGGTCGCCACGTCTTTCTGCTGCATCTTCTCACCCCATGTCAAGAAAGACGACTGGTTCTTGGCGTCATCCTGGAGTAGCGCCAGCAGAACTCCGATCTGCAGGTCTTCGTCGGGAAGCTGATCGATTTCTGTCACGCCATGCGCAATCAATATGGCATTATTGGCAATTCCCTCGAATAAAGTCGCCGCGCGGGTATTCATCGTCAAAACGCTAGTTTCGAATCCGACCTTCCCGTGGACGTATAGATCCTGCAAATAAGCGAACGTCGTCACGTGCCCGGGCACAACTTCGTGGCTGATCAACTGTTCAAACTCCGGCACCGAAATCGACAGTGACGCGTTAATCTCGTAGGTCGCTTCGTATTTTGGTTTCTTGTCTGGCGTGCGAGCGCGGCCAATGTAATTCATCGATCCCGAAAACCATGCGTCTTTGATCGGCAGGAAATCGATGTTTGCACGCGGCACGCCCGCCAGTTCTTTCGGCAAATGAGGCATCAGGTTCACGGCGCTTAGATTGTCGAAGTGGGCGATCACCGCAGTGCTCAGTGCCCGCACGGACGCCATCGGCACGACGCGGTCTCGACGCCACGCATCCACGGCGCCCAGAATTCCGCCTGCGCCCGACGAAGAGTAGCCGGCCTTGCCGAGCAATTCTTCGACCCGTTTGCGCTTGCCTTCGGGTTTCGATGGCTCCGGAGCCTTGCCAGTCGATGCTTTGACGCTGCGCTCGTAGGGAACGGGATCACCTTTGCCCAGAATTTCGGCAGCCAAATCCCACATCGTTCCGAGGCATAGCGCTAGGTTGGTCAAATACTCGCCGCGCAATCCACCGATCTTTTTGCCTTCGCCGCGCACCCCTTCGATCGCCACGGGCAGGTTCAGCTTCGACAGATATTCGTCTACCGCGGCGCGATCGACGGTTCTTCCCGCCACCCCGCCTGATTCGCGCACCCGCGCGGCGGAAGGCAAAGTATAGGCCGCGGGCAGTGGCTCGTCCGAGAACCACGAATCGGCGATGAAACGTCCCGTTCCTGATGGGCACATCACGTCGCCTCCCCAAAGCGTGTCAATGCCGAGTACCGCGTCCGCTACAAATTTGCCGACCTGATCCATCACAGCTCCTTTTCTTTCTTCAGCGAACTGAACCAAACATAAACGCACAGCGCAATGAATCCCAGCGCCGAAAGTGTCTGCGAAACCGGCAGGTTGTCATAAAACGGTGTCTGAATCCAGTCTTCAGAAAAATTAGGCAAGGCCCGCAACGCCGCACCAATGACGCCGCCCAGCGCGCCTCCGGCCATCAGTCCACCGGCAATGATAATGCCACGCTCGCGAATGGTTTTACCGGCAAGACCACCGATTTTCTCACCACGCTTGTTCACGAAATGCGATAAAAATCCTCCGGCCAGAATCGGCGTGGTGAGCTGCAGCGGAAGATAAATTCCCAGAGCAAACACCATCGACGAGAGCTGCAGCATCTCCAAAATCACAGTGATCATCGCTCCGATGCCGAACAACATATACGCCACCGGCTGCCCACTCATGAATCCTTGCACAATGGCTTTCAGCGCTGACGCTTGCGGTGCGACGAGCACTTGCCGTGTATCACCCGGCGCTGCTTCGCCGAATTGAAAGGCTTTTGCCAGCAGAATGATTGTCAGCCCGGTTGTGATCGCGGCTGCAATTACGCCGATGAATTTTACTTTCTCCTGTGCCGCCGGCGTCGAGCCAAGCCAGTAACCTGCCTTTAGATCGGTGATGAATTGGCCAGAAGCACACAACGCCACGCAAACCATCCCTGCCAGCGCCATGACGAAAAACATGCCGGTGGTTCCCGAGAGACCGAACTTCAACAAGACGACGGCTGAAACAATCACTGTCAGCAGCGTCATTCCGCTCGCCGGGTTGTTAGCCGTTGTGGCAATCGCGTTTGCCGCCACTGTCGTAAAGAAGAAAGAAAACAGCAAAGTTAGTGCAAGACCGAGCAAAACGATCGTCCACGACACGTCGAGTTGCCCGAAGAAGATCGCCACGCAAATCGCAGCGACAATGACTCCCAGCAAGATCGCCATGATCGGAACATCGCGATCCGTTCGTCCCGTATGCGCTGCTTCCCCGTGCCGGAACGCATGCAGCGCGATGCCAAACGATCCCACAACCACGCGCAGTGATTTGATAATCCCTACAAGGCCTGCCGTAGCAATCGCGCCCACGCCAATAAACCGAACGTAATTCCGGTAGATATCTGCTGCCGTCATATGCGAAATCGGAATCGTGGCCGGATATACGGTTACATCGCCCATGTGGCTGCCAATGAACCATACCAACGGCACCAGTACGAAGTTCACCAGCACGCCGCCCGCGCAGAATACGAGCGCGATCCTCAATCCCATGACATAACCCAGTCCGAGAATGAAGCCGACCGCGTCAAAATTGAAGACCATCCGCCCACGATCGGCCAACAACTTCACCGCAGGAATGAATTGAAAATTCAGGTACTCCTTCCACACGTGAAACGTAGTGACGAAGAAGTCGTAAACCGCCGCAATCACTGTGGCCTGCAGCAAGAGCTTCGCCTGCGCGCCGCCTTTTTCGCCGGTGACCAGAACTTCGGTGATCGCCGTCGCCTCAGGAAATGGCAGCTTTCCGTGCATCTCGCTGACGAAATACCGGCGTAAAGGAATGAGAAACAGCGTGCCAAGGCATCCGCCCGCCAGGCATATAAATATGGTCTGCACCGGATGAGGATTCAGACGCAGGGCATAAAGCGCGGGCAGTGTGAACACCGCGCCCGCAACCACGCTGGCCGAGGCTCCACCAATCCCAGTGATGATGACATTCTCCAGCACCGTCGATCGCCGCTGATACATCCGCGCCAGCCCGATTGCCAGAATCGAGATCGGAATCGCTGCTTCCATGCCCTGTCCGACTTTCAGCGTTGAGTACGCGGACGCCACCGTAAAAATTACACACAGCGCCACGCCCCATGCGATTGCCCGCGCAGTCAGTTCAGGCACATTCGCATCCGCGGGCACCAGCGGCAAGTACGCCTCGCCAGCCTTCAACTCGTGGTACGCATTTTCCGGAAGCGCCGTTATCTCGGCTTGGCTTTCAACTTTCGTCGTCACGTTTTGTTCTCCGGGGGCATTAGTCGGCGGGGGTGCGCCGAATCAGCCTTGTACTGGGTATGGCCTCGACATGGCTGCAACGGCCCTTTAAGCTTCTAACAAAACGTTGCCCCGGGCGCAAGGACGATCCAAATGTGCCCGCGCATCGTTTACCGGGTTGTAAACCGGTACTGTGCTGCCGCATACTAAGAATGCAAATAAGCGCAAGGAAAACCGGCCCTGACTTCGCACGAACTTCAGCCTACATCGCCCACAGGGAATCCAAATGGGCAATAACACCGTCGCCGATCTGCTTGCGTCTTTTCCGCGCGTGAGGCGGCCGTTGCCCGAAGCCCACGCCACTCGCTATGTGAAGGAATACCAGTCCAATCGCTCGGGGCGAGGTGCGTTGTTCTCTGTGACCGCGGCTTTGGAGTCATGGATGCATCGCAAGGTCGCTGCTCAACCCAAAACGCACGGCGCGCCAGAAACTGGCGAAAGCGCTATCCTCGAACTGGGCGCGGGCACACTCAACCATCTTCGATACGAGCCGCCGGCGGCGATCTACGACGTCGTCGAGCCGTTTCGGGTGCTTTGGCAGGACAGTCCTGACCGTCCGCGAATCCGCAGCTTTTACGACGACATTCGTGAGGTTCCCGAGCAGAATCGCTACCACCGCATTCTCGCGGTCGCAGTGCTGGAGCATTTGGTCGACCTGCCCGCGGTAGTCGCCGAGTGCGGAATTCGGTTGACGCCCGACGGCCGCTTACAGATCGGAATTCCCACCGAAGGTGGCGCGCTGTGGGGAGCTGCGTGGCGCTGTACCACCGGGGTTGCTTATCGCCTGCGCACCGGGTTGGATTACGGGGAATTAATGCGGCACGAACACGTCAATACCGCCAAAGAGATCCTGCAGGTGCTGGGTTATTTCTTTGACGAGGTCAAGCTCAGCCGGTTCCCACTGCCGGCCTATCATCTGAGCTTTTATACTTATATCGATGCCAGCAAGGCGCGGCGCGACCGTTGTCTCGAGGTCATCCGGACGAGGAGTAAGGCGAGAGCCTCGTAAGTCCGCACTCTCGTAGCCTGCGCAATCAACTGGAAGCTCCGCTCGCGCTCTAGCCGCCGAGTTCTTTGATCTTCGCCTGCAACCAACTCCGTAGCGCTGCTTCCAGCTCTTCGTGCGTGCCCATGCGATAAAGGCTGTCGACCGTCTCACCTTTGTCATTCAGCGGAATATGCCGGCACGGTACTTGGCATTCCTGGCATTCAGTGGGGACGAAGCGGCGCAGAAGGCAGCCGCTTGCATCCGCGCATCCATCGCCGCCCGCGGCGCAAATGGGTGAATCCTCGAAGATCAGGGTCGATCGCCAGACCAGCGGCTCACGGTAGCTGCCTTTTTCCAGAAACTCGAGCTCGCTCTTCAGAGCTAACAACACGTTTTCATCTTTTGAAAGCGGCATACGCGCGTCCCCTTCGCATGTTCAATCATCGCAATCCGAAGGGTAGAGGCGCTAGGACGCACGTCACAATTCTGTGTGCGAAATTTCACGAAAGTACCAGGGCGGGGATTACTTTTGGGGTGGGAGACGGGAATCGAACCCGCAACAACCGGAGCCACAGTCCGGTGCTCTGCCAGTTGAGCTACTCCCACCGCGATTCATCGATTATACAACCGGGTCGCGAGTGAGAGCCATGCTTCAGACGTATCCGCGTCCAACGCCGGTGTACTCAAATCCCAGAGCGCGCAGGCGGGTCGAATCGAGCAGATTCTTGGTATCGATGATCAGCGGACGCCGCACCAGATTCTTGATGCGGGTAAAATCCAGCTCGCGGAATTCCGGCCAGCCAGTTCCGACGACCAGCGCATCTGCGCCTTCGGCGGCTTTGTATGCGGTTTCGCAATACTGAACCGTGCCAGCCAATTCGATCTGGGCTTCGGGCAGCGCCACGGGATCATAAGCGCGCACGCGCACGCCTTTGGCCAGGAGATTCTTTGCCATGCTCACTGCCGCCGATCCGGCGACCGAGTTCGTGTTCGGTTTGAAGGCAAGGCCGAGGATTCCAACATCTTTATTCTGCATGGGCTGCACGTAGCGGCCGAGACGGTCGGTCATTGCCTCAGCCAGGCTGCGATTCACGTCACGCGCCGCGCTCATCACCTTCAGCGACACGCCGTTTTTCTGCGCCAGCCGCGTCAGCGATTCCATGTCTGATTCCGCAAACAGTCCGCCCATTCCGGCGCCGGGCTGCAAGCAGCGCGGAGCGATCTTCTTGTCCAGCCCAAGTGCCAGCGACAGATTCACCGCATCGGCGTTTACACGCTCGCAGAGCTGGGCCAGCTCGTTGATAAACGAGATCTTCGTCGCCAGAAACGCAGTCGCAGCTTCCCGCACCAGTTCTGCGGTTTCGTGATTGGTGACAATTACCGGAACGCCACGCATCACCAGCGGATGGAAAATCTGCTTCAGCGCCAGCACCGGTTCATTCGACGAGACGCCCAGAATGATCCGGTCGGGCCACTTGAAGTCTTCCACTGCGCATCCCGGAGTCAGAAACATCGGCTGTGAAACGATCGTCGCCTTTAGGCCAGCCGCTTTCAGCGTGTTCTCTACATCCGTCGCCGTGCCAACCGGCGCCGGAGTCATGATGGAAATGATGGGCGGATGCGGCGAGGCTTTGGCAATTCTCATGGCCAGATCGGTCAAGTGAGTGGGCAGATCTTCCGCCAGAAAAATCACTTGCACCTTCCGCGCAAAACCCTCGATGTCAGTCGAATATGTCAGCCGGCCAACCCGAATATTTCTTTTGATTACATCGATCAGATTTTTTTCATGGAAGGGAACATTGCCGCGCGCCACTTCGATCATGTGCGAGCTGTCCGCGTGGCAGCAGCTCACTGGCGTGCCGAAATCCGCCAGGCCGGCGGAGACGATGGTACCAAGATACCCTGCACCGTAAACTCCAACGTACATGAGCCTGCCTCCCGCTGCCCGGAGCCTGCAAGAGAGCTGCAGGTTTCGCTGGACCGCCGATAACTAAGGTTTACGCCCCGTAAGTGCCATAAGCAACGCACGGGAGGGCTCTGTACCGAAGGACATGCACTACCGGGGGATGCGTTTGATGGCGATCAGTTCTCGCCGCAGAGCCAGGCTTCCGCGCGGCGAGGGCGCTGAGTGCCGAGGTCGGTCCGGTTGTCGTCGTTGGCTCGGCACCGGAGTAGCCTGTTTTTGGCGCACTCGAGGGAGTCGCCAACGCTCGGTGATGACGTCTCGATGGGTCATGCCAGCTGTGATTGTTGGCGACGTCCTTGACTAAAAACTGGCGGGCCGCGAAAGGAAATGTCAGCGCCAGGTCGGGGTACCCCCCTCCCCCCACCCCCTCTGACGTGATCTTTTAGAATCAGCGGGTTAGCGGGAGCGCTCCCGCCAGATCTATGGATTTAAAGGGGTTATAGGCAAAATCTTACAAACAAAGGAGTTAGCGGGCATTTTTCGGCGACCAGCGGTCGGCCGAAACCCGCCTCTCCGGGCCTGCATACCCGGTGTCGATTGCGCGTAGTTGTCAAAGAACGGCATGTTATTCGGCAGCCGTGGCGCCGAAAGTAGCTGCTTATATTCTCAAGAAAGCGGTTTAGCGAGGTCAAGAGATTTGATTGGGCTGTCGGACTGTGCGGGCGGTTCTTGGTGGCGCGGCGCGGCCTCGCCCCTCATTGCATTGCCGCTGGAGTGTCGTGGGTTCAGGCACGCATAGCTAGGCCGTCTAGCAAAGGGTTCGGCTCGTGTCTGCGGAGCGTACGGAATCCTGGGCCTCCGGCGCCGCAACCACGCCGGTGCTACAGCATGGAAGTTTGTTACGAAAAGCGAGCAGGCTAGGTACGAGAGCCGTTTACCCGGCTTTGACTAGCAAACAGGTGATGTCGTCGTGTTGGGGGGCGTTGCCGACGTATAAATCGATCGCCACCATGACGCGGCTGAGCATGCGGCTGGGCGCGGTGTCGGGTGATTCGCTGAAGAGCGAGATCAGGCGATCCTCGCCGAATTCTTCGTCGCGCTCGTTGACGGCTTCGACAACTCCGTCGGTAAAAATCACCAGCCAGTCTTTACTCTGCAAGGTGACGGCGCCGGTCTGGTAGGTCGCGGCTTCTTGTATTCCGAGCGGCAGGCCTCCGGCTTCGAGCCGTTCGATCGTCCCCGAAGCGCGGCGCAAGATAGGTGTGTTGTGTCCGGCGTTGATGTAGGTGAGGGCACGAGTGGCAGGATCGTATTCGCCGAAGAAGGCGGTGGTGAACCGCAGGCCTCCCTGACTGTTGGCGGTCATGGAGCGGTTGAGGCGCTCGACCAGTTGCACGAGATCGATGGCGGTGCTGGAGAGCGTCTTCAGGCTGGCCTGAAATGTGGCCATGAGCAGGGCTGCGGGGATGCTTTTACCGGCCACGTCGGCGACGACGAAGAGATAGTTCTGCTGTCCGTTTTCAGAGACGGTGCGGGCGAAAACGTCATAGTAATCGCCGGCGACGGTGTTAGCGGGACGGGTGGCGAAGGCGATTTCGACGCCAGGAACGGGCGGAGGGTTGAGCGGCAAGAGCCAGCGCTGGATGTCGCGGGCGATCTCGAGGTCGCGCTTCATGACTACGCGCTCGGAGACTTCGAGCACGAGAAGAAGAAACATCAGCAGGCCGCCGATGAGGCGGAAGTCGAAACCGATGATGTGGGTGCCGCTGGAAGTGGTCCAGTCAAATTCGGGATTAAAGATGATGAGGGCAAGCGCGACCAGGAGCAGCACGCGTCGCGCGGGCGAGAGCTTTAAGAGGATGGCCCAGAAAAACTGTTTGGCGACAGCCCACCAATGTTTGCGGCGGGAGGTTTGGTCGGGCGTGGTGACATCGATGCCTTTGGAGTAGAGACGGTAGCTGGAGCGGGCATCGGTGCGGAACTGGTGCCAGAGCTGGTTGATCTCGAGACCGTCGGTGACGCGAAGCCAGAAGGATTTAGTTTTTCCGCGGAAGTTCTGCGGTTGCTGCGGGGCGACCGGCGGAGGAGGGATGGTGGACACGGAGAGATCATTATAGAGAAGGCAGAAGTAAGAAGGCAGAAGCCAGAATGAAAGGCGCCACGCATTGAGAGCGCAGGCCACAAAAAATCGCAGCTGTGTTTGTTCAACACGGCTGCGATTTTGATTTGCCGAACTGATCGGCGGACCCACGCAATCCGCCGAGACGGTCGTCGATCCGCGGCCAGATTATTCAGACGGCGGAGGCAGAGTTAGCGGGGCTGACAATTTGAAGCTCAGAGCCGATTCGGCAGGGATTTCGATCTGCGAATTGCCAGTGAACGCGCCGCCGGCAAGTCCGGCTGCGGCACCAGCTCCGGCACCGATCGCGGCACCTTTGCCGCCTCCGGCCAAGGCCCCGATAAGCGCGCCGACACCGGCTCCGCCGCCGGTGGTGACGGCAGTTCGCTTGCCCTTGCCTTTAACAGTTTGGCTGATGGTTGCAGTTTGGATTTGATAAGTTTGGCCACCGACGGCGACGCTGGTGAGGGCGAGGTCCAATTCCCCTTGTCCTTTGATTTTGCCTTTAGCTTTGGCGTTTACCACCGTGCCGGTGACGCTCGAGCCGGAAGGCAATGCAGATTTTCCAGCTACGCTGACGGGTTGCGCGAGGCTCCCAGTAAACGTTTGTCCGGTCTGACTCTTGTTGGAGCTCAGGTCTTGGCCGGTTTTAATAGTGAGAACGGTTCCAGCCGGAACGACGATCGGCTGCGGCTTGGGTTTTGGAGGGGCGGGCGCTGGAGTTGGGGCGGGAGCGGCCGCGGCCATGGGCGCCGGTGCAGGAGCCGAGCTGGCGTCAGGCGAAACGGTGGTCAGGTCGTCGACGCCGGTGTTGCCAGGTTCAGCAGTTGCGATCTGGTCCATCTTCTGCCGCGCGGCCGGCGTTTTCACGGTGCCGTTTAATGTGACTTTGCCCTTGTCCGAGGTAACGGTCACGGCAGGAGCGGAGTCCTGCGTATCCGGATCGGCGGCGATTTTACTTTGAATATCCTGGGCAATCGCCTGATCGTTGGGTGCTTTTGAACACCCGATGACGATTCCTGCGAGCAGGATGACGGCTACGACGCTGAGAGCAATGGGGAAACGCAATGCAAATTTATTAGTCGACATATGTCCTCCTTCGATTTTCTGGAAATTCTGCGGTGCCGATTGTCCCGGTACGATTTGCCAAGTTACCCTCGCACCTGCTGCAAAGCAGGCGAGAAAAGGAGTGCCCTTTATGAGCACTCCATGTTAAACGCTTTTGACTCAAGAGCAAACTGTTTCGTCAGTTGCTGGGCGAAGGCATGCTCTCGATATCCTTCAAGCGCTTCAGAACCTCGGCAGCTTTCAACGTCTGGTAATTGATTCCGGCGGCGTTCAAACTCGAACCCGGCTGGAAGGGATAATCCGGAATTGTGCTCAGAAAACTCTTGATCTTGTTCTGCACTGGCACAAACAGCCAAAGATTATCGCCATACCACCGGATGTACATTCCCGATTCTCGCGAGGCCGACTCAAACGGGTCGGCGCGGAGATTGGTCAGTACCGGCCATCCGGGAACGTCTCGCGTTCCTGTCGCGATGTTGCCATTGATTACGGCGAAGCTGACCTTCCAGTCGTTCCAGCGCACGGCATTCAACTCACCGCCCTGGCCGAAGTAGAAGATCTCCTCGCGGGGCCCTTTCTGCGCTTCGCCTTTAAAGTAAGGCAGGAAGTTATATCCGTCGGGATGGATTTTCCACGTCTTGCCGTCGGCGGCATAACCTTTTTCGAGCTTGTTCACGATGTCGGGTTCGCCAGCGGCAGCCAAGAACGTTGGCATCCAGTCGATGTGCGACATGATGTCGTTGTAAACCGTGCCCGGCTTGATGACTCCCGGCCAGCGCAGAATGCAGGGCACGCGGAAGCCGCCTTCCCAGGTGGTTCCTTTCTCTCCGTAGAACGGCGTGGTTCCACCATCCGGCCATGTGACTTTCTCTGCGCCGTTGTCGGTGCTGTACATCACGATGGTGTTGTCGGCTAATCCCAGCTTGTCCAGCTCTTTCAGCAGGTCGCCGACCATGGCGTCATGTTCGACCATGCCATCCGGATAAAGGCCGATGCCGGTTTTGCGGTCGGCGTCTTTGGTCAGGTGCGTCCACACGTGCATGCGCGTGGTGTTGAACCAGATAAAGAACGGCTTTTTGTCCGATGCAGCTTTGTCCATGAACTTCACGGTCGCATCGTAGATTTCTTTATCGACGGTGGGCATGCGTTCGCTGGTCAACGGGCCAGTGTCTTCGCATTTCTGGCCGCCTTTGCCGTCAGCCCAACAGTGCAGCACGCCACGCGGTCCGTATTTCTTTTTGAACTCGGGATCTTTCGGATAGTAGTAAGTCTCGGGCTCTTCTTCCGCGTTCAAGTGATAGAGGTTCCCGAAAAACTCATCGAAGCCGTGCATGGTCGGAAGATGTTTGTCCTGATCGCCTAAATGGTTCTTTCCGAATTGACCCGTGGTGTATCCCTGCGCACGCAAAAGGTCGGCAATCGTCGGAGTCCAGTCTGGAATTCCCTGCGGTGACCCCGGCATGCCGATCGTCAACAGGCCCGTACGAAACGGCTCTTGCCCAAGAATGAACGACGCGCGCCCGGCGGTGCAGCTCTGCTGCGCGTAGAAATCCGTAAACAGCGCACCCTCATTGGCCAGCCGGTCGATGTTTGGCGTGTGATATCCCATCATGCCGCGGTTATAAGCGCTGATATTCCAATAGCCAACGTCATCGCCCCAGATCACTAGAATGTTCGGTTTTTTCTGCTGCCCATGTGCGGCCCCAGGCAAAATGAAACAGCACGATGCAAATAGCAACGCTGCAATTCTGCGAAATCTCATTTCTCTCCTTTTATTTATTGGAAGTAGTGTGCAAACAGCCGTCCCGATCCTCATTCGGTGCGGTCGTACAGCAAAGCCTGTATTGACAAGGTTGTTTTTGCCGTCTCCCGCGTTCGCGCAAGTATACTGATTTCGTAATTCAAGAATGTTCACTGGTGAACAATCGTGAGATTTTTGAGGAGGCAGGAAGCCGAGGCTGCGGTGCGGCGGTTCGGCTGGCTATCGGAAACTGATCGCCATTTTCAAGATCGATTGCTGGCGAGGTGTGATTTGCTGGCGTTCAAGCCTACGCAATACATCTACCAGGCCGGGGATGAAGGTGGGGGCCTGGTCGGCGTGGTCGCAGGCCAAATCGAGATTCACTTACCTGTGCAGCGGCTTGATTCCACGCTGATATATTTGGCTGGCCCGGGTTTCTGGACAGGAGAAGCCGCGGCGGTGCGAGGTCATGCTCGCTTGATCTCGCTGATTGCCCGCACTCATTGTCAGTTGCTGCGCTTGCCGCGTTACGAACTGCAACGGATGACCGCAGCCGATCCTTCATTTTGGCGCTTCATAGCCATTCTCATCGCGGGCAATGAGAGAAGGACGTTGCGGGTGATTGACGCTCTGCGATGCAACGATCCCGTTCGCCGCATAGCGACCATGCTGACGACATTGCTGGGCGATTCCGGAACTGACGGCAGGACACTAGAGGTTTCGCAAGCGGAGCTTGCCGCCATGTGTAACCTGGCGCGCGGCTCGATCAGTGCAGGTTTGAGGAAACTCGAACAAAGAGGCTTGATTCGCCGCCGTTATGGCGCAATCGAAGTGGGCGATTGCGAGTTACTCCGTCACTTCGCAGAGCGCCTTCCAAGAAAACGAGTTGCGTGAGTTCTTGCGGCAGGTTTCTCAGGTGGGCGAATGTCACTTAGCGAAGAATTTAAACCAGAGCGGGAACTTGCGTGCGGACCGGGCGGCGACATTCGCGGATCTCTTTGATCGGCGATGTCACAATCGGTGTTCGATACTCGGGATGGCAAAACTCAAGGTGCATGCCGCGGCCGACGTAGCGCTGCTTGAGCATGGAACCGCCCCACGTGGAACCGGCGATCGCGACCAGAACAGGTTCGGGGCAATATTGCGGATGGCCGGAGATCAGCGCGGCGTTTTCACTAAGCATAACCGCGGTGTAACAGTGGTGTTGGGTTTCGATTTCGAGGACGCTGGCGGAAGGAAGATCGTTGAGGAAAACGCCGCCTTCAATTTCAGACTGAATGATGTTGCGATTGACGGCATCGCTCAGATTTGGGTGGGGCATGAACATCGACGCTAGCTGGCCCAAGAAATCCTCACCTTCTTGCCAGACAGTATAACGGCAGAAGGGAAATTAAAAGCAAATTTTCAAAGCGGGTTCTGGAACGAAGGTTCATATTCGGAACGGCGCAAACTCAGGTATGGATGCGGCTGGCGGTGGGGAGGGTTATCTCGCCCCCGGTGGTCTGGTGATTTCGTTCTAACTTTGGACGATCGAATCGTTGCATCCAGTTTTCGAAGGTATGTCAGAACTTCAGCGGCTTGAGTTGAATAAACCACCTTATTTAGGTGCTGTACCGTTGTTAGGCCTGGTCTTTGGAATCAATGACTTAGATGAGAAAACATGTTGAAGCTTACATCTGCCTGGGTTTGCCCTGGGCCCCATGGTGCTCGCCCGGGTCATTGGCGAGCTGACTCGGGATGACATCAGGGCGCGCTTTTGTCCACACAAATCGGTGCAACTACTGTTTCAGGTCGGCGGTCCAGTTGGTGATCAGCGTGAGTGGTTCGGTGACGGACTGTTGGAGGATCATGTTCATGATGAATCTTTTGCCGTCGGCAGAAACCGTATAGGGTCCGGCCGTGTTGCTAACGAGCACCTCTTTGAAGAGTGCGTGAGGCGTGCCCAGTTGCAGGCTGGCGCCGTTCTGGGCGACATCCACAGCCATCATCTGCTGATCAGGCGAAATGAAGAAAAGTTCTTTGCCGTCTTTCCGCCAGTTTGGTCTCGATCCGCCGGCGGTCGACACCTGCCAGCGACCGGAACCGCTGGGGAACGGCTGAATGTAGACCTCGAATCGCCCAGTCTCATTGTTGGCGTAAGCCAGCCATTTGCCATCGGGCGAGAAAGAGGGTGAGACGTCAACGAAATTGGTGGCGACCACGGGAAACGGCTTCTGCTCACCGGAATTATCCGGGAACATGGGAAGCGCCCAGATATCGTAGCCGGTATTCGATTTGGGGTCGAATCGCATGTAGGCGAGGTAGCGGCCATCAGGAGATACGGAGAACGGGGTCTGGTCAATGCCGGGCGTTTCCTGCAGCTTTACTTTGGCTCCCGTGCCATCGGCATTCTGGCGATACAGAGCGTCCCCGCTGGCACTGGTGCCATAACTATAGATAATGGATTTTCCGTCAGGCCACCACACCGGCCACCCGCTGTATTGCGGACCAAAGGTGATGCGGGTTTTGGTGTGGCGTGCGAGGTCTACCACCCAGATGTCGCCAATGCCGTTGCTCTCGAGGACAAAGGCCAACTTACTGGCGTCGGGGGATAGCGTGGGCTGGGTATACTCGGCGGTTTCCGGCAGCACGAGTTCGCCCTGCTTGCCGGATGGGTCGAACCAGAGGAGTTGAGAGCCGCCGCTGGCTGCGCCGTGCTGATAGAGCAACTCGCCATTGGCGGAGGCAGTGACGATACCACGCCAGGTGTCGGTGTTTACTGCGACACGGTCGGCCACGGGCTTGGCTTCGCCCTCGAGCGCAAGGCTGCGCGGATCGAAGCGTTGCGCCATCAGGGTGTTGTCGCGCACAAAGACAAGATATCCGGGAGCGGCATAGATGGCGTTGGAGTCGTTGCGCAGCAGCAGCGTACGCTCCTTCGAATTCAGCGCGGCAAGGTAGACGGCGTTGTCGGAATTGGTCGTGCCGTGAGCGAAGTAGAGAAAGTGGTTGCCATCGGGAAGAAAATCGGGCCAGCGATGGGAAGTGTCTTTGGTCCCGAGGGTGGTCAATGGAACGCGGGAGCCTCCGGCGGCGTCGACGCGAGCCAGCCCTGAGGTGGTATCGGGCGCGAAAACAATAGTGCCGTTCGTGCTCCAGGCCCCTCCGCGTCCCGCGCTAGCATCGCAGAGGGCCTGCGGAGGGCCGCCGCTGGCATCCAATTTGTTCAGTTTGCTCGAAGTGAAGAAGGCGACGTAGTGGCTGTCGGCCGACCAGAAGGGATAGGTGGCGCCTTCGGTACCGGACATAGGCTGCGCAACCGCCGAGTTCAGCGGGCGTATCCAGAGCATTTGTTTGCCGTCTGCGCCTTTGGCCACGAAGGCGAGGCGGAGGCCATCGGGGGAGAGCACGGGTGGGCCGGCGACGTTTCCGGTCAGCGAAAAGGCAGCTTTTTCTGGCGGCAGGATGTAGGAGTGAATCGAGGCCTGCGGTGCATGAATAGATTGGTAGTACGCGATCGCTAAGGCGATGGCAGCGATGGCAAGGACTCCGGCCGCGGCCCAAGGAAGCCAACTTCGCCGTGCGGGCGCGATGGCCGCCTGGGTTGTTGTAGCTGATGGTGCCTCAGCAATTGCCTGCAACTGGAGCTTGAGATCGTGAGCGGTCTGGATGCGCTCGTCGGGGTCTTTATCGAGGCAGAGTCGAATCACGCGGTCGAGGCCGGGCGGCGTTTGGGGACGCAGGGTCGTTACTGAGGGCGGATCCACGGCGAGAATCTGCCCGACGATGCTGGCCTGGGTTTTGCCTTCGAAGGTGCGCTTGCCGGTGACCATCTCGTACAGCATTACGCCGAAGGAAAAAATGTCGGAGCGGGCGTCGGCTTCGACGCCCTGAATTTGCTCGGGCGACATGTACTGAACGGTCCCAATCACTGCGCCGGCAGTGGAGAGCGGCGTGGCGGGTGACGGCGCGGGCATGGTCTGGGTGAGAGCGGCGGCGAGCACGGAAGCCGATCCGCTGCCACGTCCGGAAGCAGCCGAGGTGACGCCGAGAGGCTTGGCGAGGCCGAAATCGAGCAGCTTGGCGCCAGATTTGGTGAGCATCACGTTGGCGGGCTTGAGATCGCGATGGACGACTCCGGCACGGTGGGCTTTTTCGAGGGCGTCCGCGATCTCGATGGCGATTCGCAGGATTTCGTCCGGGGCGAGCGGACCTTTTTTTAAGCAGTCAGCGAGAGATTCGCCCTGGAGGAACTCCATGACCAGGTAGTCGATGGGGCCTTCGTTGCCGACGTCGTGCAGCACGCAGATGTTCGGGTGCTGGAGCTGGGAGATGACCTTGGCTTCGCGCTCAAAGCGAGCGCGCAGTTCGGTGCTGGCGACCAGTTGCGCGTTCAAAACCTTGATGGCAACGGTGCGATCCAATCGCGTGTCGCGAGCGCGATAGACTTCGCCCATGCCGCCTGCGCCGAGAGGCGATTCAATTTCATAGGGGCCAAGCCTCGTTCCTGAGGTTAGTGCCATGCGTGTCGCGCAATTATAGCCTGCGGGCAGGTTGTTGCCCGTACAAGAAAAACGCAGAGGTCTAAAACTGGATGCAGTTACCTAGTGAGGGCGTCGGGCTGCCGAAAACCTGAGGCTTGGCTCAATTGGCGAAGAATCGCGATCGTGCTCAAATTGATTCTCCGCGAAGTTCAGAGTGAAGTCGCCGCGAACGGCAGTTTGACGCCCCCAGTCGCAGGGGTTAGGATTTCTAGGCGCAGGGGGGAGGATGTATGGAACTGTCTGTCCGCTCGCCGAAGCTGCCTTCGCAACTTTCCGATTCGATCCACCGTCAACTGAACATGTACACCCGGGCGGCCAGCGCCGCGGGAGTCAGCCTGGCCGCGTTGACATTGCCGGCCGAGGCCAAGATTGTCTACACGCCGGCTCACGAAAATGCTGTGAAGGGCATCAACCTCGACCTCAACCATGATGGGAGCGCGGATTTCAGAATCTGCCTTTCGACCGATACCTACCACTGCAGCGGCACCGGCGGGGTGCGACAGAATCCGCAGGTATATTGGGACGCGCTGGAGGTGAAGCCGCTCAACGCCGCAAACCGAGTTTTTATCAGCAGCAAGGGACAATTTGCAGCTGCATTGCGCTCGGGGCGGCACATCGGCAGCCGAGGAAAGTTCGTCAACCCCGCCTACTGGATGGCTGGGGATATCTGCAGCGCCGTTTGCACCTATGAGGGGCCGTGGTTCAATGCCGACGATCGATATTTGGGATTCAAGTTTATAGTTGACAGAGAAATTCACTATGGCTGGGCGCGCCTGAATATACATTGGTTGAAGAAAGAGGCGACGTTGACCGGTTACGCCTACGAAACCGATCCCGGCAAGCCAATCATCGCTGGCGAAACCAAAGGGCCAGACGTGATTACGGTGCAGCCGGACACGGCATCCGGCAGTCTTGGAGGCTTGGCGCTCGGGCGACAGTAGTTGGTAAAGCGATCAACGGATGTGGTGACGAAGGCCTGCATTCCGAGTTCGCAGTCGCGCACGAGGCCGTCCAGCGCCGCGCTGAGTTGATCTTCCCCTCGCTGCCTCCATCTTCTGGTTTAGGTAACAAGCTTCGTTGTGCCCTAAGTCAGGGTGCCGACAAGCGTGCCATGCTCAATGCGGTCGACTTGGGCGGTGAGCCAGCGGTTGGGTTCGTGGCAGCCGGTGAGGCGAAGCTTGAGGTAGTTGTCGGTGAGACAGTCGGTCGAGAGGAAGCTTGAGCTTGCGGACTGGCTGTCTTCAGAAGCGCGCAGCGAGATCACCGCGATGTTTTTCCCGACAAACGATTGCATGAAAGCCTGATGCTTCTCCGCGGCCAATTCGCGCAGAATGCGGTTGCGCTCGCGCGCAATGTGTACAGGAATCTGATTGGGCATGGATGCGGCGGGTGTTCCGGGACGCGCGGAATAAGTGAAGACGTGCAGGTAAGTGAACCGCAGCGCGTCAATCATGGAGCGAGTTTGTTCGAAGTCGGCGTCGGTTTCGCCCGGGAACCCGACCATGACATCGGCGCCGATGGCCGCGGTGGGCATGGCGGCGTGGATCTTTTCAATCTTATCGCGGTAATGCCAAGGGCGATACTTGCGATGCATGAGGCGCAGAATGCGGTCGCTAGCGGATTGCATGGGCACGTGCGCGTGCTTGGCAATGCGTGGCGATTCGGCGACAAGGCGAATGAGTTCGCCGGACCAGTCCATAGGTTCGACGGAACTGATACGAAGCTTTTCGAGCGAAGTTTCGGCGAGGATGGAGCGAATGAGATCTTCGAAGCGATGCGGTCTCACTTGAGATGACGACGGGCTCAGGTCTCGGCCCCAGCGGCCGAGATTGATTCCTGAGATCACAACCTCGCGGTAGCCAGCGTCGCCGAGCGTGCGGATTTCGCGGAGAATCTGGTCTAACGGCAGAGAGCGGCTTTGCCCGCGGACGTAGGGGATGACACAGAAGGAGCAGCGATTGTCGCATCCGTCCTGGACCTTGAGGTTGGGGCGGGTTCGCTCGTTAGCAGCATCGAATACGGGAGCGGCGAGCAGTTCGGTGTGGGCAAAGATGTCAGAGACGAAGACCCCTTCGCCGCTCGCGGTTCGTCCTACGTCGTTCGCAAAACCTGCCGAGGGATTCGGCAAGGCGATCTTCACCAGTTCATGCTTGTGCGAGTTGCCGATGACTTGGGTGACGCCGGGCAGAGCTGCGATTTCTTCGGGCGCGCGTTGGGCATAGCATCCGGTGACCACGATCTGGCAGGCGGGATTCTGTCGGCGTATGCGGCGGATGGCGGCGCGGGCGTCCTGGTCGGCAGCAGCGGGTACGGTGCAGGTATTGAGCACGACGACTTCAGCCTGATTGGCCGATGCCGCTCGTTCGAGACCGCGATCGCGGAACTGGCGTTCGAGCGCGGCGCCGTCGGCCTGGGTTGCGCGGCATCCAAAGTTTTCTACGTAAAAGCTGCCCACATTTATATAGTAACCCGCGGCACGGCAGACGGGGACAGGCCGGCCGACCGCTGAATGACGCTGAAATCAGGCTCAGGCGCTGGCGGTTTGCCGGCGCTGTTGAAAGCATTCGCGGCAAAAAACCGGACGGTTTTGCGTCGGCTTGAAGGGGACGGTGGTCTCTCTGCCGCAGGCCGAGCAAGTCATGCGTGTGGCAACGCGGTTGGGGACTTCCTCGTGGTGATTGAGAATCGCCACCCGCTTGGCTTTGCACGCCTTGCACCGCTTGGGCTCGTTCCTGAGATGCTTGTCGTAGAAGAACAGCTGTTCGCCTGCGGTGAAGAGGAACTCGATACCGCAGTCGATGCACTGCAACACACGGTCCTGGAATTCCATTGAGGACTCCTTATGGTACGCCTGCGCATGCACCGCACCGGAGCCACCACGGTTGCGGAGGTGCAGGACCCCTGCTCGTTTTCCCTCAATGACAGCTACAGCCCCTGGGATCGTCCCGACCGCGCCTGGAGGGCGCGGTTCACAGCCTCAGACTGGATTGTGTTTTCGCCCAACCGCATCCCCCCCGATGCGCCGGGCAGCGTAAGGGCCGCTTGCGGGAAGCGGCCCGGATTGCTACTCCTGCTCTTTACGAGCTTTTTTACGGCTGCGCTTTCGCGCTAACGCCTCTTTCACCCGCTTCTTTTCGCCGGGCTTCAGGTAAAAAGAGTGGCGCTTGACCTCTTTAATAATGTCTTCGGTCTGCACTTTGCGCTTGAAGCGGCGCAGTGCATTTTCAAGCGACTCGCCCTCCTGCAGTCTGACTTCTGCCAAGAAACAACACCCCCAACCTGGTCCTGAATGGACTTGATAGTTATTGCAGGGTTTGGGCAGCAAAGTCAAGCCTCGCGTATCGAAATTAAGCCTCGCGTATCGAAATTGAACGCGGGCACTGGAGGCGCAGTTGTTCGCGGAATTTCTACTGTGGTAGCATCGGTAGTTTTGGCAGGCTGTCGACGCTGGCCTAGTGTCCTCTGCAGTAGGTTGTGTGGGCCGCCGCAGGAGAAAATCCGCAGATTCCAAGGAAGCCGCTGCGGCAGGCTCCGGCCGCGCCGAAGGGTTGCGGCATGGCCTCGCAAACTGCTGATTTGGAAGGTGCATGGATAAAGGAGTCATACCGTGAAGGCTTACGAAGGCACAAACATACGGAACGTCGCGGTGATTGGACATGGCAAGGCAGGCAAGACGTCGCTGGTTTCGGCGATGCTGCAGACCGCCGGCGCGACGCAGCGGCTTGGCCGAGTGGACGACGGCACTTCGACTACAGATTATGACGAAGAGGAAATCGGCAGGAAGATGTCGATTTCGGCCAGCCTTGCCTATGTGGAGTGGGGCAAGGCGAAGATCAACATCGTCGATACACCAGGCTTCAGCATGTTTGTGCACGAAGCCAAGCTGGTGCTGCCGGTGGTGGATGCGGCGATCGTGGTTGTAGACGGCGTCGCGGGCGTGGAAGTGGTGACGCAACGGGTCTGGAATTATTGCGAAGAATTCAACACGCCGCGATTGATCGTGGTGAACCGGATGGACCGCGAGCGGGCGAATGCGGAGCGGGTGCTGGAGTCGTTGTATGGCGCGTTCGGGCGGAATGTGATTCCCATCGAATTGCCGATCGGCAGCGAAAAGAACTTTAACGGAGTCATCGATCTGGTGCGGATGAAAGCGTACACCTACCAACTTGGAGGCAATGGTAAGGGAACGGAGACAGAGATTCCGGCGAATTTGAAGGATCAGGCGCAAGCAGCGCACGAGAAGCTGATCGAAATGGTCGCCGAGGGCGATGACAAACTCATGGAGAAGTTCTTTGAGTCGGGCACCCTGGCCGAAGAAGACCTGGTTCCGGCGCTGCATGCCGCGATTCGCGAGGACAAGATCTTTCCGGTGATTTTCGGCTCGGGGCTGGGGAACGTTGGCGCCGACCGGGTGATGGACTTCATTGTGGATTACACGCCCGCGCCGTCGGAGCACGAGTGGGTGCAGGGCGAGGCTGCGGCCAGCGGCAACGGAGATGCCCCGCGACGTCACGAAACGGATGCGGAGCCGGTTTCGCTGTATGTGTTCAAGACTGTGAACGACGTGTTCGCGGGCAGGATTTCGTATTTCAAGGTTTTTTCCGGAGTGTTGAAGAACGACGCGACTGTTCAAAACTTTTCGCGCGGCACGGCTGAAAAGCTTTCGCATATTTGGGTTCTGGAAGGCAAAACGGCGGTTCCGATTAACGAACTTCATGCAGGAGATATCGGCGCTGTCGCGAAACTGAAGGAGACCTTGACGGGCGATACGCTAGGCGACAAGTCGGCGCCGATTCAGTATCCCAAGGTGAAGCTGCCGGAGCCGGCGATTACATTTGCGATTGAGCCCAAGAGCCGGGCCGACGAAGACAAGCTCGGTCCCAGTATTCACAAGCTGATGGAAGAAGATGCCATGCTCCGCTTCTTCCGCGATGCGCAGACCAAGGAATTCTTGATCGCGGGAACGGGTCAGCAGCACATCGAAGTGGTGGTGGCGAAGATGAAGAAGCGCTACCACGCGGAAGTGAATTTGAAAGCGCCGAAAGTGCCGTACCGTGAGACCATCCGCGCCAAGGCCGATGTGCAAGGACGCCACAAGAAGCAAACCGGCGGGCACGGCCAGTACGGCGATTGCAAAATCAAGATGGAGCCGCTGCCGCGCGGGGGCGAGTTCGAATTTGTAAACGATATTTTTGGTGGCGCGATCCCGAAGAATTTTATTCCGGCCGTGGAAAAAGGGGTCAAGGACGCTGCGGCGCGCGGATACCTGGCGGGTTATCCGGTGGTCGATTTTAAAGTTGTGCTGTATGACGGTTCGTACCACGATGTCGATTCAAACGATCTGTCATTCCAAATGGCTGGCCGGATCGCGTTCAAGAAGGCGATGGAAGTGGCCAAGCCGACGCTGCTGGAGCCGGTTATGGCGGTCGAGATCACGGTGCCAGATGAATTTGCTGGTTCGATCATGGGAGATCTCAACAGCCGCCGCGGGCGCATTCAGGGCATGGACAACAAAGCCGGAAATACCGTCGTGAAGTCGGAAGTGCCAATGTCTGAAATGCTGACCTACGGCGTCGATCTAACAGCGATGACGCAGGGCCGCGGCAGCTTCAACATGGAAATGCATCACTACGATGTAGTGCCGGCGCAGTTGCAGGAAAAGATCATCGAGAAAGCCAAGGCCGCGCGCGGCGATGTGAAGGAAGAAGAAGAGTAGGGGGAACGCGAAACCGGTAATCAGCTCCTTGTACCAGGCACCCCGTGCTCGTCGTATCCTAAAATCTCCTCTGCGGAGCGATTATCTAGTTCGGGCAGAGCTCGCACGCGGTCCAAGATTTCCTTTACCTTTTTTTGTCGGATTTTGGAGATGGGCTTCTGAGGTCTCTCCAAGCCACGGAATGATGTGTGCGATCACGTGGTTACGCTCCCGCAGCTCGACCGCATGTCCCGCTTGCAGCCAGACCTTCAGACGCCGAGTGTTGCGGAGCCCAGTAAGGTTTATGGAGTATCTTTTCTTGGTCGCTGACACTCGTCGTCGGTCCTCGTCTATTAAGATCGGCAACGCGGGCAACAGCTTTAGAAAGCTGCCGGGCCTCTGATGCTTCGTGCTACCATCGCCTCAGTGGCCACGCTGCGCAACACGCCGAAACTCCCACAGGAACGCGAACGCATTGTCTCCGGCGCGGCGGTCGATGACGATTCGTCTTTTGAACTGAAGCTGCGGCCGCAACGGCTGGGCGAGTTTATTGGCCAGGCCAAGGTCAAGGAAAATCTGGCGGTCGCGATTGAGGCCGCCAGGTCGCGCGGCGAGGCGCTTGACCATGTTTTACTCTATGGCCCGCCGGGGTTAGGCAAGACGACGCTCGCCACCATCATTGCGAACGAACTTGGGGTTACCTTTCAGCAGACTTCCGGGCCGGCGCTGCAGATCAAGGGCGAACTGACAGCGATTCTCACCAATCTCCGCGAAAAGCAGGTGCTGTTCATCGATGAGATTCATCGCTTGCAGCCTGCGCTCGAAGAAATTCTTTATTCGGCACTAGAGGATTACAAGCTGGACATCATCATCGGCCAGGGACCGTCGGCGCGAACCCATACGATGGATGTGAAGCCGTTCACATTCATCGGTGCGACCACTCGCGCCGGGTTGTTGTCGTCGCCATTGCGATCACGATTTGGCATCGTGCTGCGGCTGGAGTTTTACACCCACGGAGACTTGCAGATCATCGTCGAGCGTTCGGCCGAAATTCTCGGCGTGGTGATCGATCGTGAAGGCGCACTCGAAATCGCCAGCCGTTCGCGCGGAACGCCGCGTATTGCCAATCGTCTTTTGCGGCGCGTGCGTGATTACGCTCAAGTCCGCGGCGCGGGAAAGATCGATTTGCCAACGGCGCAAGCTGCGCTGCAGATGCTCGAGGTCGATCGCCACGGCTTCGATGAAGTGGATCGCAAGCTGCTCTTGGCGATCATCGAAAAATATCAGGGCGGACCGGTTGGCGTGAATACTTTGGCGGCGGCGCTGGCGGAAGAACCGGATGCGATTGAAGAAATATACGAGCCGTTCCTGATCCAGATCGGATTTTTGAACCGCACTCCACGCGGGCGGGTAGCGACGCAGCTTGCGTACGAGCACTTCGGCATCACGCCCACCCGCAGGCAAAGTTCGCTGTTCTAAAATGAATTGAGTTGAGGGAAATATGAAGCAACTCCAGTATTTCACGGCGGTTATTGAGCGCGAGGGCAATGGATATGTTGCCCTTTGCCCCGAGCTTGACGTGGCAAGCCAAGGGAATACCATCGAGGAAGCAAGAAAAAACCTTCGCGAGGCCGTTGAATTGTTTCTCGAAAGTGCGGATCCTTCAGAAATCGAAGATCGGCGGCACTCCGAAGTGTTCGTGACCCGGCTTGAGGTCGAGGTTGGGTAAGCTCCGCGTTTTGTCTGGGCGGGACGCTTGCGGCATCCTCTCGCGGCACGGCTTCTCCGAAGTTAGGCAGAAAGGCAGCCACGTGGTCATGCAAAAACGGACAGCAAATTCCACCATCACCGTTCCTGTGCCAGATCATCGTGAGCTGCGAACCGGCACACTGATGTCGATCATTCGGCAATCCCAACTGCGGAGATCGCTTTTCGAAGCCGAATAGCACCATGATTGCTCACCTGCGCGGCAAATTGCTGGTCAAACATCCCAATCAGGCGATTGTTGAAACTGCCGGGGTTGGCTATGAAGTGACCATTAGCGTGCCGACGTATTCTGAACTACCTGGCGTCGGCAGCGACGTTGCGCTGCACATCCACACGCACGTCCGCGAAGACCTGATTGCCTTGTACGGATTCCTGCGAACCAGCGAAAAGCAGCTCTTCGAAAAGCTGATCACCGTCAGCGGCATCGGGCCGAAGCTGGCGATCACGATCCTCAGCGGCATGGCAGCGGACGAAATGACCGCGGCCATCCGCGGCAACGACGTGGCGCGCCTGACGAAAATTCCTGGCATCGGCAAAAAGACCGCCGAAAGAATGGTGCTCGAACTACGGGACAAACTTCCTCCCGGCGGCGATCAAGGCGTTCCAACGATCGCGGCGACCTCGCCCATTGAAGAAGATGTTCTTTCCGCGCTTACCAACCTCGGCTATCAGCGTGCCTCGGCGGAAAAGGCCGTAGCTGTCGCCGCAAGAAACGGAGCGAGCGCATCCTTCGACGCCCTGTTTCGTCAGGCACTTAGTGTTCTCTCGAAGTGAAGCGCTGGTTTCGTCACATGCGCCGCCGCGGAGGATTCAGCGGCAGCCCCAACTGAAGCGCTCTTAGGTTCATAGCTGCTCCGCCGTGGCCGGGATCGAAGCGCAAACACTGGCGATAGCTGGCCATGGCTTCTTCGCGCCGTCCCAGCCGGACCAGCGTATTGCCGCGGTTGTGGTAAGCCTCGGAATACGCCGGAAAAATCGCAATGGCGCGATCGTAGGCTGCGAGCGCGCCAATGTCATCTTCGCGCGCCGAACGCAAAATACCGTAGAAGTACCAGGCCTTGGCGCTGTCCGGTGAAGTCTGAATCAGCTTGGGATAAAAATGGTCGGCATCGCGCCAGTCGAGGTTGCGGACTGCGCTGCGGGCGCCAAACGCCACCGCAATAACGATGAGCGCTTCCTTCCAATAGCGTGACTGTGCCAGCAGCATTGCCACAAGCAATGCAATTGCGAAACTCGGCGCGTAGGCCAAGCGCTCGCCCATAATCGTGCCCAGGGGAAACAGAATATTTGCGGTCGCAGCGAATAAAACCGCGTAAGCCAGAATCGGCGCCCGAAACTGGCGATCGCGCCACACCACGTAGACGGCCGCGCCCACCAGTGCCAACCCAGCCCAGGCCCGCCAGTTGTCCAGACCCATCACCAGCGGAATCTGCTTGTAGGAATAGTCGGCCGACAACGTGATCGGCACCAGCGTCTTAAACAAATACAGGCACTGTACCCAAAGCGAAGTCAGCAGACGCGGGAAGAAATCGGTGAGCACCGTCATGTTATCGATTGGCGGAACGCCAACTCCGCCCGCAATGAGATGGTGCGCTGCAATCGCCGCGGCGACCATCACTCCCGCACCAGCCGCACTGATGAAAGATGACCGCGAGCGCCAATCTTTTTTGGGGAAGACAACGGGCAGCGCCGCGAACGCCGCCGCGCTTTCCTTCGAGAACACCGCCAGACCAAAGAGCAGCACCGCCGGAACCGCGCGATCGCGGTAGTAGCAGATCAGCGCTCCGAATCCAAGCGCCGCGCCCAGCAGTTCCGCCGAGCCCACTACAGAAGTCGTCGCTTCGGTGTGAATCGGCAACAGCGCAAACAGCACAGCGGCGATGAACGCGATCCGTGGCGGCGTTTCGACAATCAGCAGAAAGCGGTAAAGCAAGAAGACCACACCGAGGCCCAGCAGCAAACCAACCGCATGAAATAGCCACGGATGGCCCCCGCCAGCCGACCAGGTCAAAGCCCACACCGTCTGTGAAACTGGCCGGTACAAGCCTTGTCCGTGTCGATCAGGCCAATAACCTGCAGCCCAAATATGTGCCAACTGGCCGAGGGAACGCAGGTGCAGCGAATTATTCTCGACGATCAGCGGCATGTCGTCGAGCACAAATCCGCAGGCCAGCGCGCCGAGGTTGGGCAAAAGAAATGCCGCGGCCAGCCAGAGCAATGCGTGCGGCACTGTCGGCAGCGCGGCGGTAGTGGCTTCGGCTTTTTTCACCACCTGCTTTTGTTGTTGACGAACCCGGCGCGCGCGGCTCATGCGATGTCGAGAAACACCAAAACGCTAACCCAGATAGATGGTACCAAAGTCGAACCTACGCCCTTTCCTTCGACCTTTTTCTTCGGCGCAAGATTGAAAATTGTTTACAATACGGGAGTTTGCAAGAAGTGTATGAACGCTCCTCGCAAGACTGACCATCCGCTCGATTTCTCCCAGACGATTGGTCTCTCTTCGCGCCGCCCGGCTCCGCGCATCCTGGTAGTCGATGATAACGCCGACATCGTCGAGCTCATGACCGAGCTTCTCACTTCGCGGGGTTACGACGTGGTTTCCGTCCGCGATGCCTACCAGGCTGAAGCCGAAATTCGCAGACAGCCGCCCGATATCGTGCTCTCAGACGTCATGATGCCCGGCAAATCCGGCTACGAGTTGTGCCGGCAGTTAAAAGAAGATCCTGCCACGCGCCTCATCCCGTTCGTGCTCATCACTGGTCTTTCCAACCGTGAAGATCGCGTGTACGGAATCGAAGCCGGCGCTGACGATTTTTTGAACAAGCCAGTGTTCGCCGAGGAACTGTTCGCGCGCGTCAAGTCACTGCTCAAGCTCAAGGAGTTTACCGACGAACTCGAAACCGCAGAATCGGTTCTTTGCACCCTGGGGCTGAGCGTCGAAAGCCGCGATCCGTATACGGAAGGCCATTGTGAGCGCCTTGCGCAGAATGCCAGCGCGCTCGGCCGCCACCTCGGGCTTGACGACGAATCGGTTGTGGCCCTGCGGCGCGGCGGTTACCTGCACGATCTCGGCAAGATCGCCATCCCCGATGAAATTCTGAAAAAAGGATCGAACCTCACGCCGGAAGAATGGGTGATAATGAAACAGCACCCGCTCACCGGTGAAAAAATCTGCCAGCCCTTGAAGTCATTGCGCCTGGTGCTGCCCATCATCCGCAACCATCATGAGCACGCCGATGGCAGCGGCTATCCCGATGGCTTGCAAAAAAATCAGACCCCTTTGCTGGCGCGAATTCTGCAGGTGGCGGATGTTTACGATGCGCTGCGCACCGCGCGTCCATATAAACCGGCGCTCAGTCACGTGCATGCGTTGAACACCATGCGTGATGAGGCACGCGCCGGGCTGTGGGACGCTGAACTAATTTCCGAATTCGTCGCCATGCTGGAGCAGCAGCAGCGGGTGGCATAGAGCCGCCCGCCCCACTGTTGGTGGCGCCTACTCTCCCCTTTTATTCAGGATCGCAGCGATGGTTCTCGGATTTCGTCTTCCGTGCAGGACTGCGATAACCGCGAGCGGCTTCTCGTCGGCCGCATAAGCGATCACATAGTCGCGTACGACCTGAAAACGCAGCGGCCGGGACGTCAAGTCGGGACGGCTATGCCCGATGTAAGGGAACGGAATCAGCGATTTGATGGCGCCGTAGATCTCCTCGAGTGTCCGGTCGGCAGCGTCCATGCTATCGGCTGCGATGTAATCCCAGATCT
This sequence comes from Terriglobales bacterium, assembly GCA_036392935.1. GTDB lineage: Bacteria > Acidobacteriota > Terriglobia > Terriglobales > Acidobacteriaceae > DASVWZ01. The sequence goes on along the minus strand of DASVWZ010000089.1, from coordinate 15,689 downwards.
CCTCGAGGTCCCTGAACGCGCCTGGGTGAAGAACAAACTCACTCATGAGCGCGAACGGCGCTTCCGGCTCTGTCGCAACTCCTCAAAGGCCTTTTCACCATCGAGCTGCGCCGTGCGCCCACTCTTCAGATCATCATAGCGGCGATCCAACATCTCGCGCGTCTCACCAAGCTCTCTCAGATATCCGGCCATCGCATCCTCGATTAGATCGCCCGCGGGACGCCCCGTCTGTTGCGCCAGGTCCCGCAACCGCGACTCGATTTCCGGTCGAAGGTTAACTTCCATACATCACCATCTACCCCTCACGCGCTCATTCCGCTTCTCTCTCCAACTCCGCCCGTCCTTGGCCTTTGTTCCGTTCGGCCCGCGATCCAGGGCTACCAGCACCTGCTTGAGTTTCTTCTTATCTCCACTCGTCATATCAAGCATTATATCCGCAACCAAATGTGCTGAAGGCTGTTGTGTAACTTGCGCAGACGTGTACGCCTCTATTTTTTCTCGGCTCCCTCACCCACAATCGGCGGTTCTTTTTTCTGCAGATCGGCGGCGACCTTTTCCATCTGCCGCATCGCGCGTAGATGATTTCGTCCGGCGATCTTCATGACATCGTCATCGGAATACTTGCGGCTGAGCAACTCGGCAAATAAATACGGATAGCGCGTCACATCGCCCAACCCTTCCGCCATGTCATCCGGCTTGGCCGAATAATAATCTGCGCCAATGCCGATGTGATCGATGCCTGCGACTTCGCGGATGTGGTCGATATGGTTGGCAACGTCGGCGATGGTCGGCATGGGATAAGGATTTTTCTTCTCCCAATCTTTCATCGCCTGCTCGATCGCCTGATCGGAATCCAGATGAAGATGAAAATCCCTGAGCGCGGCGGATCGCTGGTCTTGCCACGCCACATTCTTCGGCGATATGAACTCTTTAATGAAGTTCACATGGCACACTCCACCATTGGCGGGGAGCTGGCGTAACACATCATCAGGCACGTTGCGCGGATGAGGATTCATGGCAAACGAGCTGGAATGAGAAAAAATCACCGGCGCGCGGGTTACGCCGAGTGCATCGCGCATGGTTTCCGCGCTCACGTGCGAAAGGTCGACGAACATTCCCACGCGGTTCATTTCCCGCACCACCTGCTTGCCATAAGCCGTCAGCCCGCGATGCTCCGGTCGATCGGTTGCCGAGTCGGCCCAGTCGATGTTGTCCCAATGAGTGAGCGTCATGTAGCGCGCGCCCAGTTCGTAAAATACTCGCAGCACGGCCAGCGAATTCTCCATCATGTGGCCGCCTTCAACCCCGATCAGGCAGGCGATCTTGCCGGATTTGTAAATGCGCTCAATGTCATCGGCGGTGCGCGCCTGCTCGAAAGCTTCCGGGTAGGCGTGGATCATGCGCAACGTCACATCAAATTCACGCAGCGATTCATGCAGCGCGCGATGATCTTTTTGCAAAGACGAATCGACGTACACCGACCAATACTGCACGCCCAGGCACCCTTCGCGCATGCGCGGAATATCAGCGCACAAAGTAGGCTGCACTTTGCTGAGATCGAACTTCGTCAGGTCGCCGCCGGTGTCGATCAGCATCGACGGCAGATCGTTGTGTGTGTCGATGAGCGGCGCGTTCTGCAGAAGAGTGCGCGCGTGATCGAGCAGTGCGTTATTCGTCGACGAACCCGCGGCTGCGAAAGGCGCTGCAAGCGACGGAATTTTGCGAGCGAATAATGAGCGATTTAACAAGCCTAATCCGGCAGCCAGTCCAGCACGTTCGAGGAAGAGTCTTCGTGAGAGCAATCGAACCTCCGTCAGTCGCACAGTATATCGGAATGGCAGCGTTGACCACCAAGGTTCATGGACGCTCGTTCCTTGGCCATTACGTCCGCGGCACGCAACAATGATTCAGCACCTTCGGTTGCCCCGGCAGCATCGTATTAAGTGCCACCCAACAAATGAAGATTCGTACCTTTATCGTCGGATATGTTTTGGCGCTGGCGCTGCTACTTTTCGCGCAGCGCCGTAGTGAAACCGCTGCGCCGACTGGAATTCGTGAAGTCGTCGACTTGACCCACACCATCAATGCTCAAGTTCCAACCTACGAACCCGAAGCGAAGTCTCCGTACCTGGCGACAACAGTGGCAACCGTTGCCAAAGACGGCTATTTCATGCGGAACATTTCTCTGCCTGAACACTTCGGCACGCATCTCGATGCGCCGGCGCACTTTGTGCAGGGCACCTGGACGGTCGATCAGATCCCCGTTGAGCGGCTGGTCGCGCCGCTGGTGGTGATCGATGTAAGCGAGAACGCGAAGAGCAATCCCGATTACCAGATTTCGGTGGAAGATATTGCGGCGTGGGAAAAAGTCCATGACCAGATTCCGCTGAACTCGGTGGTGATGACGCGCACCGGCTGGGATGCGCGCTGGAATTCAGCTAACGACTATCGCAATCCTGACAGCAAAGGTGTCTTACACTTTCCCGGGTATTCATTGGATGCGGCACACTTTCTGGTGGAAGGGCGAAAAGTTCTCGCCATTGGCATCGATACGCTCAGCATCGACTACGGGCCGTCGAAGGATTATCCCGTCCATAAGTACGATTTGGGCCACAGTGTTTATCAACTGGAAAATGTTGCCAATCTGGACCACGCGCCGGTCAGCGGCGGACTCGTCGTGATCGCACCCATGAAGCTCGAAGGCGGTTCCGGCGCGCCGGTCAGAATTCTGGCGCTGGCGCGATAAGAAAGCGTTTTACCTCCCATAAGAATTTTCATCGGAGCTTGGGCGCATGCATCTGCATCTCTCTTGTTGAGCGCCAGGAGGCCCAATGTCCGACCTACGTTATCCCATTGGCAAGTTCAGCTATAACTCCACGCCCAGCGAAGCCGAGCGCGGCAAACTGATCAGCGAGATCGAACAAGCGCCGCGCAATCTGCGCGCCGCGGTCGGCGGCCTGTCCGCGCAACAGTTCGAGACGCCTTATCGCGATGGCGGATGGACCGTTCGCCAGGTCGTGCATCATGTGCCTGACAGCCACATGAACGCTTATATTCGAACCAAGCTGGCGCTCACCGAAGATGATCCGATGATCAAGCCATATTTCGAGGATCGATGGGCAAATCTGGCGGACACGCAATCTACGCCACCGGACGTGTCGTTAACCCTTCTCGATCTGCTGCACGACCGCTGGGTGCGAATTTTGCGCAGTATGAAGCCAGATGAATGGAAGCGGACCTTCCGACATCCAGAACTTGGCTCGATGCCCCTCGAGAAAAACCTCGCACTCTATGCCTGGCACGGGAAACATCACGTCGCCCACGTCACCGAACTGCGGAAAAGAATGGGCTGGTGATTGCGTCCTTGGCCGACGCATCAGCAAATCAGCCGGTCAGATGCAACCGCCAGAACATGTAGCTGAAGGCTTCGCGCAGAACCGCATCTGTGCGTTGGATGAATCCATGGGGACGTGAATCCGGACGCGGCGCAACATAAACCGTAATTCCCTGGTGTTCCAGCAGTTTGCGAATGCGGAAGACGTGATAGGTATCGCTGACCGCGAGCGCGCTCTGCATGTGATTCTCCCGCATGATCACGGCCACCCGCTCGGCCGATTGCGCCGTATCTGAGCCCTGGGTCTCGGCAATGAGGTTAGCCTCGGGAATTCCGCGATGCATCAGGTAGTCGTGGCCAACGCCGCCTTCGCTAAAGCTGGGATCGGCCGCGGCACCTCCGGTAGTAATGACTGTCGGCGCCAGGCCTTGCTGGAAAAGATCGTAAGCGTGATCGAGCCGCGCGCGATAAACCGGCGAGGGATGGCCTGAATACTCCGCCGCTCCAAAAACCACGATGGCGTCCGCCGGCTGGAGCTCCGGCCGTGCGCCGGCCCGAACGATTCCGACGCAAAGCGCTGCCAGCCACGCAAAAAAAACTACCGCGACAACGATGACAATCAGCGGTGCTCGGGACGAGCGCTGCTTTCGACTGGAACCTTCATTCATCCTTGTGCGAAGAACTCGGAAATCTCGCGTGAGGCGATGGCGCCTTCGCGCATCACGCGCCAGCGTGCTTCTTCATCGGTCAAGTCGATAATGGTCGACGCCACTTCGCGCGGTGAAACGCCGCCATCCACGATGATGCCGATGCGATCGCCCAATTGCTCGCGGACCGCCTCCGCGCTGCTGCATTCCGACTCACCGCTCAGGTTGGCCGAGGTTGCGGTGATGGGAATGCCGGCCGCCGTCACCACTGCCAAGGGAATTTTGGCCTGCGGCACGCGCAAAGCCACGTTGCCTGTGTTCGCCGTAACCTTCAACGGCAAGCGGGACGCGGCTTTCACAATAATGGTCAGCGGGCCCGGCCAGAACCGCCGCGCCAGCCGGTAAAATTCCTCCGGCAGCGGCCGCGCCAGTTCTTCCGCCTGGTCGGTGTTTTCAATCAGCAACGACAAGGGCTTGTGCCGGGAGCGCGACTTGATGTCGTAAACGCGGTCAACCGCGCGCAGGTTGAAGGGATCGGCCGCCAGGCCATAGAAAGTATCGGTGGGCATACCGAGCACCTCGCCGCTGCGAATATGGTCGGCCGCGTAGCGGATCAGCGAAGCTTCCGGATTGTCCTTGTTGATTTTTATGATTTCGGCGCGCACACGCGTCCCTTCCGAACGAAAGCTTTCGAACCGCGAAAAGCTAACATACCATGTCCACCGAACGCAAGGAGACAGAAAGCATTGACTGAACGGACAGTAACTCCATCCACCGACCGATTTTTCGTTGTTACCGGCGGCCCGGGCTCAGGCAAGAGCACCCTGCTGGACGCGCTCGAACGGTTGGGTTACAACCGCTCGTTCGAAGCCGGCCGGGCGATCATTCAGGATCAAACCGCGATTGGCGGAACGGCTCTGCCCTGGGCTGACCGCGGCGCCTTCGCCGAGTTAATGCTCACTTGGGAGGTGCGGTCATACCATCTGGCCGCGCAGTCTTCTGGGCCGTTTTTCTTCGATCGCAGCGTCGTCGATTTGCTCGGATATCTCGAACTCAGCGGGCTTGCCGTGCCGAAACACATCGAAGAGGCAGCTAAAATTTTTCGCTATCACCGTCGCGTCTTCATTGCGCCGCCGTGGGAGGAAATCTACACCAAAGACGTTGAGCGGAAGCAGGATTTCGAAGAAGCCGTCCGCACCTGCCACGCCATGCACTCCGCGTATTTGACCCATGGATACGAGCTAATCGAGCTGCCGCGCGCATCGGTCGAAACGCGCGTGGACTTCGTGCTTGCGTCCAGCGGCCTCAAGCCCCGCTGACGCGGTATGATTCTTGCCGGAGAGCCTTGAAGAAATCTGACAACGCGCCCCCCCGTTTAAGTGGCCGTCTGCGCCGCGTCGAAGGCCGCCACAACGCGCTGGTCAAAGAGTTGCGCAGCGCATTCGCCAAAGCAGAACTCACCCCCGACGGAAGCTGCGCCCTCGAAGGCCTCCGCATCGTCGAAGAAGCCATTCGCAGCGGATTGAAGTTTCGAGCCGTCTTCTTCGCCGAATCTGCCGCCGCCACAGCCGAACGCCTGCTGCCTCAAATCGGTTCGCACGCCGAAACCCTCGAGTTGCCCGACCAACTTTTCGCCAGCACCGTGCCAACCGAAACGCCGCAAGGTGTGGCCGCGCTGGTCCGCATGAAGACCTATCAGTTGGAAGATGTTCTGCGCCGCTCTTCGACTGGGCCGCTGCTTGCGATTGCTGGCGTGCAGGACCCCGGAAATCTCGGCACCATTCTGCGCTCAGCAGAGGCCTTCGGCGCCTGCGGCGTTCTGCTGGGCGGAGGCAGCGTCAGCCACTTCAACTGGAAAGCCGTGCGCGCCTCGGCGGGTTCAGTCTTCCGTCTGCCCATCGCGCGCGTATGCCTCGAAACCACACTCGGCGAATTACATCAGCATGGCGTACGCCTGATCGCCACTTCTTCGCACAAAGGCACACCGTTGCCGGAGGCTGATTTATCCACGCCGCTGGCCCTGTTTATCGGCAACGAGGGCGCGGGCCTGCCGCGTGATCTGCTCGCGAAGATGGATGAACTGGTCGCGATTCCCCATTCCTCGGAGGTGGAATCGCTGAACGCCGGCGTGGCCGCCAGCATCATTCTTTATGAGATCGCCCGTCAGCGGACAAAACTCTAAAATCAAACCACTAATACCCTTCGCCTTCCAGTCGTACTTTGCCGCGGAACATGCGGAACAGCAGCACGAAATATGCGATGGCCAGAATCATCCCCAGAATCCACCAGGTGAAGCCGACGGCAAGCCCATGATCGCCAGCCGCCGTGTTCGAAATCGTAAGGCTGTAGTTAACATTGGTGCTGGCCGGCAGAACCACCGGATACAGCGCAAACGCCGCGCCCACCAGCATGGCAATGATGTAAACGCAGGAACTCAAAAACGCCGCCTGTTCGCGATGCTGCCGCGATGTCCATAACATCGCCGCCAGGCTGGCGATGACGACAATCGGCACCAACACTCCCACCGGGTAATTGCGGTAGTTGTTAAGTACCTCCGGCCGGATGTAACAAGTCGCCGCCAGGCTCGCAATCGTCAGCAAAACCTGCACCGGCCATAAAATCAATGCGATGTTGTGCGCTCGCCGGTTCAGTTCGCCCTCAGTCTTAAGCGCAATGTAATACGCGCCATGCGCCGTAAGGGTTACCAGCGCGACCACCCCTGCCAGAACCGTAAACCAGTCAAGGATGCCGGGATTCGGACCCACCAGAAAATTCGTCCACAGCGGCTCGAAGAAGTAGCCGTCGGCGCCGAGCGGCACACCCCGGATGACATTCCCTAACGCGGCTCCAAAGAAAATCGTCAACAACCCGCTCGCCACACAAAACACTACATCGAAAAATCCCTGCCACACCGGATTGTCCATCTGCGCGCGAAACTCAATCCCGATCGCCCGCAGCATCAGTAACCACAGCACCATCATCAACGGCAGATAGAATCCGCTGAAACTCGAGGCGTACAGCAGCGGGAAAGCAAAATAAAGCGTTCCCCCCGCCGCCAGCAGCCAGACTTCATTTCCATCCCATACTGGCCCGATCGCGCGAAGAATGGCGCGGCGCTCGGCGTGGGTGCGCCCCGCAATCAGATAAATCACCCCTGTGCCCAAATCAAATCCATCGAGCACCACATAGGCGGCCAGCATTACCGCGACGATCATGAACCAGAGTGTCGGCATAATATCTCCTAGTGCACCGCCTTGCCTTCGGCAACAGGTCCTTCTTCAATTTCGCGACGCACCAGGAACAGGAACAAAATCCCCAGTACCATATACATTCCCATAAACCCCAGCAGGGTAAACATGCTATTGCCGGCGGAGACCATCTTCGAATAGCCGTCCGCCGTGCGCATCAGACCGTACACCAGCCACGGCTGCCGCCCCAGTTCCGCCGTAATCCATCCCGCAGTATTTGCAATGTACGGAAACGGCAGGCTCAGCACCAGAATCCACAGCATCCAGCGCGACTTGAACAGCGTCCCGCGCCACAGAAGAAAAACGCTCACCACCATGATGGCGATGAAGATCGTCCCCAGCCCCACCATGATGTGGTACGTGTAGTAGAGCAGCGGAATATTTTCCGGCCACTCCGACTCCGGAAACTGGTTCAGCCCCTGCACCTGCGCCGCCCAATGGCGGTAGCTCAAAAAACTCAGCGCCTTCGGCACCACAATCGGGTTATCGATTTTTTTCTGTGCCATGTCCGGCTGGCCAATCAACACCAGCGGCGCTCCCGGCTGGCTTTCAAAAAGCGCTTCCATCGCCGCCAGCGTTACCGGCTGGTATTCGGTGATCAGCCGCCCTTGCCCATCGCCGGTAGGAAACAGTTGCAGGATGCTGAAGATGCACCCCGCCACCACGCCCACGCGAACAAAAACCTTTCCGTGCTCTTCGAACTTGCCCCACAGAACATAAAACGCGCCCACCGACGCCATGACAAATGCTCCGGTGATCGCCGCCCCGCTCATGTTATGCGCATACTGCCACCACGCCCACGGATTCAGCACCAGCTCCCAGAAACTCGAAAGCTGCGTCGAACCATCCGGTGCAATGTAGTAGCCCACCGGATGCTGCATCCATGCATCCGTGGCCACAATAAAAAATCCCGAAAGCCACGATCCCCCAAACACCGCAACCGCCGACCACCAATGCGCCCGCGGGCTCATACGTTTTTCGCCGTACAAAAAAAGTCCCAGGAACGCCGACTCCAGAAAAAACGCAAACAATCCTTCCATGGCCAGCGTCTGCCCGATCACCCCGCCGGCAAATCGCGAGAAGTGCGACCAGTTCGTGCCGAACTGAAATTCCATGGGAATTCCAGTTACCACCCCCAGCACAAAGTTAATCCCGAAAATCCGCGCCCAGAATCGCGCCGATTGATTGTAGACATCTTTTCCCGTGCGCAGCGCCAGCGTCTTCAGCACCACAATCAGCGGCGCCAGGCCCATGGTGAGCTGGGGAAAAAGGTAGTGAAAGGTTACCGTGAAGGCAAAATGCAAACGGTGCAGAAGCAGTGCACTATCCATGATGTTATCCGAGTAAAGATGTTGTCCGAGTAGCGATGTTGTCCGGGTAAACGAAGATTATCCGGCTTCCGCCCAACCATCCGATGTGATGACCGTCACACCCCAGCGACTTTCGTTCCGCACCAAGGTTCTTGGCTAGCGCGCAACTCGCGTGCGCCGCTCCAGATGCGCCCGCCGGATCTCCCGCCGCACGCCGGCATCTTCATATCTGCGTTTTTGCTCTTCGGTTTCCGGCACCACTGGCGGTATCGGCACCCGATTCCCGGCTTTGTCCACGGCAACAAACGTCAAATATGCCGAGCTCACGTGCTTGCAATCGTCCTTCACGTAGCTCTCCACCCACACCTTCACGCCCACTTCCATTGACGTTCTGTAAGCCCGGTTCACCGACGAGCGCAGAATCACCAGGTCTCCCACCTTTACCGGCACCAGAAAATCCAAATGATCGATCGATGCCGTCACTACATAACTACGCGCGTGCCGGTGCGCCGCCAGCGCGCCCGCCAGATCGATCCAGTGCATCAACCTGCCGCCAAGCAGCGATCCCAGCGGGTTGGCATCATTAGGCAGAACGATCTCGGCCATCTCCGACTGCGAATCGCTCACCGGACGAGGCAGCAATGGGTCGTGCGTAGTCATGAACTTGTGCTCGGCGAATTTCCGGGATTTGGTGACGCTCTTCGCGCCAGATGCGACTGCAAGAAACACTCGGCCATTTTCAAAATCCGTGCGTCGGCAAGCGAAGTCGTAAACCGTTGCCCGGCCAAATCGTATTCCAGCGTTCCGTGCCCCGCGGGAAGATGCGCGGTCTCGATCGAATACAAAATATTCACCTGCGATGCCGAGTCGCGGGTTACGGCAAATCGCACCGCATCGTTCGAATTCTCTTTCGGACGCCGGCCGCAGCCCGAGGCATACCCCATATTGCACCACTCGCGCAATTCGTCCGCCTCGGGCTCCACGCCTTCATGGCCGGGCGCGCAGCAATGGCCTTTCCATCCCGCGCCCAGCGGTAAGCGTGACGGATGTATCCATCCACCGTCATCGAACCTGCTCGTCGGCATGAAAAATGGACAAGCCATAAGCTAGTTTTCCGTGAATGCGGCCATTGTATCAGCCCGGAAAACTCGCGGCGAAAAATGACCAGGAAAGCCTGCGCAAAAAAAAAGCAGAGCCAACCTGCGTCGGCTCCGCGGCCTTTCGTTCCGAATTTAAACTCTACGCCGCCGTCACCGACGGCCGTTTCGTGTCCGCCAGCGGCACATCCACCAGATGTTCGCTCACGAACCATGTCTGCAACTCATTCCGCCGCAGCACATCGCTCACCACCAGATCGTTCGTGCCCTGGTCGCCCAGTTTCTCGGCGCGTTCGGCCAGCGTGCGGCACTGCCGAATAATCACCTGGTGCGCGTCCAGCAGCCGCGAAAGCTGCACCGGAACCTCTTCGCGTCCTCGCGGTGGCCGCTCAATTTGCGTCACCTCGGCGACATCCGCTGCCATCGCAATGCTGATGCCGCCGAGCAACTGAATCCGCTCGGCTATCAAATCAACCAGCTCCGACTGCTCGTCAAAATGCTTGTCGAACAACAAATGCAGCTGATAAAACGTCGGCCCCGCCACCTGCCAGTGCGACTTCTTGTATAGATCGCGCAGCGTCATGGTGTCGGCCAGCAGTTGGTTCAGTTGCTCGGTCATCTCCAGTCGCACCGGCTCTAACAGTTCCAGCGGAAGCATGTGGCTTACGGTCCCGTATTGCTGGATTTCTGCTGCTCTCTGATGGAAGTGTGGCTGTGCGGAAACTCTGTCGTTGGCTTTTACATTATTGTTATTGTTCTTTTTCGCCATGAATTCTCCTTTCGTGGCCAGTCTGGATTCGGCGTGGGCACGTCGGCTGGCTGGCTTTTGGATGACTCATTCTACGCCAACGTCGCGCGGCGCATCTTGATGGGCGGAAGGCCATTGCCCTCATCTTGCCGCTTGCTCGAAAACGACCCTCACCACTGTCATCCCGAGCCAGGATGATCGCTCGCAACGCGGGCGATCACCGCAGTCGAGGGACCTTGCGTTTGACTGACGACCGACGACTGACGACTGACGACCGGCGGCACGAACCTCGACAGAGAGACCCACCCACGACCCGCCACAAATTTCTCCCGCCGCGCGCTTTTTCTGGCACACTATCCAGACGCAGCAAAACTAAAAATTCAAGGAGCATTCTTCATGCTGAAACTCGCCTTACTGGCCGGCTTGGTCTCACTAGCCGCAATCACCGTCTTCGCCCAGGGACCAACCAAAGTCACCGGCGACGGAACCAAAACTCCTGACGGCCTGCAATACTGGGACATCAAGACTGGCACCGGCGACACCGCCAAAGCCGGTCAAACCGTCAAAGTGAATTACACCGGTTGGCTCACCGACGGCAAGAAATTCGACAGCTCAGTGGGCAAACAGCCCTTCGAGTTTCACCTCGGCGCCGGCCAGGTTATTAAAGGCTGGGACGAAGGCGTCGCCGGCATGAAAGTCGGCGGCAAGCGCCAGTTGCGCATCCCGCCAGAGCTTGGCTACGGCGCCCGCGGAGCCGGTGGCGTCATTCCGCCAAACGCCACGCTGGTCTTCGACGTGGAACTGCTGGGCGTAAAGTAAAAAAGGTCTGACTCAAGGCGCCCATCCGGGCACATGGACGGCACGGCCACCAGCCGTGCCGCTGCCATCTCCCCAGCCACTGTCCTCCCCACCCGAAGCGTAGCCTCAGCGAGCGAGCGGAGAGCCTGCCCTGAGTGAGCAAGGAGCACGGCAACGAAGCGACCGAACGGGGACCTTGCGTTTCCGAACCGCTGGCTCATCCATAACCCCAAGTATGGGCATGTCCTCGGCCGCTTGACAATTTTTCCTCTTGACCTCACTTTTCCATTTCCTCAGAATTGAAGTGGGTATTCTCTGATCTTTGACAACTAGCGCAACCGGCTGACAGGGTCGGCGCGACGGTAACGTGCGGCGTGTGGGCGTTTTGCCGGGACGGCGAACGACGCAGGACGAACAGCGAAGGACCGGACCTAACTCTTTTGTTTACAAGATTTTACCTCTAACCCCTTTAAATTCATAGATCTGGCGGGAACGCTCCCGCTAACCTATTGATAAGAATAGATTAAAAAAATGGGGGGTGGGGGGTCCCCCCCCGACAAAAAACGCATAATTTGGCGGGTAGACAAGGGGCTACTTCGGCTGATTTTTTTGACCTTTGAGCCGGCTCGCGGCGTCCGGCGGCAGCTGCTTCAGCAGCTCAAGAAAAACCGCGTTGGTCCAGCCGAAGCCGATGATATTTCCGCGGTATCCTTCGGCAACTTCCACGTTCGACGAATCGGTGACCACGTTATATTTTTCGCGCAAATTGCCGTCGCGTTCGAAGTTGGCCAGCACCATGGAAAGGAATTTATATGAAATCCGGTCGGCATCGGCATTGTATCCGTAACGTCGCAACCCTTCGACCGCGAGCAACTGGATCGGCGCCCATCCATACGGATAATCCCACTGCACGCCGGTCTCTTTCGTGCTCATCGCCAGGCCGCCCTGATGCTCGAACACGCCGAGATTTTTTTCTACCGCCTGCGCCTGCTCCGGTGTCGCGATTCCCGCCCACAATGGATAAAACGTCGTCGCATATTCGTACGTCGATTGTTTCTTGTTTTCAAAATCGTAGTCAAAAAACATTCCGCGCTCTTGGTTCCACATCAAATCCTGAACTGACTTTCGTCTTTCTTGCGCGCGCCGCCGCCATTCTTCCGCGGATTTTTTCTCCCCCAGTTGCTCGCTGATCTGCTGCATGTCCGTTTCAACCTTGTAGAGCAAACTGTTCAGGCAAACTGGCGCAAAACGATCGGCTTCCGCTCCGTAAGGCCCAAAGCGAAAGCTGATATCGAATCCGGATTCGCGCATGCTGCGATCGCCTTTGTAATATTCCGGACTCAAACTCACATACTTCGCCGATTCGCACGGCGTATTCATTGCAACTCGCTTGCCATCGCAGACCTTCGCCGCATACTCCGGATGCGGCAACTCGCTCTGGCTTTTCGCTCCCACCAGATATCGGCTCCGCGGATCTTCCCGCAGAAAGTATGCGAGCACATCGTTGTAATAATCGACCTCATCGTGCAATCCTTCTGGCACCGGACCTTCGCCAAAGTCGTAATACCGCGACAATCCCGTCGTTCCCGCCAGATGCGGCTCGCGCGTCCACATCTGGTAATCGCGCTCAATGTAGCGGTAAGCTTTTTCCAACCACGCTCGGTCTTCATGCCCGCGTTTCTTCTCCGCCTCATCCACGGTTAGAACCATCGAACTCAGAAACGGCGGCTGCGAACGCGTCAGATAATAAGTCCGGTTCGCGTTCAGCACCGCGCCATAATGCTCGATCTCGAAGAAGAAGTTCTCAACCATCCCTTTCGCCAGATCGATCTTCCCGGCGTTGATCAATCCCCGGATGATGAAATAACTGTCCCAACCATACATCTCGTTGAATCGCCCGCCCGGCACAACATACGGGTTTTCCAGAAACAGCAATCCTGGCGGCTTGATGCCGTTCGCGCCGACTTGTCCCGGCGCGCGAATCACAAACGGCAACGGAGCGACGCTCACATTGCAACCATGCAGATTCTTAAGCTGATTGGGAACCGGAAAATCTGCCGGAAGGTAAAGTCTCTCGGCCTCAACCAGCTTGATGTCGCTGATCCCATCGCAGGTCGTCGTGGATCGCGTCAAAGTGTTCCAGCTGTCAGAAATGTAGTCGAGGATTGCGATCACCTTCCCTTTGTCTTGCGAAGAGGTCGCAGCGGCTTCACGCTGTGCGCACCAGCAAACAGTGCCAATCAACACGACGACAGCCGCCGAACTGAGAGCGTTTCTCTTCATGGCGCGGCGAACCCCAAAACCCACCCGCAGCGCATGAAACGACCATACTTGATCGCTCCGTGGAGTTCAAAGCCCTTAAGAAAGCGTTTCGGCGAGCGAAGTTGCTCGGGCGGAACGCAAGCATAGAATCAGCTGTATTTCAATCGTCGCCTGGGAACACGATCCAAACCATGAAGGATTCCGGCGGAAATACCCTTCGCGCCGGCGCATCGCCCGGATATTTCTCCAGCATCATACGGTTTAACCGACTCGGCAATCGCGCATGTTTCAGCTAGCCACGGCATTGTTATGCGTGCTGGTAACTCATCAAGAGTGCGAAATTGCGGGCGACCTATCGGCGGAAGAGTGGACGAGTGAGACAGGTCGGCCCGCCGCCGCCGTTGATGCAGAGTTCCGAACCGGGGAACGTCAATACTTCGAACCCAGCCCGGCGCAGCTTCTCGTTCGTCTTGTCATTTTCCTCAATGGCCAACAAGCGCTTTTCTCCCAGCGCGAGAACGTTACAGGCGAGCGTGTCGCGCTCCGATGGATCGACTTCAATGAAGCGGAACTTCCGCGCCTTGAGCAGTTCCACGGTCTCGACCGCGACCCACGGCAGATCGATGAGAACGGTATGCTCATCGAGCAGGCTGATCAGGCTCATCAGATGAAGGCAGGCTGACGGGCCCGTGCCGTAAGGGAGCGGCGCGGCGAAGACTTCGATGTCTTCGAGTAGTGCACGCAGTTGGAATATTCCAGCTTCGTTGGTGCGATAGCCGGAGCCGACGAGCAACGCGTGAGGCGAGAGCCAGACGATGTCTCCGCCTTCGGCCATGGCTGGCGATTTGATCTCACCGGCGATGGGGATTCCGTGATCGCGATAACACTCCAGGTGAAATGCGGCTTCGGCGACACGATTCTTTTTGCCGGGATGAAGAATGATTGCGCCGCGATCGGTAGTGAACGATGGATCGTGGACGTATACGGCATCGAGCGACAAGTTTGGCGTCGCAGGAAGATGAATGACTTCGGCGCGGGCGCGTTCGAGCTGGCGGCAGAATTCTTCATGCTGCGCTTGAGCGGTTTGAAAGTTCGGCTCGTGGAGAAAGCCGAGCTCGCGCCAGCGGCTGAAATGATCGGGTGATTCCCACGCCGCGGCTCGTGGCGAGCACACGAGCACCCGCTTGAGCTTGCCGACCATGGAGTGGCCGTTGAACAGTTCGGTCATCAGATTTTCCAGCGAAACTGTACACGGCGTGAGGAGGAAAAAGCAATCGGCGGGAAGGAAAAGTCGTTTACACAGAGGAGCACAGAGCAATTCAAAATCTTTAACCGCAAAGAACACGAAGGGCGCGCAAAGGACGCGAAGAGCGTGCAAAAACGTCAAAAGCTTTAACACAGAGGCACGGAGGAAGCACAGAGGGCCACAGAGGTCGGCTGCGTCGGGCAAATTAGGCGGGTGAGATTTGGTGACAGAAGATTCCTCACCGCTAAAGCGGTTCGGAATGACAACGGTGGTGCGGTAGGGGTTCTCAGAGATCGCAGCGTCGGCTAGAACTCCAAATGAAAGCGCATGCTGGTGACCCAAACGGGGCCGCGATCGCGGTTGTATCCGGGATTGTCGATGTGTTGCAGATTGGGGCTGACGAACAGGCCGCGCCAGACGTGGACGTTGTAATAAGTTTCGCTGATGGTTTCGCGGCCGTAGTTCAGGCCGCCGTCGCCGAGGATGAAGCCTAATCCGCCGAGCTGCAGATAGCGCTGGTGATAAGCGGAGATGCCGTTGGTAACGAATGCAGTGCCGACGCGATCGAATTTCCGGCGCCATGCGTCGCCGGAGACATCGGCTCCGATGGAGAAGGTTTCATCGTCCTCGGTGTAAGCGAAAGATTCGTGCTGGCCTTCGTTCCATCCCCAGCGGGAGAAGCCACGAATGTTGTGGGCGAAAAATTTTTCAACGTTGATGTCGAAACCATATTTCATGGTGGTTTTCCAGGGATGGGCAGCGATTTCTGGTGTGGGGGTGAGGCCATCGAGATAATTCTGAATGGCGTTCTTATAGACCCCCATATTGGCGTGGTTGATGTAACTGAGCAGGCGAATGGTGGTGGTGCGCGAGCCGAGGAGTTTGGGATGGAACTGGAACTCGATGTTTTCCGAGTGCGCCTGATGCAGGTTCCAGACCAGGTCGATTCCGTTGGCGACTTTGGGCATCAGCATTTCGCCAAACTGGGCGGACCAGTTG
>DASVWZ010000088.1:0-30148 GCA_036392935.1 Terriglobales bacterium | reverse complement strand
CCCCATGCTCATGACTAAAAGTCGGAAGTCTGATGGCTATTATTCAATGACTGACGACGGATAATCACACTTCTGCATGGAGACTTTTTTCTCGCAAGCCGCCAAACCGGGCTACAGGCAAAGCATCTGGACGAAGGGAATTATGGGTTTTCAACAAAAAAAATCTCTACCACGTCTTTCACCGTGCTAGACTTCTGTTCCGAGGATGGTTTGCGTCGCTTCGGGTACTGTATTCATTCCATTCAACCATTTTCCCCCATTGCGGTTGAATTACAGCGTGCTCGCCCGGAGAAGTGAAGCCACCTTTTTCAAACCCAAACCAAAAGACTGCTACAAATCCCAGGAGGATTGTTCATGAATGTAAGAAAGCACTGGACCTCTGCCGTCATCGTGGCCTTCGCCGCTGCCGTGCTCGTGGCCGCCGCGATGCCTGCTTCGGCCGAGGATGACCTCAGCAACCACAAACTTGTCTTCGGCGTAAAGCCGTTGCAGAACCCCGATATGGCGAAGATCCAGCATGATTCGGACGCCGCCACCGGGCTGAAGATGTGGAGCTATTCCATCAAATCGACCCGCAACGGCTCGAAGGGCAAATCGTACAAAGGCGTGATGGTTGGCGCCAGCCCAATTTCCACCAGCGGCACCACCACCACCACCGTCTACGTCGTTCCCTTGATCTTCGAGATCGACGGCAAGACGCTCGATCCCACCAAGCCGGACGCGGCTTGCATGGGCGGCAAGACTCCTCTTACCGTGCTCAAGGGTTCTCCCATGATCGTCGCCACGCACGATTTCAAGATGAATGGCGTCGACGTGGGCAAGGCCCAGTACAGCGATGCCTTCCAGCGCGCCAACTTCTGGAAGGATGTCAGCGCCAACGGTGGAACCTATCACAATAAGCTGAACTATAAATATCTGCCGGCCATCACCATTAAACCCGGCAGCGCTCACTCCGGTCTGTTCTCGTTGAGCGGAGCCTGCATCGATTATTACGGTGGCATCGACATCAACTGGTTCGACAGTCTTGTGACCGGCACGATCATTCCATCGCTGGCCAGCAAAGGCGTCGGACCGACCAACCTGCCCATCTTCATGCTCTATAACACGACCATGTATGACGGCAGCCCCAGCCAGTGCTGCATCGGCGGCTATCACGGCGCTTTTGGCAGCCCGGTTCAGACCTACTCGCCCTTCCAGTTTGACTCCGTGGGCGTGTTCGGCGCCGGAAGCGAAGACACCGCCATCATGGCCCACGAGGTCGACGAGTGGCAGGATGATCCGCTCGGCACCAATCCCACCCCGCCGTGGGGCAACATCGGCCAGGTCTCGGGATGCCAGGGCAATCTGGAAGTCGGCGATCCACTCAGCGGTACGGATTTCCCCAACGTCACGCTCGGCGGCTACACCTATCACCTGCAGGAACTTGCGTTCTTCTCCTGGTTCTACGGTTCGCCGTCGATCGGCGCGGGAGGCAAGTACTCTGACAACCACACCTTCACCGCGCCACAAGGCGCCTGCTCCGCCAACTAAGTCGTCATTGCTTATTTCAGCCCGCTCTTCGGAGCGGGCTTTTTTTGGTCAGAGGTTAAATGACGACTGATGACTGACAACTTCCGACTAGATCAATCCCGTTGCACTCACCCAGCTCTCAATCGTTTCTCTCATCTCTTTCAACCGGCCTTCGAAGAAGTGGTCGGCGCCATCGATAATCACCAGCTCTTTCGGTTCTGGCAACGCGTCCTCAAGTGCTTCCAGCGCCTTGCGTGGGCCAAACTGATCGCGCGCGCCGCTGATCAGTAACTTGGGCTTCACACAGCTCTTCAGGAACTCGAAATCATAGGCTCGTTCGCCCGCCGGAGCGACCGGAGTTCCCAAGCCGATCAAGGCTTTTACTCGCGCGTCGGCGCAAGCCACCGGCAAACCAACCGCCGCGCCGAATGAGAATCCGGCAAATATCATCGGCAGATGAAACTCGCGATCGAGCCAGTCCATCGCCACGCGCACGTCGTCGGCTTCGCCGAGTCCGTTGTCGTGCTCGCCGTGGCTCAGTCCAGTGCCGCGAAAGTTGAAGCGCAGCACGGGGAAACCGAAGCTGTTCAGCGCCTTCATGGCATGAAATACAACCTTGTTGTGCAACGTGCCGCCGTAGAGCGGATGCGGATGACAAACCAATCCTGCATAGGTCGCGTTTTCTGCGCCTGAGTTCAGCAGCGCTTCCAGGCGTCCTGCGGGGCCGTCGAGAAAAAACGAACGGATGGATGAGTTCGCAAAAGTCACCCTGCAAGGTTACATGATTGAACCAGCGATAGAGACATGCTTGCACCTCTCCGCGCACTCGGCGCTCTCGGCAGTTGAGACCTTAAACGCGGTTGTCGAAAAGACGAGGCTGTGCGCTATCCTCTTACCCATGGATCTCGTCGCCTTTACGCGTCAGCTCATCGACATTGAATCGATCACCGGAAACGAGGGCGCGGTCGGTGATTTTCTGCACGGTGAATTGCAGAGCCTGGGCTTTCGCGCAGAAAAAATTCCGGTCGAAGGCAAACGGCAAAATGTCTGGGCCACAGACGCGAGCGATTCCCGTCCCACCATCGTTTTCTCCACTCACATGGACACCGTGCCGCCATTTATTCCTTCGTCCGAAGATGCCACGCGAATCCACGGGCGCGGCTCGTGCGATGCCAAAGGCATTATCGCAGCGCAGGTGGGTGCGGCTTTACGCCTACGCGAGGACGGCATTCACGTTGGCCTGCTATTTCTGGTGGGCGAAGAAAAAGACAGCCAGGGCGCGAAAGTCGCGAACACGCAGCCGCGCGGCTCGAAATTTTTGATCAATGGCGAGCCAACAGAAAATCGGCTGGCGTTGGCCTCGAAAGGCTCGCTGCGCGCGAACGTCACGGCCCATGGGAAGATGGCGCATTCCGCCTATCCCCATCTCGGCGAATCGGCGATTGACAAGCTGATCGAAGCCTTGCATCGCTTGCTAAAAATGCCGTTGCCCAGCGACCCCGAAATCGGGCCGTGCACGTTGAACATCGGCATGATCGAAGGCGGCCGCGCTCCCAACGTCATTCCCGACCGAGCCAGCGCGCAGTTGCTTTACCGGCTCATTGGGCCGTCAGAAAAATTAAAAGACGACATTGCCAAGACCGTCGGCGATCTGGCCGAGGTCGATTTCACGCTGGATATTCCTTTTATCCGGCTGCGCTCGCTGGACGGTTTTCCCACCATGGTAGCCGCCTACACCACCGATATCCCAGCCCTCGCCAATTGGGGCCAACCGCTGCTGCTGGGGCCAGGATCGATCCATGTGGCGCACACCACGGGCGAATACATCGAGAAGCAGCAACTTGAAGATGCGGTCGGGTTGTACGCGCGCATCGCCCTGCAACTTCGTAGCTGAGTTCGACAGACTGCCCGCCGCCTTTTTGGCATTCACTCCGCCACCGCTCTTACCATAGTCGCGTTGCATTGCCACGATCGTCTAGACTGAATAGATCGTGACCACTTCCCTTAATTCCCTTGCCCGCGCTTCGTCTGCTTATCTGCGTTCGGCCATGCATCAGCCGGTTCGCTGGCACGAATGGAGCGAAGAAGCGTTCACTCTGGCAGAGCGCGAAAATAAACCCATCCTGCTCGATATTGGCGCAGTATGGTGCCACTGGTGTCATGTCATGGACCGCGAATCGTATGACTCGCCGGAAATTGCGCAGATCATTAACGAAAAATTTGTTGCCATCAAAGTTGACCGCGACGAACGGCCGGACATCGACAGCCGTTATCAGCTCGCCGTCAGCTCGATTACCGGCCAAGGCGGATGGCCGCTGACGGCATTTCTTACTCCGCAAGGCAAACCGTTTTACGGCGGAACATATTTCCCGCCGGACGATCATTATGGGCGGCCGAGTTTCCGTAGGGTGCTGACCTCGATCGCGAACGCATACGCGGAAAAAAATGACGATGTGGTCGAGCAGGCCAAGATGGTCGAGGCGGCAATTTCGCGAGCGGAAAACCAGGCGGACGGGAGCGCGGCAACATCGACGAAATTCGATCCGGAGATTATTACCGCCATTGTGGACTCGGCTTTGCAAATGTTTGACGCAACCAACGGCGGATTCGGGCAGGCGCCGAAGTTTCCGCATCCATCGATCATCGATTTGCTGATCGATCAGTATGGGCGCACCGGCGATGAGCAGATTAAGCGGGTGTTCGCTTTTACGCTTGAAAAGATGGCTCGCGGCGGTGTTTACGACCAGCTTGCAGGCGGATTTCACCGCTATTCGGTGGACGAGCGCTGGGTGGTGCCGCACTTCGAGAAGATGTCGTACGACAACTCGGAGCTGCTGAAGAATTATGTTCACGCCTATCAGGCGACGGGAGCGGAGTTCCTTGCCGATGTTGCGCGCGACATCATTCGTTGGATGGATGAGTGGCTGAGCGACCGGGAGCGCGGAGGGTTTTATTCATCGCAGGACGCGGATTATTCGATGGATGACGACGGCGATTATTTCACCTGGACTCTGCAAGAGGTGCAGGAGGTTTTATCGGCGGAAGAGACAGAGGTGATCCGGCTATATTACGACGTTCATGAAGTTGGCGAGATGCACCACAATCCAGCGAAGAATGTCCTGCATATTCGGGCGTCGGTAGAGGAAATTGCGAAGCGGTTGAAGATCTCGGCAGACGAAGTTACGCGCTTGATTGATGCAGCGAAGAAAAAAATGTACGCGGCGCGGCTGAAGCGGCCGACGCCCTACGTGGACAAAACGGTTTACACGGGATGGAATGCCTTCTCTGTCTCGGCGTATCTGGAAGCGGCGAAGGTGCTGGGGCTTGAACGTGCGCGCGAGTTCGCGTTGAAGTCTCTTGATCGCATTCTGTCGGAAGGATGGACGAATGGAGATCTGCTGCATGTGATCGCGTACTCGGACGCCGCAGCCGAGGGCAGAAAACTTCCCGGCGTGCTGGATGATTATGCTGCGATGGCGAATGCGTGTCTGGACGCGTATGAAGCGACATCGAAGATCGGCTATTTTGACTTCGCGCGGGAGATCGCGGACGCGATGATCACCCGGTTTTACGACAACAAGAACGGCGGATTTTTTGACACGCCATCGGGCGGGGATGAAAAAGATCTTGGAGTGCTGGCGGTGCCGCGAAAGGCGTTCCAGGATTCGCCGACTCCTGCGGGCAATCCCATGGCTGCAATCGCGTTGCTTCGTTTGTTTGCCTACACGGATGAACACAGCTATCGCGAAAAAGCCGAGCGGACGATTTTGAGTTTTGCGGCGTCAGCGGCACGCTATCGAATTTTCGTAGCGACGTACGGCTTGGCGGGCGTCCGGCTCTTGCAACCGAATGAGCAGGTAGTGATTGTTGGCGGGGGCGCGGGTGCGGACAGTCTTTTTCAGGCAGCCATCAATGAGTTTTCAGCCACGCGGGCGGTCCTGCGATACGGAAAGACGGTGACAGCAGATGAGCTTCCGCCGGCGTTGAAAGCAACGGTTTCGGGGCTGGAAGGAATGAAGAAAGGCGAAGCTATAGCTTTGATCTGTTCCGGGCTGGCTTGCTCGCCACCGATTTCAGATCCACACAAGGTGCGCGAACGCCTCTATCGACGTTCGGCGTAGGCAGGAACCAACGATGAAAATGGGGCCGACGCTGCTGCTTACGCAAGCGTCGGCCTTAAGTTCTATGCGAAGGTCGCTGTTAGCAGCGTCCGCCGGAGCCGGGAGGACACAACGGCGAAGGAGCGCCATCCTCGGTGACTGGAACTGCGGGGGCAGCAACCGCCGCGTACGCGAATAACAAACCTACCATCAGGATCAACATCCTGACTGTGCGTTTCATAGGGTCTTCTCCTGGTGCTGGTTCCCTGGGAGCGAAAACCTCCACCGAGCGAGAATTATACAGAACTTTAGTAACTAGTCCAGTAGTAACTTTTGGCATCAGGAGATCACCCGGGCGGGTCCTAAGGGTACGCCTCTAAGCTTTGGTTAAACCTTTACATATCTTTACGTTGCGGAACATGCCAGAGTGGCGACTTCGGGCGGTTTGCGTCGCTTGGGGGGCAAAAGCTTACACAGCCTGTGGATATCTTATTTCTTGGGAGCAGTCATTTTTTCGAGGCGCTCGAGGGTGAGGACCTGCTTTTCGACCACCTCTTCGCTTCCGTTTGGCGCGCGAGAGAAGGCGCGCTCGACCATGCTTTCGAACATGGGGATGAGCGAATCGGGCGTTCCGGCTGGGGTTTGAATGTCGGTGAGGCTTTGCTCCCAGCGTTGGGAGGTGAGCAGTTTAGTTGCGTCTTCACGGTCGGGAGCTTTCAAGATGGCGTAGCCAATCCATACCAGAATTGCCAGGCTGTACGAGACGGCCTGGGTTGCGCCTACGGCTCGAGCCGGGATTTGGCCGCCCGCGAACAATGCAAACGCGCCCAGTTCGATGGTGGCGTAGCCGCCGAATCCGAGGGCGATGCCGAGACTATGCTGTCTCCACGAGATGCCGAGGTATTTGGAAAAAACCAGCAGGAACAAGATGAGCCCGCACTGCACGACGCGCACGCAACGCTGCGCGGTAACCACAGCCTGCGTGATGGGCGAGATGTTCGAGCCGGCGTTGGAAGCCGCGACCACCAGCGCAACCAGAAGCATGACCAGCGCGGCCCAGCGGAACAGGATGGTGGAAAGGTCTTTCAGCGCATGATAGGGCTGGAAGACGTTGAGTACGACTTCGTGGATGACTTTGAAGCCAAGGCCGAGGCTGACGGCGGCGCTGAGCCAGGAGACATAGAAATAGGCGTCATAGTAAGCCGGGCCCATTTTGCACAGCGGAAACAGAATGAGAAAGTTGGCGATTTGCCAGAGAATGTAGGTGAAGAAGACCGGGAACTGCTTATTGAGCTTGCGTTTCACCATGATGGCAGCGAGCACCGACTCGATAGCCGGGTGGGCGATCCACATAATCTGCTGCATATTCGAGCTCATCGTTTGGCCTGAATGCCTTCTTGCAACCTAAAGTTCGATACCCTTTCGTCTACCTTAAATGGGGGACGCGCCTTTGTTCAATGAACCAAAGTAACATCGGGTAACTGTTACTTTTGGGTTCGGAAGGCAGTTTGGCACGCGGAGTGCTTGCCGCGGTCGGGTCGCAAGTCAGAAGCTAAGGCACAGAGAACACAGGGGTTGCGCAGGGGCGCACAAAAGGTGCGCCTGACGGCATTTGGGGTTCTTACTGTGGGTCCGAGGCCTTTACGGCGGCCTCGGCGGCCTGGAAGCCCATCTTACTGTGGGTGCCGTCGCAAAAGGGCTTGTTGACGGATGCACCGCAGCGGCAGAGGGAGAATGCGGGTTTGCCGGTCAGGTCGTATTTGTTGCCATCGGCGTCGACCAAGTCGATGGAGCCTTCGGGCGCTTCGACGCGATAAGGGCCATTCTTTCGAACGGTGATTTTGATTTCTGGCATAAAGACCTCCGGGGAATTTGGGTGGAATTAGCAAGATAACACGAACAACACTTTAGGATTCGGCAGGCAGATTCATGCGGTCGGCCAGATCGCGAAAACCCGGTTCCTTGTGCAGGCTGGCGAGCGCGGGATAGATCCTGAGGGCGAGCAACAGTTCGTCGTGCTGATCGTAGGCGAGCTTCAGATATTTCAGCGCCTGATCCTTATTGCCGAGTAGTGCATAAGTCTGGGCGATGGCGACCGGAGAAACGAGCTTCTGCGCATAATATTTTTTCTGTACCTGCAACATGCTTTCGAACATGCCGTTCGGCCCACCCGAGGCGTAGCCTTTTTCGGCGGCGGCGGCGATTAATTGGGCGGTATTGTCGCGCAACGAGGCGGCATCCTTTTTTGATTCAAGCAAGTAGTTCGGATAGTCACCGGCTGTGAGATAGATCTCTTTCAAATAGGCGTGAGGCGAGCGAAATGACGGTTCGGTTGCCTCCATTTGGGTGAGCAGAGTGATGGCTTCGTCGCGGCGGCCGGTGTGGGCGAGAATATTGCCCTTGTCGGCGAGGATGGAAGTCGAAGTCGGGTCGAGGGACTGGGCGCGTTCGATTTCCTGCAAGGATTCGGGCAATCTGCCGACGGTCAAGAGATAGTTCGCGTACCAGTGATGGGCGATGGCATTATTGGGGTCGAGATCGATGGCGCGGCGGAATTCTTTTTCGGCGTTGGCGGCGTCCCAGCGTCCCCAAAACAAAACGAAAGCCAGAGAAGCGTGCGCGGCGGATGATTGATCGTCGAGCTCGACGGCCTTTTGGGCGGCAGAGAAGGCGCGCGGGTAGGCTTCGCTCGCGGGCATGACCGAGTATTCGCGGAGCAGGTTGTAGCAGTCGGCGAGTCCGACGTATGCGGCCGCATAGTTGGGATCGTGAACAATGGCTTGCACGAAGTAGTCGACGGCTTTGTTCAGGTCGTCGGGAGTGCGCTTGTTCCAGTAGTAACGTCCGCGGAGGTAGAGCTGCTCAGCCTCAGGATTATGAGCGTGAGAATCGGCGTGCACACTGCTGCGCGAGCCATCGGCGGAGCCGGCGCTGCGGTTTCCAGTGGAGTTTGGCCCGAAATGGCGCAGAAGTAGCGCGGTAGCGACGATGACAAGCGTTGCAACCGCGACTGCCGACCGGACATAACTTGCCGCGGAAGCGTGCGCGGGAGATTGAGCGGAGATCGGCCGGGCTTCTGACGGTTGATCGGCCATGAGAGTGAACTGCGGTTTTTGGCTTTGGCTTTGGCTTTGGCTTTGGCTTTGGCTTTCGGGCGCCGATTCGGCGGCGGATTCCGCGGGTATGGCGTCGTCGTCGCGGAGCGCGGCGCTGGCGTTGCGGGAAGCGGATAGCCAACTCCAGAGTTCGTCGGTGTACGCGTAGACTCTGCCCTTGGTCCCGGGCAGGCGGTGCACAGGCAGACCGCGTTCCTTCTCCCAGCGATTGACGGTGCGCTCGTCGCGGCCAAAAAAGGTCGCGATTTCCTTCCAGGAGTCGAGCCGCTGCCGGCTTTTGGAGGCGTTGGTTCCCGCCATAGGGTCGTGAGAATACTAGATGTTTGCCAGATACCGTCTGTTGGCGGAGGGGAAAGGCAACTCATTATAGGGTGCGGCAGGGGCGGCGGGAAAGCGATTTGTTAGATTCGAGTTGCGCCAAATCGCGCCGCGTTCGTGATTGGATGGCACGATCTTCATATATTTCAGGCATTTACCGCGGTCACGCGGTGACGGCGCTGCAAAAAAAGCTCCTCCGGTTGGGAGGAGCTTTTAAGCTTTGCTTCGGCTTTCGGTTAGAAGTTGAACTTCGCAGCCAACTGAATGCCGCGCGGTCCGCCGCCGCCAAGGAATGGGTTGCCGATGCCCACGTCACCGGTGGCGCTAATGGCATAGTAACCTTTGCCGACTTCGCGATTGCCCGCGCTCTGGAATCCGTTGATGCCAGGATCTGCGATGAAGGCCGGCAGGAAAGGATTAGAGAAGTTGGGGTGGTTAAGGAAGTTAAAGAACTCAGCCCGAAGCTGCATGCTCACTCGCTCCGTAATGTTGGTGTTCTTGTAGATGGCGAAATCCCACTGGTGGAAGCCAGGCGCGCGCAGCGAATCGCGGCCTTCGGTGCCGTAGTGGCGAGTACCGAGGACGCAATCGTCGGCGGTGCCGCTCGGGGTAGCCTGGGCGGCGGCGGTGATGGTGCAAGGAATGGCGAACGAACTTAGCTGCATGAACTGATACGGATTGTGGTTGTTCTGAACGATCGAACCAACAACATCGGGACGGTCGTAGCAGTCGCCCCCACCGCTGTAGTCGTCCTCGCAGTTGTAGTTGAACTGGAAGGGTTGGCCGCTTTGCAAGGTGACGGTGCTGTTGAAGCCCCATCCATTCTTCAGCCGCTGCATGCTTCCGCCCATAGTCGGCAGATCGTAGCTAAAAATCCAGGTGAAACGCTGAGGAACATCGAAGTTCGACGCGGCGTATTCAAGTTGGGGATTGGTACTATCTTGCGGCTGCGCAGCATTGGGCTCGAAATCCTCGCCGTCGCTGGAGTTGTCCATGGAGCGGGACCAGACGTAGTTCACGATCGAGGTGATGCCGTGCCAGCCGTTGATACGTAACTGGGTCTGCAGTGAATTGTAGTTAGACTGGCCGCTGGAATTCTCGTACATGACGTAGTACGAGCCATATGGGTTGCCGATGCCATATCCGCCAAAGGGGCGAGCAGCCTGACCGAAGTCTTGCAGCGTACCCGCGGTGCAGCCAGTAGAGGCCGGCAAAAGCCCAAGATCACAGGCATTAATGGTCGCCGTGCTGGGCTGATTGATATCGAAGAACCGCCATAGGTGGTGGCCCTGCGATCCCACATATCCGACCTGCAACACCGCCTTGCTGGTCAGTTGCTGCTGGATGTTGATGTTGTAGTTCTCCATGTAAGGAGTCTTGATATTGCGATCGAAGGCAAAGGTGTCGCACTCCAGAGACAGACAGCTGGGCGCGCCATACACCGGGACTCCGGATGCGATCACGGAACCGCCTGAAGCCGCGGCTGAAGTGATCTGATATTGTGACGGCCCCACCGGGTTGTAGGCCGGCCCTGGGTCGAAGTACGGCGGATAGGGCAGGTGGCCGAGTACCATGTCCTGCGAGAAAGCATCGTAGAACATGCCCCATCCGGCGCGGACGACGGTCTTCTGCTTACCGGTCAAATCCCAAGCCATGCTAATGCGCGGCGCCACGGTGCGGTAATCGGGGTTGTATAGACGGCTCAAGCCTCCAGTTCCAACTTGAGTTAACGTGAATGTCCCGGTTCCGGTCGACGGTGACATGCTGGTGATGTTGCTGAGGAGATTGTTTTTCTCGCCAACCACTCCGATATAGTCCCAGCGCAGACCATAACTCAGGGTCAATCGCGAAGTTGCGCGGTAGGTGTCCTGGCCGTAGAAGCCGAAGTTGTTTTCGTAGGTATTACGGTTGGAGTCACCGGAATATTGCAGGCCGCTGTCGATCGTCCCACTGAGGAAGTCGGACAAGTCGCCGAACTTGAGGCGGCCGCGGAACCAGTGATCGAAGTACTGGGAAATGCTGGTACGGTAGTAAACACCGCCGAACTTGACGTCGTGGCTCCCGATCTTCCAGGAAAAATTGTCGATGGCCTGGTTATTGGTGTCAATGCGGTGGCGCGGGGTGCTGGAGTTTGCTCCCAACTGCGAGAAGCCCGAGCCGTTGATAAAGATGTCCGGAAGTCCTCCGTTGGAAGCCTGGCTGCCGGTGCAAGCGGCGACCGTACTGGCCGCGCATAATCCAATGGTGCCGGGCTGGAATGACTGATCTTGCGGGAAGAAACCTTCGGCAAAACGGTTCCACCCGTAACGCAGTTCGTTAACTTTATTCGAACCGATGGTGTGGACGTAGGAGATTGACACCAACTGCACACGCGTCGGGGTGATGGTGTTGAAACCGGGCAACTGACCACCCGTAGTTGCCAGCCCCAGCGGGAACGACTGGGTACTATCACCGAAGAAGTAACGGCCACTCAGAACGTTCCGGCTGTTGAAACTGTGGTCAACCTTCCCGATGAAGCTGCTGAGGTTGTTATAGGAAGGCGAAATCACCGAGGTGTTCGGTCCGTTGGGGCAACCGACGTCTTCGCCGGTTCCGGGAGCCGAGGGGTTGCCATAGGTGCCGGGAATATTTGGTTTCGGCCATGGGTCGCGCGCCAGGAGAGCGGCGATCACAGGGTTGCTGGCGCCGCCATCGGCGGCAATCTGCGCAGGATCGGGAACGCAACCCAGCGTCACCACGCCGACATTTTCGCGTTGGCCTTCGTAATCCGCATAGAAGAATGTCTTGTCTTTTATGATCGGACCGCCAATCGCTCCGCCGAACTGGTTGTTATGGAAAAGGGCTTTGGGCTGGCTGGCGAGGTTGAAGTAGTTGCGGGCGTCGAGGGCATCGTTGCGGAAATATTCGGCAACTGAGCCATGAAATTGATTGGTGCCGCTCTTGGTGACGATGTTCACCACGGCTCCGCCGTTGCGGCCATATTCAGGCTCGAAGTTGGAAAGCACACGAACTTCGGCCACTGCGTCGATGGGTAGAATCGCCGATGGGGTGCCGAACACGCCGGCCTGATTGATGGCCGGATCGTTGCGGTAGCCGTCATTCATATCGGTACCGTCGAGCAGATAGTTGTTGGAACGGCCACGGGCGCCGTTCATGGAGAACTCGCCGTAGGAACCAGGAGAATCGGATATCTGGTCAGGAGATCCGGCAACGCCGGGATTCAGGTAGATCAGCTTGGTGTAGTCGCGGCCGTTAACTGGAATGTCCTTCACGGTTTCGGCGGTCAGCACGCCGCCCATCTCGTTAGAGGTGGTTTCCACCATGGGCAGCGCTTCACCTGAAACTTCGACCTTTTCCGAGACCTGGCCTGGTTTCAGGCTCACATCCACGCGGCGCTCGCCACCGACGTCCACTGAGACCGTGCTGGTGACTGAGGTCTGGAATCCGGCCTGCGTGACGGTGACGTTGTAAGTTCCAACCTGCAACTCAGGCACCGAATAGGTTCCGTCTGCGCTGGTTTGCGTGGTGCGCTCCAGGCCGGTGTTGACGTTGCGAATCGTGACTTTGGCGCCGGAGATAGCCGCCCCTGTCGAATCGGTGACCGTGCCGAGAATGGTGCCGCGGAATGTCTGCGCCATGAGAGCGGCCGCAGTCAACAGTACAAAAACCAATACCATTCTGACCTTCATTGCCTATTCTCCTGTTACTTCGCCGTGAGAAATTGTGAGGAACTTCGTTCGCCGGGCTTTAGCCTGAGAATCCTTTTGTGCATTAGACGCAGACCCTGGAAAAAAGCCTTGCCCATTTACTAAAGTCGTAAAAGGCACGAACGAATTGTAGCGCAAGCCTATGGTGAAACACAGTGAGAATGAAGATTACCAGCGTCACTGAGGCAGTAGCAGACGTGGTTCATCGGCAAGCAGAGAAAGGATTTATATAGCGAAGAAAAGTGGTTGAAGAGCGCCTTCAGAAGGTGAAGGAGAAGCCGCCGCGCACCGCACGGGCCGACTGCACAAGATAGACGGTCTGGCCGTCATCGCCGAGCACCGGGACGTAGCCCTGGGCGAGCAGATTGCGCAGATCCAAAACCGCTTCCATGCGGCCGGGCAAACCTCCGAACCCCGGGATCGGCTGGCGAATGTAGATGCTAAAGAATGGTTCGGCGCGGCCAACCGAGGTATTGAAAAGGTCGACGGGCGTGAGTACGGCCCCAGTCGTCCACCGATAAGAAGCAGTCACATGGGTTTTGCTCTTGGGAATCACTCCACTCAGCTTTCCCGTAACCGACGGGTGCGCCACCGACTTGATTGATTGACGAATGTCCTGCAGCGCAATTCCGGTGTTGGCCAGTTCCAAGGTGTTGGCAAAGGAGTAGTCGAGTGTCGCGGCCAAGGCCGTGCAAAATCTGTGCTCGGCCACGAAACGCACACCCTTGGAGGAGTAATTATTTCCACGGTAGGTAAAGCTGCCGGTCATCACATCAGGCAGGGCGTCTCCGCCGTCGGCGGAGAATTCGCCGACTCCCATTAATGCCGGATTGGCGATGCCATCGTGAAACACCGCAGCCTGCAGAGTGTTGTTGTCGTCGCGATAAGTCAACGAGCCTTCGTGATGGTGCGCGCTTTCGACAGCGGAAGAATAGTTCAGGAGGCTGACGCGCGGATTCAGTTCCCCGAATTCGGCGGGACCGAGGGTATCGTCCCATGCCGCCTCCGGCAATGAAGTTGCATATTGGTACTCGAGGGTCAGATTCTTCGAAACATGCGCATCCGCCGTGCCGTAAGGGCGAAACGCAACCGACCGGCCGAGGAACTGAATGCCCTGCAGTTCGCTGCCGAACTTTAATTCTACGAGATCGCCAAACTTCATCCCGTCCGACACCGCCATGGACACAGCCTCGATGCTGGCCCCGGGCATGGTGTACGGAGCCGGCAAACTCTGCACGGTCAAAGAGGCTTTCGGCGCGAATGGGGTTTCATCGCTTTGCCCGAACGAAGCGCGCAACACGCTTGCGGGGGAAGACGTGCCGTAGCCCACATTTCCACGCAAGCCGATTGTGTCACTTCCAAAAACTGGGCGCTCCACGGAAAATGCCGTGCCCACGCCTGACGAGTTGGCGCCGACGGCATCCGGGGTGTAGCCAGCCACGAAGGCAAGCGATCCGCTGACGTGAGAGTCTGGCCTGCTCTCGGCTGAGGTAACGCTGCCCGGGTCATCGACCATGCGCAGCAGTGGCCGGTTCGCACCCGAGCGCAGGACCCATTTCCAATCATCGGGCGCGGCCGAGGAGTCGCGTGGAGGCGCGAGTTCGACGGCCTCAAATAAAGTACGTAAGGTGACGTCCAGAATCAGGCTCGCGCCGGGGCTCAGTTGCACGCGTTCACGCAAGGCAGGCAGAAACGAAACGGCCGAGATCTTTACACTGTATGACCCGGCACGTAGGCCAGCGGCGCGGTAAAAGCCATGGGCATCGGTAAAAACGGTCAGAGGAACGGCGCCGGCAATTTCAACCATGGCACCCATTTGCGGTACGCCGGCAGCGTTGCGGACGTAGCCGGAGATGACACCGGGATCGCCCACGGCCCAAGAACTGAGAGCCGCGCCCATCACGATCATCAGAAGCGCCAACTTACGGTACATCGCCTTCCACCTAACCGGGAGCGGTGGGATTCCCACTACTCAATCATAAACGTGCCGCTCGGTTCAACCGTTTGCTTGGAAATCTTGTCGTCGACCTTAATCTCGATGCGATACGTGCCTGGCCCCAGGTTCGCCGCAGACAAGGTTTTTTGCAGCGTCATCTGGTCGCCGATGTTACCCATTTGGTCCGTCGATTCGACAGTATGAATGACGGGCTTGTTTGTGGTTGCATTAATCACGTTGTATTCCACCGTGGCCGACGGCTTGTGAGTCTTGTCATCAACGCCCAGGTTGTAGACCTGCATCCAGAAATTAAGCTTCTGGTCGCGTTTGAACGAAGCGGGTTTGCCATCCGAAGGAGGTACGCGCGGGCGCACCTTGGTTGCGCCGATCACAAAGCTTCCGGTGCCGACGTTTTTCGCAGCCACAGGCTCCATGACGTCAGCCAGAATCAGCGACGAGGTTGCGAGCCGGTCGTCGGGATATTCGGGCACCTGAATTCCGCGACTCCAGGTGCCTACGCGATCGCCGTTGACATCTTTTACCACTACGTCAAAGCGATAGCGGCCGGGACGCAGTGGCACAGCCTTCCAATAAATCTGTGAACTCTCAGCCGCCTTCGCCAGAAGTTCGGCGGGAATGTCAGCCTGGACCGTGTCTTCGAAAGTTTGCGCAATCTTACCGGTGAGCGTGGTGACGCGGCAGAAGATGTTGACCGTTCCGCGTTGCACCCCGTCTTTATTGGTGAAGGTGATGTCGCGGTTCTTCATCTGGATGGTGACCGGCACCAGCACGGTGTCGCCGGTGACGCGGACGAAATCGGTCAGAACGTCGAACGGCATGAGGTTGACATTGATCTTGTGGCTCACGACTTCTTCGAGATCTTTGAACTTGACGGGCGGAGGCGCGTTCAACTTCGCGTATTGCTCAAGCCGATTAAATTGCTGCGAGGCGTACATTCCGCTGTCGGGGCCCGGACCGAGGTTTTCGTTGCCATTGCCGAAGCGCTGTGACTTGTTGGCCAAACCCATCTGCTCATATAGGGTGGCGCCGCCGTTCGGAGTCTCGAGCAATGCATCTTTTTCGGAACGGTCGATGGTCATCCGATATTCGTTGCACATGCAACTATCAACGAATTCGATGATGATTTCCTGACCAATGCCCTCTATGTATCGATACCGCCAGTCTTCGAATGGGTAGGTGGAGGTTTCGCCGCCACCTTCTTCCATGGGACGCTGGTACTCACCGCCGGAGGGATGGGCGTCGACCTCATCCGCGGGGCCGTACATGATGTAAATCCGGCCGCGGTCGGTGCGCCAGCCGGGCACGCCGGCCGCAAAGTGCTCATTGGCGTATTCAATGCGGCGATAGTGCTCTTCGCGGAATTCGTTTTCTTCGGTATCGGGCGTGGGGTCGCGGCGTTGCCAGAAGGCTTCGATGAACTGATCGCGCTCTTCATCATTCGAGAGCTGTTTGAACGCCTTGCGTTCTTCGTCGCTGATGATGTAGACCACGTCCTCATCAAGCCACTTCTTGTAGGTTTTGCTTAACTCCTGCTTCAGCGCCTTAGTGTTTTCTTTTTTTTGCTTGTCGCTGATCGGCCGCTTGAGGGGGTCATCCGCGGGTCCAGCCTGGCTTGGGGAGGCGACTGGGGTGGTTTGGGGGCTTGCGGGAGCGGACGCGGGCGCCGCGGACGGAGTGGATTGGGCTGCCGGCGGGGGGGTGGTACTGGCGGGCTTGGAGTCCTGGGCGAGTGCGGCACCGCTGAGCCCGGCCAGTAATAAAATTCCTAGAAAAAGACGCCTGGGCGCTATCGAACACATAACAAAGACGCTCCTTACCACGAACCTAGATACTCTGATTCTAAGTTTTTCGCTTTCCGAAGGCAAGGCGCAATACTCCCTAAACTATGATGCGGGGAGGGATATATGGCGGTTGCTTCCCCTGAGACGCCCCACCCGTCTATGTTGGGATGGGTCTCAGAATGGGCGACGCCCAACCGGCATCTTACCCATAAACATAAGGATGTAAGTGAAGTTGCTCGAATTCTTAGGCGCCAGTATTGCAATATAATTCGAATTTGGCCCCGAGGACTCCCGCTGACTGGCCTCCGAGCATTCCAGCGATTTGGGAACTTTTGCCGCCCGATACACGTATGAAACCGTGGACAGCTATGAACGACGCATCCTGCGGCGCAGCGGTGATGGCAAGTTCTGAGGAGTCACTCGATCTGACTTTGTAGCGACGCGGTGAAATGCGTTTGCTGCCGGTTTCGACAACGACGGGCGAGAATTATGACCAAAGGGAAGAAAATCGCTATCGGCGCGGGTGCAGTGGTTGTGGTGGCTGCCGTCGCGGGCATTGCCGTCTACCAGAGCCATAAGAATGTGGTTACAGTGCAGACGGCATCCGCCAAGCGCGAGGACTTGACTGCAACGGTCAGCGCATCGGGCGAGATCCGGCCGAAGACCTACGTCAACATCGGCGCCAATGCCTTTGGGAAGATCATTCACCTATATGTGAAAGAAGGCGACAAGGTGAAAGCCGGGCAGTTGCTGGCGCAGTTGGAGAACGTTCAGCCGGAAGCGGACATGAACGCGAACCAGGCGTCGCTCGAAGCTGCCAAGACGGACGATGCAGCCGCAGAAGCAGCATTGAACACGGCGCAGGCAGACCTCACTCGGGCGAAATCCGATGCTGAACGATCGCAGAACGACTGGAACCGGGCGCAGGGGCTCTACAATGACGCGTTGATCGCAAAATCGGAATACGACAGCCAGAAGGCTACGTATCTGGCGACGCAAGCCGGATTGGTGCAGGCGCAAGCCCGTGTGGCACAAGCCAAGGCGCAGAAGGAATCGGCTGACAAACACATTACGCAGGCGGGAGCGAACCTAACCCATGCTGCGGATGTTCTGAAAAAAACGACTTACTCTGCCCCGTTCGACGGCACCATCACCAACCTTCCGGTGCGCGAAGGCGAGAGCGTGGTCATGGGTATCCAGAATGCACCAGGCAGCACATTGATGACGCTGGCCGACATGTCGATCATCACGGCGGAAATTAAAGTGGACGAAACTGACATTGTCAGCGTAAGGCTTGGACAGCCGGTCGAGGTATCCATCGATGCGATTCCGAAGAAAACTTTCAAGGGAGTGGTGACGCAAATTGGCGACAACGCCATTGTTCGTTCGACCGGGGTTTCGACTTCGCAGTCGGTTTCGACCACTCAGGAAGCCAAAGACTTCAAGGTGGTGGTGACGCTGCAAGATCCTCCGCAGGACCTGCGTCCGGGCCTTTCAACCACGGCTAAGATCACGACCGCAACCAAGAGCAACGTTCTCACCGTCCCGATTCAGGCGTTGACGATTCGCCGTCCCGAAGATTTGGTTGAGAAAAATGAAAAGGGATCGGTGCAGGCCGCAACCCAGAAACCCGCGACCAGCGATAAGGAAGACATCCAAGGCATATTCGTGGTGCGCAATGGGAAGGCTGATTTTATTCCGGCCACCACCGGAATCGCAGGAACCACCGACATCGAAGTTCTGCAGGGCGTTAAAGAAGGCGACGAAATTGTGACTGGCAGTTTCAAGATCTTGCGCACCTTGAAACCGGGTACCGGCGTGAAAGTCGACAATTCCGCCCCCAAGAAAGAAGAAGACCAGAGCTAAAACCGTTGACACCTAACTAATAGATAGCTGGCGCGTCCAAAGAAGGACCGCGCAACAGGGAGCGATAAGTTGTCCCAACAGGACAGGGAGAAAGCTATGGCAACCGCAGAAGTCATCAACATTTCGCAACCAACCGCGTCGGTTCCGCCCGAATCGTCCATGATCGCGACCATCGATCTGTGGAAGACCTACGACATGGGCTCGGAGCAGCAGGTGCATGCGCTGCGCGGAATCAATCTGAACATTCAGCGCAATGAATACGTTGCTATCATGGGACCCTCGGGTTCCGGTAAGTCTACGCTGATGAACTTGATCGGTTGCCTCGACACGCCCAGCAAAGGCCAGTATTGGCTTAACCATCAGTTGGTCAGCGAGCTGGATGACGATGAATTGGCGCGCATCCGCAATAAGGAAATCGGATTCGTGTTTCAGACGTTCAATCTTCTGGCGCGCGCGACGGCGTTGCATAACGTTGAACTGCCGCTGATCTATGCGGGCATTCCGGCAGAAGAACGGACCGAGCGTGCCAAGGCGTCACTAATTGCGGTCGGCATGGGCGAACGACTGAGCCACAAGCCCAACGAACTTTCCGGCGGACAGCGCCAACGTGTCGCCATTGCCCGCGCGCTGGTGAACCGTCCGTCAATCATTCTGGCGGACGAACCTACCGGCAACCTCGACTCGCAGACGGGCAACGAGATCATGGCATTGTTCGACCGCCTGCACGCAGAAGGCAACACGATCGTGCTGGTGACGCACGAACACGACATCGCCGAATATGCGAACCGTATTATTTACATCAAGGACGGCGTGATCGAGAGAGACGAGATCAAGGCGTAGTCGATGTTGAGCTAGAAAAACGCCCGGCCGATCTGGCCGGGCGTTTTTGTTTAGTCGCGAGAAATCTCTTAGCGAAGCGCTGCTGCCGTACGTCCTGCGCAGGTGGGATCTTCATAGCACTTGCGGAACGCAGGGACAACCAGCGCTTGCTCCAGCGAGGGATCGTTCAGATTCGCCAGCGTGTCATCGGTACGCTTCATGCCGGCGCTGTATCCGATCTTCTGATAGGCCGCAGCCAACAACTTCAAAGACAGAGCGTTGCTGGGATCTTCTTCCAGGTGTGAGATCGCCTGATCATATTTTTTCTGGGTGAAGAGCTGGGCTCCGGCCGCGCCGTGGTACGCGGTTTCAATGACCTGATCGTTGGCTTTGTCCGAAAGATCGGCCAGTTTGGCGAGATTGGTCCTAGCCATATCTTTATTCCCCGTGCGAATTGCCAGTTCCACGCGCGCGCGCAGGATCTGCGCCTGTTCCTGCTGCAAGAACAGCGGCATGGCGTTCGTGGCTTCATCGACAGCAGCGTCCGCTTGGTCGAGATAAGCCGTTGTCCGCTTGGGATCCATCTGGTACATCGCCATCTGACGGTAGATATCAGCTTCCACCTGGTGCATGTTGTTGCTATGCGCGTAATCGGCTATCGCCTGAAAGGCTTTGTCGGCGCCGGGAATGTCGCTCTCCCGGACATAGGTGATCGCCTCGCGGGTTTTCCATTGGACGAGATGCAATTCAGGCAGCGAGGGGAATTCTTGAAATGCGACCTTGTATTCTTCCCTCGCTTTGGCCTGATCGCCCATTAACGAGTAGGTGTCGGCGATGCCGAACTCCGAGGAATAAAACTTCGGATTGATGGCGAGTGCCTTGCGATAGTGATCGACCGCGGAACTGAAATGTCCCGCCATGCGCAGAATCTCGGCGTAGGAATCTTGCGGGTTGGGGTCGTTCGGCAGAGCGGCGACGTACTTATCCATCCACGCGAAAGCTTTGTCGAACTGGCGCATGTAGGCATAACAATAGGCGGTGTTGTTAATCAGGCCCGGAGAGTCGAGTCCCGATTTTTCGTAGACGGCGATGGAGCGCGCATATTGAGTGTTGGCCTGCAGCCACCAGGTAGAGAGGAACACCACCCAGCGGTCCCGGGGATATTGGCTGAGGAGATCGTTCATCTTGGTGATGGCGGAAATCAGCTGGTGGTCCGACGAATCCTGCCACCACTCGATCGCCAACCGTTCAGACGGGCTGGCATGGTCACGCAGTTTGTAGGCCAGCTGCTGCTCTGATACTTGCTCGCGCGGATCCAAACTGATCGATGCCAAGAGCTGATGTCCAAAGGCAAAATCGGGATCGATGGCAACCGCTTTCTGAAGAACTTCGACTGCCTTCTCGGTTTCAACTTCATCGAGATTCAGCTTCCACGCCTGATCCACCAATTGAAGCACTTTTGGCGATTTGGTGGTCAGCGGCATGACTGCTGTTTGTGGATCAATCTGGGCAAATGCGGCTGCTCCGAACAGCAGCAGTATCCCCACCATCCCGTTTGTTTTGCGCAGCAAATGGACGACGGCCATCACTAGTCTCCCTTTAGAAAATAACCTTGCTCGACCGGCAGCTTGCCGTCGACTTTGACCACGTTCACGTCTTTGGTCAGAGAAAAAAGATCCACGATCCCGATGGCACCGCGCGTACCCGAAACGTACTTGATCACGGACTCGTCGGAATCAGCCACGACGACTGCCTCATGGTGCGCATTGACGAAGCTGCGCGCCTCGGCGGGCGTCATATTGAAAACCTTGCGCAGCACCACCTGCATCTCGGGCGATGTCAGGTCGCGGACCACAATGACCACTGGCTTGCCATCCGGCCAAGTCCGAGTTTTGGCAAGGAACAACTTGCCCAAATCCGCCGCGCTCAGGTTCGAGGTGGCATTGGATTTCTCCGTCACGACGGCCAGTTGCTTCGCCTGCGCCAGGCACGACAGAGCCAACAGACCGAGTGCCAGCAGACAACTTTTACGCATGGTGTTCCCATCCTGACGCGCCAAGCTATGATGTGGAAAGGTAACGAACGTCACCGGGCGAGTGCGGCTTTGGTCCGCGTGCAAATAAAGGACTTACGGGCCGAACGGACGGTTTCGCGTCGAATGAAGAAGACGGAGAACAGCTTAGCTGTGAGAACCCTGATTAACCTGGCGGCGGTAGGAAATCTGATGCTGCTGTTGGCTGCAGCGGCGATTCTCTGCTGGTTTTTCTACTGGTTTGGCTTGCGCCGCGTAATCCGCGCCCGCCGGATTTCACATGCGAGAGAGCGAAGGCTGCTGCGGGAAGCTGCGGAGCGCGAAAGCGGCGAAGCGGAGCTTCCGATTGGCGAGAGTTAGTAAGGATGGCCTACTCCAGGTCCCGCCAGTTCGGCCCGACACCGATATCAACCACAAGCGGAACATTGAGGGGATGCACGTCTTCCATGTACTGGCGAACCAGGCGTTTCATGATGTCGATCTCGGCTTCAGGCACTTCGAATACCAGCTCATCGTGCACCTGCAGCGTCATGCGTGACTTCAATCGCCGGGCTCGCAGGTCGGCGTCGATCCGGATCATCGCCAGCTTGATTAAATCGGCTGCAGTTCCCTGCAGAGGCGTGTTGACCGCCGTGCGCTCGGCAAATCCGCGCAAGTTCACGTTCTTGCTGTTGATGTCCGGGATCGGGCGCACCCGGCCGAACAGGGTTTTCACGCTCTGGTCACGACGGGCATTTTCCAGAGTGGCGTCGATGAACGCACGCACGCCTTTGTATTTTTCGAAGTAGGCATTGATGAATTGCTTCGCTTCCGAAGTTTCTATGTCGAGGCTCTGCGACAATCCGAATGCCGACAATCCATAGACGATACCGAAATTCACAACCTTCGCCTGGCGGCGATGATCGGCGGTCACCATAAGCGGGGGCACCCCAAATACCTGCGAAGCAGTCAGAGTATGAATGTCGTCGCCCTTACGGAACGCTTCGACCAGCAGCGGATCTTTGGAGAAGTGCGCCAACAGGCGCAACTCGATCTGTGAGTAGTCCGCCGAAAGCAATACGTGGTCGGGATCAGCTGTAAATGCAGCGCGAATCTCGCGGCCTAATTCGGTTCGAATCGGGATATTCTGCAGATTCGGATTGGCGGAGGACAGCCTGCCGGTCGCGGTCCCAACCTGATCGAATGTGGTATGCAAGCGGCCGCTGGTGGCATTCAACAGCGCCGGCAGCGCATCGACGTAAGTTGACTTGAGCTTGGTGAGCTGGCGATATTCGAGCACCAGCTTAGGAACTTCATGATCTTCGGCGAGTCCCTCGAGCACATCGACAGCAGTCGAAATGGTCTTGCCCTTTCCATATTTCACTGGCTTTGGTAGATTTAGCCGGTTAAAGAGAACGTCGCCGAGCTGCTTAGGCGAACCAATGTTGAACTCGACGCCGCATTGTTCGTAAATTTCTTTTGCTTTGGCCGCGATCTCACGTTCAAGGCGTGCAGACATCTGGGCGAGCGCATGACGATCGATTCTTACGCCGGCCCGCTCCATCCGGGTTAGCACTGGAACCAAAGGCAGATCGATCTCGTCATAAACTTTGAGCAGACCGGCTTCTTCGACTTCGCGCCGCAGCAGCCCAGTCAGACGTGAGGTGATATCTGCGGCTTCAGGCAAGGTACCACTCAGCTTCAGATTCAGCTGGCGCAGCGCCAGATCCGCGAGCGCCTGCGAGGACAGGGTCGGGTTGATCAAGTATGAATACAGAGCGGGATCATGCTGCACACCAGCGAGCAAAATGCCTCGCTCTTCCAACGCGTGAGCAACCGCCTTCCAGTCATGTACGGATTTCGCGATCGAAGAATCGGCGAGCGCTGCGCTCAAGTGCTGCGCAATATCGCTTGCGTCGGTGATCACGGCGCTGACAGCGACACCCGCTTCGGCAGATATTGCTATGGTTAGCGGCCGATCGGCGGCCGGCTCAGGCGCAGCCAGCGGCAGTAATCCAGTTTGCGGACCCTGCTCATCGTCTTCATCGTCGGTTTCAACAGCATTCGTCTCCGCGGCGACGGCGAGCGGAATGCCGGCAGCTCTCTTCAAAACCGCATGTACATCTGCCGGCGTCTTCGCTACTGAGTATTTCGCTTCGCTGACTTCTGCGACC
The DNA here is from genome assembly GCA_036392935.1 of Terriglobales bacterium. Lineage (GTDB taxonomy): Bacteria > Acidobacteriota > Terriglobia > Terriglobales > Acidobacteriaceae > DASVWZ01. The sequence continues at coordinate 6,790 of DASVWZ010000088.1, read as the reverse complement.
GGCAGCAAATCCTTCAGCAGCGAAGTGAACTCCAGTTCGGAAAACAGCGCGCGCAGCGCCTCAGCATCCGGTTCGCCAGCCTTCATGGCAGCGACATCCAGATTGATCGGCGCGTTAGTGTCGATGGTTACCAGTTGCTTGCTCTGCAAAATCTGCTCGCGATTGTTTTGCAGCGACTCGCGATAGGTTTTCCGCTCGACCTCGGCTGCGTGATCGAGCGCCGCTTCTACCGATCCGAAGCGCTGAATCAGTTCGACCGACCCTTTGTCGCCAATGCCGGGCGCGCCGGGAATATTGTCGATGGAATCGCCGCGAAGCGCCATCACATCGATCACGCGCTCCGGCGGCACACCGAGAATTTCCTCAACTTTCTTCGTATCGCAAATCAAATTGTCTTTTGGTGGATTGAGAACACAAACCTGATCGCTTACGAGTTGCAACATATCTTTGTCGCTCGAAACCACGTACACGGGATGGCCCTGCTGCACGGCCTTGTGAGCCAGCGTGCCGATTACATCGTCAGCCTCGTAGCCTTGCAGTTCGATCAGGGGGATTCGATAGGCCTCCAGCGCGCGGCGAATGTACGGGACCTGCTGAGCGAGATCGGCAGGCATTTCAGCACGGTTTGCTTTGTATCCCTGATATTCAGTTTCCCGGAAGGTCTGCGTCTTCAGATCGAATTTCTGTACCGTAGTCATTGCTCCAGCCTGCGCATCGCGAAACGTTGGACCGGCCACATCGAAGACGGCAGCGAGGTATTGCGGAGAAAAATCCTCTCTCAGCTTGCGCAGCATGTTCACGAAAACATAGGTGGCCGCTGTTGGAATGCCGGTTCTTGTCGACATGCCCCGCTGCCGCACCATGGCGTGATACGCCCGAAAGATGAATGACATCGTGTCGATGAGGAAAATGCGGTTCGGCTCCGCCCGTACGATTTGTGGCTTGTTTGCAGAGGAAACAGAAGAGGCAGGAATTTCCTCATTCGGCGATCTCTCAGCCGCAATGGTCGAAGATTTTCTGACGGGAGGCAATGATTCAGTTTAGCAGCGTCGAGCACGGTTTTGCGGACCCGCGACCCGCTGGGAGACGCAGACATTGGTTATTGAAAGATCGCGGTGAAGTCTGCGTTGACCACCGCGGGATGGGGCGACTGCGTCATAAAGACAAGATGATAATGTCGCTCGTACTCATGTGTCGGAGGAATCGCAAAGTTAATGGTCTGGCCCGCGGACGGCTGTTCATAGACTGCATCCGCGCGTCTACCGTGAACAAAATCGTCGAACTGGTGCTCATCCATCAAGGCGAAGTCAATTTCAACCGATGCCTGGCTGGCCGCGCCGTTGTCTGACGTCATGAATGCCTGGAACGATCCCTGCAATTTTGGGTTGACCGTGTGCGGCGGCACGACGAAGAGAAAATCCTGCCGGTCCTTCAGGACGAATCGCTGGCGCAGGAAATGTTGCGAAGGCGGAACGGCGATGGCATCGGCGTGATCGAGCGGCGTCATGGCGCTCGCTACCACGGTCGGACCTTCGATTTTGGCTGGCTGCGGGTCCAGCGATGTTTTCGGCGAGGCATCCTCAGGCACGACTGCCTTGATTTGATCCGTCGACAACAGCGGCGGCTTCTGGGGAGGGTGGACGCGAATATAGGAAAAATAGATCCACAATAGTGGCAGGACCAGAAAAGGAGCGAAAAAGTATAGCGCTGGTTTCATTGCCGTTTCATTTCTGTCTTAGCGGCAAGAATCCCACATTTCCTTAGCGTTTTTCAGTGGTCTAGTGCCGGTTGGCCATAACCAAAGTCACCCGCACACCTTCCCAAACTCGGTGTTGTAATGCAGCTTGATCTCGCCGCACGTGCCCTGCTCGGGCGAATATACCAGGCACTCGTCGAATGGCCTCGAGTATACGTGCAGGCTTACGGCACGCCGGCCAAACTCGCGCGGGTTATAGACCCGGTGCACAGGATCGAGGGGATTCACTGCGCAAGGGCACGCCGGACTCATTTCCACGGTGTCTGCCGCCTCCAGTTTGCATGTGCCCGCGTTCAAATCCTGTACAACCAGGTGAAAATTTTCTACATGGAGTTTCCCCATCGGCGCCGACATCCAGCAGTTCTGATCGTGATGGTTGTGCACCGAACTCGCCTGCCCCACTTCCCAGCAGATCGCGATCAGTTCATACAACGCTGTCTTGTCGATCAGGTTGCGGGTGTAATGCTGACGATCCCAGGTCAGATATTGCGACAAGCTTTCGGGCGCAACCGGGAACGATTGCATGAGTTGCAAAACCTGCGGAGTTTCTTCGAATGCGGCCGCATCCAGCTTTCGCAACTCAGAAACAAAATCATCAATTGAAACCGGCCGGGCCGGAACGGATGTCGTCATACCTCACCTCACAAAGTTGTTAGTATAGCGCGCATTGCGTGCTGCAAGCCGAGTTCATTCGATTAACATGCAGTCGCCGTAGGAGTAAAACCGGTACTTGTCCTGGACGGCGCGCTGGTAAGCGGCCATCACTTTATCTTTTCCTCCAAACGCCGCAACCAACATCAGCAAGGTGGATTGTGGCAGATGAAAATTGGTCAACAGCGCACCAACCACGCGGAATTTATGGCCCGGATAAATAAAAATGTCTGCCTCACCGCTTCCCGCAGCAACTTTGCGATTTGCGGCTTGCGCAGCAGAATGTTCCAGCGTTCTTACCGTCGTGGTGCCGACCGCGACCACGCGGCGTGAGTTTTCCAAAGCCCGATTAATCTTCTGTGCTGCTTCCGCCGGAATCGTAAAACGCTCTTTGTGCACATGGTTGTCTTCGACTCTTGCTTCCCTGACCGGCTGGAAAGTTCCCAATCCCACATGCAAAGTGATTTCGGCGATTTCGATGCCCCGGGTGCGAAGCTCGTTCAGGATTTCCGGTGTAAAGTGCAATCCCGCTGTCGGCGCTGCCACCGATCCCCGCTGACTCGCATAAACCGTCTGATAGCGCTCGCGATCCGTGGGATCATCCGCGCGATCGATGTACGGCGGCAGTGGCACATGGCCCAACTGCTCGACCGTTTCAAAGAAATTTCCTGCGGGGTTAAATCGAATCTGCCGCTCACCGAAGCCGCTTCGCGCAATGACCTCCGCCTGCAGTTCGGCTTTTTCTGCAGCGCCGGACTCCCCGAAGAAAATCTGCTCTCCGACTCCGATTTTTCTGCCCGGCCGCACCAGACACTCCCACTCATTCGGCTCCTCAGATAACTGCCGGGTCAGAAGAACCTCAACCTTTCCTGTTAGAAAATCCCGTGCCGCCGGATTGTGCGCGCTCACTGCCTGTGCTCTCGCCCCTGACCTTCGGCCGAGCAGCCGGGCCGGAAACACTCGCGTATTGTTGAAAACAACCAGGTCATCGGGCCGCAACAACGACGGGAACTCGCGAAACATGTGGTCCCCTAGTTTCTGGGCATCGCGCACCAGGCGCAACAGCCGCGACGCGGAACGGTCCAGCAGCGGCTCCTGCGCAATCAACTCCGCCGGCAGCGAATAATCGAACTCAGATACCAGCACGATGCGATTATAAGTATTGCGGTCTGCAGCGGCGAAAAGGCGGATTGAGAGAATCCATCCTTCATCAGCCAAAAGAAGATACGCATTGTCTGTCGTTCCCGCCTGGGTTAACATCATGGGTGGCCCGTGCTCGGGGCACGCCCTGAATCGCTTGATCAGCCAACGACAATATCGCAGCCGAATTGTCCACTACGGCAAGATGTTGCACCAGCGCGGATACGTTGCCGCAACCGACGGTAACTTATCCGTCCGCCTGGACGATGATCGGATTCTGATTACCCCAACCTGCACCAGCAAGGGTGATCTTCGTACCGGCGACATTGTGACGACCAACCTGGATGGCAAGCTGGTCAACGGCCGCAAAGCCGTTTCCAGCGAGGTCGGCATGCACCTTCTCATCTACAAGCGCCGACCTGACGTTCGCGCCATCGTGCACGCGCATCCACCGACCGCGACCGGATTCGCGGCCGCGGGATTACCGTTGAACCAACCGCTTGTCTGCGAAGTCGTCATCGGGCTTGGCTCGATTCCCCTGGCCCGCTATGGCACTCCAGGAACGCGCGAATTGGCCGATTCGCTCGATCCACTCGTGGCCGACTATGACGCCATTCTCATGTCAAACCACGGTGTCGTGACCTACGGCGATACCCTGGAAAACGCATACATGAAAATGGAAACCGTCGAGCACTTTGCGCAGATCGCCCTGGTCACACACATGCTCGGGCGTCAGAAGCCGTTGGGCGAATCCGAAGTTCAAAAGCTCTCAATCGTCCGGACCAATTACCGCAAAGCGTTGGCAGACGCGGCGCTAGTGTCCACCCCAGTGAGCGGCAACCACAATGGCACTTATCTCGGGAAAAAACGGCGCCCTCAACACGACGACGCATCTGGCGCCGCGGTGCGCGACGCCTAAGATCTATTCTCCACCGATCCTGAACCGCAACCCCGTCCGGAAATTAAACCCGACCGCTGGATACCCGACCACCTCCCAATAATGTCGATCGAGCACGTTGGAGATGTTAGCGTACGCAGTGATGCGACGTGTGATCGCGTACCATCCGCCCAGGTCCATGCGAACGTATCCAGCGGCGTAGTTCACGTTGTAGCCGAGAAAATCCGAGTCCGGGCGGCGGCCGACATAGCTGGCAGCAACGTTCCCGGCCCATCGCGATCCCAGATAATTGATCAACGCCGTCGCGGAATGCTTCGGGCGCCGCAAGAGCGGCATACCCACATCATAGAGAGAGTTGATTGGGGCTGGATTATCGAGAATCTCCGTCGACGTATACGTATACGCAAGGTTTCCCGTCCAATGCGAGTCGATTTTCCCTTGCAACCCTAATTCGGCGCCCTGCGCGAACGCTTTGTTCACGTTGACATATTCGCCGACAAAGGTCACCGGATTCACCGTCACGTAGTTGATCTGATCGGTAAAAAGATTGTTGAAGTAGATCGCGGAAAACACGAAACGATCGTTGAACAGGTTTTGCAGGAATCCGGTATCGAAAGCGCGATTGCGTTCCGGCAGAAGACTCGGATTCGGAATCGTGTACGGGGGTCCGGCAAAAGTCTCCTCCAGTCTCGGTTCTTTGAAACCGCCAGAGTAAGAAAATCGTAGCCTCGTCCCCGAGAGCTTCGAGTTGCCGCGCCAAGCCAAAAACGTCGCTGCAACCCGCGGAATTCCGATATTGCCAAATACGCTGCTGTGCACAAAACGAGCGCCCGCGACTACGTCAAACCGTTTCCAACTGATTTGCTGCTGCCCGTAAAAGTCCTGATTCAGGCGCTGTCCATGGGTTTGCGGCGGATAATCTAGGTCCCCGATGAATCCGTTCTCATTCTCCAGGCGGTATCCAAACGTGGTATGAGTCCAGCTTCGCTCTGAATAGTCTCCCTGATATTCGAATCCCACGCGGTTGATGTGATCCACTTCGTGCGACGGTAAATCGAACTGATCGCCAAAAGCATCCAGGCGCGCCGGGTCGCCCTGGTCAACATCGGTGTACTGATAGTTGTAGTCAAAACCGGTCAGACGATGCTGCCATCCCGAGGGGGCGTTGACCGTCAGTTGCAGGCTGCCCAGTAGGCTCTTCAGTTGCGACCACGCGTCGGGATTTGGCGGGATGAATGTTCCATTGAAATTGCCCCACTCGCCTGAAAGGCCGGTGAAGCTGTTAGAATTCCGCACCCGCAGCCGGAGCGATACTTCGTCATTCACCGCGAACCCGATGTTCCCGCCCTGCGAAGCATTCGAATAATCGTTGTTGATTCCCTGACCGTTGGTGTAGAACTGATCCCCGAAGGCGTCGTAATCGAAGCGTCCGCGAGCGCCAGAGACAGACGCAAATCCGTGCGCGGTACCGAAGTTTCCGCCGTCGGCGCCGAAGCGAAGCTCAGGAACCGCCGTGCTACCGGTATCCGTCCACATCTGTACCACGCTGGTCATAGCATCGCTTCCATACAAAGTGCTTTGCGCGCCGCGCAGAAACTCCAGATGGCTGATGTCGGTCATGGAAAAATTGCCGAAATTAAATGTGCCGCCTGGTTCATTGATAGTGACGCCATCAACAATAACTTTGTTGTAAGTCGAATCGCCTCCACGCACGAAGAGCGAAGCCAGACCACCTTGCTGCCCCGCGGTATTGATGACTGCGCCCGGCAGGAATCGAATCGCGTCGCTCGATGCGACCGGCCGCATGACCTGTAGCTGCTCTCCGTTGAGCGTGTCGACACTCGCCCCGGAGGATTGCACCGGCAACGGCGTCCGGGATGCCGTCACTACCACCGTTTCGGAAGCTGAGGCAACGTCCAGTTGCACGGTAATCTCGCTAGCCGATTTGATATCCACGATCCGGAGCGCAAATCCCTGAGCGGCGACGCGTGCGTGATAATTTCCAGCGGGGACGTTAAAGACGACTTCGCCGTCTCCGGAGGTTTCACCGGTCGCCGCAGGCGCGCCTGTGCTTCCACGGAACAACTGCACCTGCGCCCCAGATACTGCTGCCGATTGCGGATCCGCGACTTTGATTTTGATTTCGCCGGCCGAAGCTGCTGCCAGTAGGAAAGGAATACTCAGCAAAACTCGAGACCACTGCATAACATCCTCCTTTGACACGCGCAAGGGGTTGAGGGATCGGTTCGCGGCGGTCTCCTGGCTTCACGAGTAAGGGCAAGACTTGCCCGGCAGTTTGCAGCCAGCCTTCCCAGGTTTCCCCAGTGACTGGCTGCGTATGTCCT
>DASVWZ010000087.1:0-2673 GCA_036392935.1 Terriglobales bacterium | reverse complement strand
TGATACATCAGGGCGCTGACCACTACGACGATGGTTACGACCGCAAGAAGAAAGACCGCGATTTTGCGCAGACTCTCATTGAGGGCAATCCGCAGGTTCGCCGCCACGCCGACGTATTGGCTGAGTTTCAGGATGCGGAAGACGCGGAGCAGGCGAAGCGATCGCACGACGGTGAAGGCGTGGGCCGTTCCGAATAGAAGGCTCACGTAAACGGGGGCGACAGCGAGCAGATCAACGATGCCAAAGAAACTTCGGGCGTAGCGTTTAGCGGAATCCGCCGAAATGAGCCGGGCGATGTATTCGATTGTAAAAAGTGAAGTGAAGCACCACTCCGCAACCCGGAGAGAGGCGCCGTAGCTTTCACGAATCGAGCGCACGCTCTCTAGCAGAACGGTGAGAACGCTAAGTAGAATCAGGATCATCAGCCCTAGGTCAAAAAGCCGCCCGGCGAAAGTATCTTGGCCGAAGATCACTTGATTCCAGGCGTCACGCCACCGCGCTCGCTCGCCATCCTTACGATCCGAATTGGCCATAGCACTAAGTGTCCACTGTGACGAAGCAAGAGTACAAGGGCGCGGATGCGGGGGACGATCTCAGTTGTGCGCTAGATTTTTCTGTTGGTAGCATGTCAAGATGTCCGGTTTTTGTAGCAAGTGATCTGTCCGGTTTTGCCTTTTCTTCTCCTCTAAGCTTTAGACCCTTCCCGCCGCCGTCGTCGCTGTGGGAATGTGGGAATCCGGCGTTCTGGCTGGTGGCCGGATTTCCAAGCGCGGAGGGAAGCGTGGGAAACTCGCCTTTGCTTTTAGAGTTTTCCAGGCTTTCCTCGGCGCGTCATTTCCACAGCGTGGCGCCCGCGCTTTTTTCGAAAGCTCCAGCGGCTCGCCCGTGGCGCTGAAACGCCCGACCACGTGCGGTCCGTAGACGATCGTCACCCGACCGTCCAGATGCTCGCAGATCGTCACCCGGCACCCGGCCAGCGTCCCCCGCCACGGCGTGCGCTCGATCTGCCAGACCCGCTCTCCCCACTGCACGGTGTTATCTTTGGCCACCACCCGATCGTGCTGCGCCGAGAAAATGCGGTCCAGGTCCTGGCCTTGAACTGGCACAAAGGCGTGCCCTTTCTCCGCCGCCGGCACGCTGAACCTGCGGTTCATCTCTGGAATGGAGGTCTTCCGCAGAAAGCGGTTGGCTTCCTCCACCGCGCTGATCCCGGCCAGGCGCAGTTCCTGCGGCCAGCGCCCTTGCCAAGTGCCGAAGCGCCGCTCGCTTCGCCCCCGTGCCTGCGGCGAGTAGGCCGGGATCATCTGGATGCCTAACTCCTTCAGCGCCCGTCCCACCTGCGTCAGCCGCTGCCGGTCCACCGGCCCACCCGCTTTCGGCGTCTCGAAGAAATGGCTCCCCCGATCGCTGTAGAGGGCGCAGAAGCGCCCTTTCCGCTCGATCACTTCCTTCAGCGCCGCCATCACCGTGCGCGTCGATTCCTCCTCCACCAGTTGCGCGTAATAGGTCTCACTGGTGGCGTCATCCACCACTTCGATCAGGTCGTACCAGCGCTGGTCTTGGAACCATTGGTGCCGGCTCCCGTCCAGATGCAACAGCATTCCTGGTAGCGGTCGCCGGGGCCGGCGCTTGCGATGCACCCCCCGCTTCCGCCCCTTCTTCACCAGCCCCGCTCCCTGCAGCGCCAGTTTCACCCAGGTGTAGCTCAACCGGATGCCATGCACTTCCCGCAGCTTCTCGTGAAAGTGACGCACGTTCAGGTCGAAGTATTTCTCCCGGTAGAGCTGCAGTACTTTCTCGGCTTGCTCCAGCGGCACCCGCTTCGGACTCGGCTTTCCCCGCCGCCGGTCGAACAGTCCGTCATAGTCGTGCTCCTCATACCGCTGCCTCCAGCGCCGCATACTCCGATCGGAGATCCCCAAGATCTCCGCTGCCTGCCACCAGGTGATGCGCTTGGCCATCGCCCGCAAAATCACTTCTTGTACCTTCATCGCCCGCTCCACGGCGGTCGCTGGATAATCGGTCATTCTGCCTCCCTTCGGCAGAATGCCTTATCCTTCGACCGCCTCAGGCGGACAGATCACGTGCTAATTCAACCGGACATTTCATATGCTAACGACACGTACCAGGTGAAGCAGTTGCTTGGGCTCGTGGAACGGTATAGTCTGTCCTTAGGCGGTGAGGAGTGAAAGATTACCACATCAACATTTTTTATAGCGAAGAAGACGGCGGCTACGTAGCAGACATTCCTGACCTCTCATGCTGCTCTGCATTCGGCGAGACCGCAGAAGAGGCCTTGGCAGAGGTACTGCGGGCCAAAGCCGCGTGGATCGACGCGGCGAACGCCGAGGGTAAACCGATTCCGCCCCCTGCCTTCAGGCCAGTCATTTACCAGTTGCCTGAAGTCCCCGCCTAACATTCGTCCTCGGTCTTGTCTAAGACGAGCAGACTGGCGCGTGGCGTAGCGGTGCGACTGTTTCATTCCTGCTACTCGACACTTGAGGCTGTACTCACGACCCGGCGGCCAACACGTCGCCACGCCGACGCGATTTCCAACATTGGAGATCTGAAATTTAATGATTGGCTACGCCTGTTATAATCGGCGGGCTCGTCGGATTCTGTTCAGGTTGGGGAACCTTCTATGAAACTCTTTCGGGCAATCCTGATTCTGAT
>DASVWZ010000086.1:0-1572 GCA_036392935.1 Terriglobales bacterium | reverse complement strand
GAATAAAGCCGGATGAGGTTCATAGTGATCCTAGTCGGTTGGTATTGGTCGGGGCATCGTTACAGACAAATTAGCGCGGGCCAAGCGCGCCGCTTTGCTGCACCTGCTCACGTCCGCTTTTGGCACAAAGCGGACATCGCTATGGCGCCACCGAATGTTCGCTATTGGGGGTAAAGCAGACATCGGATGGACGAGCTCCAAGATGCGATTGGGTAAAAGCTCTCAGATTGGTCTGCTGCCGCGCTTCACCGCATCCCACCAGGGACAGACGCCGCTCATCCGCTCGTAATTGCCGTCGATTACCTGCAGTGGTGCGTGGTTCGGCTCCGGAGCCGGCATCGGCGGAGGTGTCGGCGCATTTGGCGTTGCTAGTTCAGCCAGCGATTCGAAGAGCCCTTGGTGCCCCCAAAAGCTGCCGGCGGATTTCAGCTCGCCTGGCTGCCAGTCAGGCCCGACTTCGCGGCCACCCCATCCATGCTCGATCAGGAATTTCGACGGCGTGCGCATATAGAATGACGTCATGAGATCGTTCGAATGTCGACCGAACTTCGCCACGACACGATCTTTCTGCTGGGCGATATCGTAACTTTGGCCAACATCGTCGAGGGAGTAAAATTCCATCATCAGATGGTGCATGCGGTTGTGTGGCCCTTGGGCAATGGCCAGGCTGTGGTGTCGGGTGTTGACGTGCATGAAATACAGCGATACCGGCGGGCCCATGAAGTCGGTTATCCGAAAGCCCAGCAGGTCCCGATAAAACGTAAGGGCCGCGTCGATTTCTGGCATCATCAGCACGGCATGTCCCATGCCCTGCGTCCCAGTACGAAAGCCAGCTATGTGCCGTGCCGGGCGGAATGGTTCATCAGCGATCTGACCACCGTGAAACGCCTCTACACGGTTACCGGCCGGGTCGCGGAAGGAAATCACTTCAACGGCGCAACGTTGGTCCGCCACGGCGGTGGTTTCCCGCCGCACCGCGACGCCGGCCTTTTCCAGCCGCGCCGCTAGCGCATCGAGCGCCGTCGCGTCCGCGACCTCCCAGCCGAAGAAGCGCTCGCCATCAGTCAACCCACCGTCGACAATCAGGCGCTGCTTTCGGTCGTCCATGCGGAACGCACGCATGGCGCCGCCGCGATCAACCGCCTGAAGCCCAAGCTGGCCGATAGCAAAACTGGTCCAGTCATCGGGCTTTGAAGTGCCAACCCAGAAATAGCCCATTGCCTGAACGGTCATGGCAGAATCTCCTTTTCAGTCGACAGCTTTCCAGCTCAATTTCTCCCATTCCAGAAGTGGCATTATTTGGCAAATCAGCGCCCTTTGCCAAATCCAAATGCAATCAGCCGCGAATGATAGCTAGTCGGGCTGCCTAATGTCCGCTTTTGGGGGTAAAGCGGACATCGCGGTTTCAAAGCCTCACGTCTGCTTTTGACGGCGATTTCAACCGATCGACGCAACACCTTCTAATCTTGCCAGATGAGGAGGTGTGGTTATGGAGGGGAATGCACGGACATGGTTCACGCCGAAGCAGAAGGCTGAACTCTGGGAGCGCTGGAAGAGCGGTCAATGTGTGGC
>DASVWZ010000085.1:0-14571 GCA_036392935.1 Terriglobales bacterium | reverse complement strand
AACTGAAATTCAGCATCAGTTTGGCAAAGCATTTTTTCAGGAATTCAAGGTCTCCGCGGCCACGCAAGGCCTGCTCAGTCCGATATAGAAAAATCGTCGCCCAGGCATGGACGGGAGGATTTACATCGCTGAAGTTCCACTCATAAGCCGGCAACTGACCTGAGGGATGGAGAAAGAATTCCTGCAACAGTAAATCCAGTTGGTCTTTTGCAAAATCCACATCCACTGCCGAAAGTGCCAGGCTGTGGAAAGCCAGGTCCCACGCGGCAAACCAGGGGTACTCCCACTTGTCGGGCATCGATATTACATGCTCGTTCACCATGTGGTACCACTCGCTGTTGCGCATCTTGCGCGCCTGCCGCGTCATGGGATCTGCTTGATGTTCCACCAGCCATTTGTGAACATCGAAACAGAAATACTGCTTGGTCCACAGCATGCCGGCCAGCGCCTGACGCATAACCCGCGCCTCGTCCTCAGTAACGCTTGGCGGAATGACCGTGCCGTAAAATTCATCCGCTTCCCGCTGGCGGGTTTGCACAATTGCCTCAAACTGCTTGAAAGGATCCATCGCAGTGTCAGGTGATGACGCATTTAGTCGCAACCGGATCGTGGCTGTCGCTCCCGCATCTACTTTGATCTGGTAAAGCGCTCCCGCTTTTGTTCCTTCTTGTTCTGGATTGACCGCGTCCTTTTGCCCGTTCACGATGCAATTATTGAAACCGTCCTTTACATAGGGACTGCTGTTTGCCCTGCCGAACAGGCGCTGGTTGTTGGTTTCGTTTTCTGTGAACAGAAGCGGTATCTTCTTGTCGCAGTGCAGGAATCGTTCGCCGAGTTCCGTATGTGAGGCAGCGATAGCGCTGCCTGCCTTCGCAGGAACCTCAGTCAGCGAAGGTTTGGCTTTCTCGGGCCACCACGACCACGTATTGCGAAACCACAGAGTCGGCAACACGCACAAAGACGACGCCTCCGGCCCGCGGTTGATCACGCTGATCTGAATCAATATGTCCTCTGGCGTGTTCTTGGCATATTCCACGAACACGTCAAAGTATCGGTTTTCGTCGAATACGCCCGTATCCAGCAGTTCGTATTCGAAGTCGTTTCGCGTCCGGTTCCGGTTGACGCTGATCAGGTCTCCATACGGATACGCCGCTTGCGGATACTTATACAGATACTTCATGTAGGAGTGAGTGGGAGTGCTATCCAGATAAAAGTAGTACTCCTTCACATCTTCCCCGTGGTTCCCTTCGCTGTTCGTCAAACCGAATGACCGTTCCTTGAGAATCGGATCCCGCCCATTCCACAGCGCCAGCGCAAAGCACAAGAGCTGCCGGTCGTCTGAGATGCCGCCCAGTCCGTCTTCACCCCAGTGGTAAGCCCTCGACCGGGCCTGGTCATGCGAGAAATAGTTCCATGCATCTCCGTCGGCGCTGTAATCCTCCCGAACCGTGCCCCATTGCCGCTCACTGAGATAAGGCCCCCATTTTTTCCACGGAATATTCTTTTCCCGGCTGTCGGTCAGCCTTTGCAGTTCTGCTTGCTTCTCGGTTGGCATATTGATACCCCTAACGATCCTTAACAGTCCCGACGGACAAGACTAGTGACGACCCGCGCTAACTTGCACCTGTCATCTTATACAGGTCAGCTCGGCAACGGAAGACGAGCAGTCCTGCAGATAAAGCGAAAAAACTTGCACCATCATTTGGAGTTCGTGGACAATTCGATGCCGACCGGCGACACGAACGTCCTCCCCGCCATTCCCTCCCTGATCGCCAAATTCAGGTCCGAGTACATGCGGGACTTCACCACGTAGCTCGCCCCCATCGCACAGGCGGCGTTAACGTAGTCAGCGTCTCTGTTTACCGTCAGGAAGATCACTTTGCCCGACAGCCCTAATCGCCTTATTTCACGCGCAGTCCGGAAGCCGTCCAATCCCGGCATCGTGATGTCCAATATGAAAATGTCCGGACGGAATTTCGCTGCCGCTTCCACGGCTTCCAGGCCGTCATTCACTGCCGCCACAACATTGAACTCTGCGGCCAACATCGCCTGCACAGTGTCCAGCATAGCGGGGCTATCGTCCGCCACAAGCACACGCGGTTTTTCATCCAAAGACATGGTTCAGAATGGCATGGTTCAGTGCTTTTTGGTCCGGACGCACTCGCTCACCCGCCACCTATATTGTCATATCAAGGGAACGCGATCAGAACTGTTACTTCTTACAGAGATGAAATGCCTTAGACGCTCGACTACCGGAACACAACGTGATGTCTCAGAGCGTACTGCACGACTTCGGAGTTGTTCTTGAGCCCCAGATGCTGCATGATTCGGTATTTGTGAAACGCCACCGTGCGCGGAGCCACATTCAGCATGGCCGCGGTTTCTTTCATCGACTTCCCTTCGGCCAGCAACTGCAGCACCTCACTTTGTCTCTCTGTCAAAACCGGATTACCCGATCGCATCGCGAACTGGCCGGCAGCGCAATCATCGCTTTGTAGCAGCGGAGACACGTAAACCTCACCGCGCAGCACATCATGAATTGCCTGCTTGAGCTCCGAGGCCGCCGCCGTTTTGGGCAAATATCCCGACGCTCCCCGCTGGAAAGCCTCTGCCACAACTCCGGGGTCCCGGTTGATGGTCACACAAATGACCTTGACTTGCGGCAGCAGGCGCTTGATTCGTTGGGCTGCCTCAAGGCCGTTCACAACCGGGATGCCGATATCCACTAAAAGCACGTCCGGCCTTAATTTTTGTGCGGTTTCAATCAGGTCGCGCCCGTCGTGCACAATCGCGACTACGTCAAACTCATCCTCAAGCAAGCTCTTCAGAGCGTCTGCAACCAGAGCGTGATCGTCTGCAATCAGTATGCGTGGGCGGCTGGATTGTCCTGTGGATGCTCGTCGCATGGCTGATCCTGGCGCGGCTGATTCTGGGATGGCCGATTCTGGCATGGCTGGTGCTGGCATGGCTGATGCTGGCATGGCTGGACCTCACAAATCGTTTCTCCAGAGGCAAAGTCGAAACATCATAACGCCGAATTCCAACCTTTGTACCTGTCAACTTTGACAGGTAACTCGCCTCGTGCCCCGCACGCTAAGCGGCCTAGCCAGCCTTCCTGATGTCCGTTTCATCGGCCTCTTTGGACTGCTCTTTTCGGTTGCTTTGATCCAACGGGCGATCGAGATAAATAAACTGCGTCGGCATCGCAAATCCGCTGCCCGAAGATTCAATTACATTTCCGATTTCCAAAAGCAGGTTCTGACGAACCCTCAGGAATTCCAGATTGTCGCAGGTCAGTACATAAGCAAACAGCTCAAGGTTGATCGAACGTTCGCCGAATCCGATCAACCGGATGCGCGCTGTCGTCGGTTCAATCTTTGAATTCCCCGCCAGCAGCTTCCCAATCCCTTCGAGTACAGAATTTAGCTGTTGCACGGTCGTTGCATAACGCAGATGTAAATTCGTCTGTATCAATATCTTGCTCTGCGTTGCAAAATTCTCGATGCTTGACTGGGAAAGCGCGCCGGCCGGTATCGATAACAACGACTGCTCTAAAGTGCGCAGCCGCACCGACCTCAATGTGATGTCCTCGACCGTCCCCATGCGGTTGGATATGCAGCACGTATCTCCCACCGCCAGCGCCTTGTCCGTTATCAGAAAAATCCCGCCCAGAACGTTTTCCACCGTCTTTTGCGCTCCGAAGGCGAGTGCCACGCCGCCAATGCCGACCCCCGCCAGCGCTGTTTTCGTGTCCACTCCGGCGATGGTGAGAATCAGAAAAATTGCGACCACCACAATTATTGCGTTGAACAGCCGTTCAATCAGCAGAATCAGCGATGCCGTCCCAGGTTGGCCTCGACGCCTTACCGTAATGCGCGTGCGTTCCAGCAGAAGCACGAAAACCCGACGCATCAACCAGGCCGTGCATACCACCAAAACGACGAGAACGACTCTCAGGTAGGTCGTCCGGAAGGCGATGGAAAAGCCGGCGAAGAACACCAGGAGAGAGTGAATGATCAGCGTCAAGACAAAAATGCCGGGCCATCGAACTCTGGCGTTGAAGTATTCTGCCAGCGTGCGGCGCTCGGGATCTGAAATCTTTGAGAGAAGAATGGCGACCAGCCGGGAGCAAAGCCAAAGCAGCAGAAATGGAATCCCGAGCGATGCGCCCCATCCGATCCATTTGGCTAGCGCCACACCGAACACTCGGTTCTGAAAAAAAGACTCTGGCATGACCTTCTCTAAAAAGGTCCGCTCAATCATCTCGTGCATCGCCGGAACCTGATCCAGAGTCGCCGAAGAAATCAGCCAGATCCGACCGGCCTCAGGCCGATTCACGCGCACCAGAATCACATCGAACCGTCTCCCGCTGATGGTCAGCGGCCCCACCCTTTCATGGTCCAGCGCGAGTGCGTCACTAAGTGACCCCGTAGGCAGATCGCTGATATTCGTCAGCGGTTCCGTGAGATAACGATCCAGAAGATCGGTCAGATCGCGGGCCAGCAGCTCGGTTCTTGGCTGCTGTTGATCCGTAAGTTGCATGTACCTGGCGGCCGACACAAAATCCTCGCGACGCACCGCGTGGATGAATTCGGCAATCGTCCCCCTCGGTGTCGTTCGACCCAACGGATCTGGAGGTGGCGATTGGACCGCGGCAGGCGTCGCTTCGGGCTTTGCAGGGATCGGAATCTGTCCCACAACCGCCTGCGCCAGTACAAGCGGGACAATCAAACAAGCCGTCAATCGAAGACCTGCGCGGAAGTCGGCCCCTTGCTCACCAATCTCGCGGCCCAGCCATACCCGGAATCTCATGGCGAACTCCTATCGGTCGAACCTGCGCCCAGGCTCCGAAGTACGTTCATTCAGCCTGAAAACGCCGCTCCATCCCACTGTCATTGTTGACAGGTTTGAATTGGCCGCAGTAAGAAGTAGTGTTTACAGATTGGAAAAGCCGCCAGCATAGCTATTTTTGCGTTAGGGTATGTCCCGGAGAACCGGAGTGAGGATGAGACGTCCCGGAATTCTTATAGCCGAGGACCACACCTTGGTCTTGGAGGCGTTCAAGAAGCTTCTAAGCTCTGAGTTTGACGTCATCGGCACCGTCCAGGACGGTCGCTCCCTGCTTCTGCTCGCTCCTGCCTGGAAACCGGACGTCATCGTCCTCGATCTTGGCTTGCCCGAGCTGAGCGGCACCTCGGCCGGACCCGAACTAAGAAAAATACTGCCATGCACAAAATTGGTAGTTGTTACCAGCAACGAAGACGCCGCCGTCGCCCATGAGGCCACTCGTGCCTGGGCCTCCGCTTACTTACTGAAGAAGTCAGTTGGTTCCGAACTCATCTACGCCATCCGCGAAGTGTTGCGCGGCAATTCCTACATTAGCCCAAGAATCGCTCAAGGCTTGCAGGACGAATTCATTCGCGATCCGCGCCCCGAGCGCAAGCGCGATCTCACAGCC
The DNA here is from genome assembly GCA_036392935.1 of Terriglobales bacterium. Lineage (GTDB taxonomy): Bacteria > Acidobacteriota > Terriglobia > Terriglobales > Acidobacteriaceae > DASVWZ01. The sequence continues at coordinate 9,113 of DASVWZ010000085.1, read as the reverse complement.
CGGGAAGTTGAGGTCCTGCGTCTGTTGGCCGAGGGCCGCACCATGCGGGAGACAGCTAAATTGCTTGCCGTTACGCCCCGCACCATCGCCTTTCACAAGTACCGGATCATGGGAGACTTCGGCCTGAAAAGCAACTCCGATTTGGTCATGTTCGCCCTCCGCCACGGCGTTACCCCACCACTCTAGCCGTCACCCTGACCACACCCGCCGCCCGTGCCCCTTGGATTTGGTCGAAATCCGACGGTGGACGATAGCTACCTTTGCCCGGGATTATGAGGGTGGTAGAATGAGGTTGCAAGCCAGAAGTAATTACTCTACTCCTCAGTAGCTCAATGGCAGAGCATCCGGCTGTTAACCGGAGGGTTGTAGGTTCGAGTCCTACCTGAGGAGCCATTCCTTTCTTCGCCGATTTCCACAAATCTCACCCCCCTGCGCGTGACAGAAGTCACCGCGAAATCACCTTCACAACGCTTTAATAAGGTGTTAAATAGCAGAGTGCGGCTTGTTCCATCGTCCCATCCGCGTAATCTCAACACCATCGCGCAATTCTCATATCCCATAGGAGGGAATCACCATGAGTGTCATGTCACCGCCCAAAACCAAGGGCGATTACACCGAGGAAATACTGGCCATCGTCAAAGCCAAAAATCCCGCCGAGCCTGAATTCCATCAGGCCGTCGTCGAAGTGCTGGATTCCTTGCGCCTCGTCCTGCAGAAGCACCCCGAATACCGTTCCGCCAAAATCCTCGAGCGCATCACCGAGCCCGAGCGCGTCGTTATGTTCCGCGTTCCCTGGTTTGACGATCAGGGCGAAATCCAGGTCAACCGCGGCTTCCGCATTGAGATGAACAGCGCCATCGGCCCCTACAAAGGCGGCCTGCGCTTCCATCCCTCGGTCAATCTCGGCATCTTAAAATTTCTCGCGTTCGAACAGGTCTTCAAAAACTCGCTGACCACCCTGCCTATGGGCGGAGGCAAAGGCGGCTCCGATTTCGATCCCAAGGGTAAAAGCGACAACGAAGTCATGCGCTTCTGCCAGAGCTTCATGACCGAACTCCAGCGCCACATCGGCCCAGACACCGACGTCCCCGCCGGTGACATCGGCGTCGGAGGCCGTGAAATCGGTTTCATGTTCGGCCAGTACAAACGCATCCGCAACGAATTTACCGGCGTTCTCACCGGCAAAGGCCTCGGCTGGGGCGGATCGCTCATTCGTCCCGAAGCCACCGGCTACGGCTGCGTCTACTTCGCCGACGAAATGCTCAAAACCAGAAAAGACAAGCTGGAAGGCAAACTCTGCCTCATCTCCGGCAGCGGTAACGTTTCGCAGTACACCATCGAGAAGCTTCTCGACTTCGGCGCCAAGCCCATCACCTGTTCCGACTCCGATGGCGTCATCTTCGATCCCGACGGCATCACCCGCGAGAAGCTGGCATTCGTTATGGAACTAAAAAACGTCAAGCGCGGACGCATCCGCGAATACGCCGACCAGTTCAAGAAGGCCGTCTTCATGCCCACCGACGTCAAGCTCGACCACAACCCGCTGTGGAACATCAAAGCCGATTGCGCCTTCCCCAGCGCCACCCAGAACGAAATCAAAAAGAAAGATGCCGAGAACCTCATCAACAACGGCTGCAAGCTGGTCGCAGAGGGCGCCAACATGCCAAGCACGCTCGAAGCCACCAAGCTGTTCCTCGAGAACAAAATCCTCTACGGCCCAGCCAAGGCAGCCAACGCCGGCGGTGTCGCCACTTCCGGCCTTGAAATGGCCCAGAACAGCGCTCGCCTCAGTTGGACCCGCGAGGAAGTCGACGATCGTCTGCACAAGATCATGATCGCCATTCACAAAAACTGCTACGAGACAGCTGAGAAGTACGGCACGCCCGGCAATCTGGTCAACGGCGCCAACATTGGCGGCTTCCTCAAAGTCGCCAACGCCATGATGGACCAGGGCCTGGTTTAACTATTGTGTGGGGCGGACACTCCTGTCCGCCAAGTAGAGACGTTGCTCGCAACGTCTCATCTTCCCATCCGGGGTGGAGCAATTCACCCCGCTCGTTTCTCCCACTACATCTATCCCAATCCGGGACGGAATGAAAAGAATTGTGATAAGAACCCTTGCATATACACCCGGCCAATGCCGAAACTCCATCTCAGGGCCCGTGGTGTAACGGCAACACGACACTCTGTCCAAGTCGTAGATGCGGGTTCGAATCCCGCCGGGTCCATTCTCCCGTCTGTGGAGAAGCAACTCAGGGAGACAACGCAGAGATACTCTTCCTTCGTCACTTGACTTCGATCCCTGCTAGACCGATACTGACGTCGGACAGAGTGCCGTACACCACATTTTCACGCCAATGGCTCCGCTTACCCGGAGCCATTCGCATTTAATGAGTCCCCGTAGAGACGTTGCTTGCAACGTCTCATCTTCCCATCCGGGGTGCAGCAATCCACTCCGCTGGCTTCGTCCAGGGAGATGATTGTGGCCGATGCCTTTCTTGACGCTGTTGGTGTGCACACACCCGACCTTATTCTCACTGCAGGCTATGGGAACCTGACGCTCCCTGACCACGGCTGACAATTCTTGTCTATCTTCACAAACTGCCATATTATGAAGCTATGGCGATGACCTCCCTAAACATCTCTCTGCCCGAGGCTCTAAAAGAATACGTGGAAGGGCAAGTTGCCACCGGCGACTGGGGAACTCCCAGCGAATATGTTCGTGAGCTGATCCGGCAGGACAAGGAACGCCGCCTCAATAACCTCGAGCAGGAGCTGATCGCTGCAGCCAAGGGTCCTAAGATCGAGCTTCCCCTGTCCGAGATTCGCCGCAGGGGTTTGATAGCCGTTCTGCGCTCGCGCACTGGCCGCCGATGAAGGGACGTCGTCTTGTCCTCAGCGATGCGGCGATGGCCGACATTCTCGATCAAGCCGACTGGTATGCAACCCAGTCGGGACCGCTATTAGGCCAACGCTGGGAGAAGGCTGTTACATCCGCGGTCTCCCGGCTGGTGCGACGCCCTGCATCTGGGACTCCGTGTGCATTTCGGTCGCCAGCGTTGCGCGGCGTTCGGCGAACTTTCGTCGCCGGCTTTCCGAAACATCTTCTGTTCTATCGCTTCGATGACGAGCAAGTGCTCATACTTCGCGTCGTGCATGGTGCGCGAGACTTGGATCGCCTTTTCTAACGAAGTAGGATTCCACGCTTTAGCTGAAGTACGATCTTTTGAACGCCTCATACCGTTGACGCGCCACATCCAACGTCTCAGCAAACTCTGGAGCGCCATGCAGGTCGCTCAGCAGCGGATCGCTTGCGATGTAGGGATAGCTGAAGAAGCCCGCCTCAACGCTCATGCGCAGGGTGCGCAACGACGAAGTCTTGTCACCCAACACCGCATACGCCTGCGCAATCTTGTAGATCGCCTCTGGATCCCCAACCCCCCGTTGGCGGATTTTGCTTTCCAATTCGCGCAACAAATTCAGACCGTCCGCATTCCGCTGTTGGATGGAGTAGCTGAGCGCCTTGCCAATTCCTGCATACAAAGTAGGATCGAGTTCGTAAGCGCGATCGAAATCTCTTCCCGCCTGGTCAAACTGCTTTTCGTAAAATTCTCCAAAGCCGCGGTAAAAAACAATGAACGACGAATCGTCGACCGGCAAACTCTCGAGAAACTTCTGGTATTGCCCTAAATAAAGGTATGCGTTCAACACCGATCCGTTGCCCTTAACCCACGGAAGCAGTTGACGCGCCCGCTCGCACTCCGCCACCGATTCATCCAGCATTCCGGCGAACCGGTAGGCATATCCCAACTCCCAGTGAGCGGGGGCATAATTTGCGTTCGTCTTCAAAGCATCCCGCAATAAAGGCACCGCCTGCTCAACTTTTCCAGTGTCCACCAACAGATTTGCCAGGAAGATTTGAGCGTCAAGCAAGTTCGGTCGTATCGCCAGGGCTTTTTCGTACGCCGCCTGGGCACGTCGATATTGCTCACTCCCGCCCAGCTCAAACGCCGCATCCGAATTGTAGGAAGCTCCCAGGTAGGCCCACGCAGGAGCGTAGTTGGGATCAATCTCAACCGACTTTTCGAACATTTGGATTGCCTGCGGAAATTTGTGTTGCCCGTGAAAATCCAATCCCTGCAGGAAGTATTGGTACGCCAGTGGGCTCACCGGGTTCTCCGGCCTCAGGCTCTCGGCTTCCGCCGCCGAAAGATTCAATTGCAGCTCTGAGATCAGCTGGCCCGTGACCTTGTCTTGCACCGTCAGCAGGTTGTCATACTTGAGATCGATTACCCCTTGACCCAGGATCTTCTCGCTTTTCGCATCCACCAGTTGGTAGGTAATTCGCAAGTTGTCGCCGTCCCGAACGAAACTTCCGGTCAAGAGAGTGTCCACTTTCAGATCAGCCGCAACTTTCTGAAGATCGATGTCCGTCCCGCGATATTTCTCAATCGCCGCCGACGGCCGGACATTGAGTGAACTCACATAGGCCAGTTTCGTAATCAGCACATCCGCCAGAGAGAATCCCAGAAATTCGCTGCTCGAGTCTTGTCCTGCATTGCGCAGGGGAAGGATCGCGAGGCTGCGGGGAGCCGAAAACTGTTGTTTCTCCCTTTGCACGCGCGTCCATTTCGGCAAAAACAGCACGCACACCAGAACCACGAATGCGGCAGAGCCGAGCAAGAGCAGCACGCTTCTTCTTGAGTGTCTCCGGCGGTCAAACTCCTCTGTTGAAAGTCGTCGCCCCTCGGTTGATGGAGAAGAAGATAAAGTCTCACCCTCCACCGGTAGCGAAGCTTGAGCAGGTTCGATCTGCCCCACAAACCGGTAACCGCGGCGCCCCACCGTCTCCACAAACTTCGGACTTTCGGCAGAGTCTCGAAGCGCGTCCCTCAATTTGCTTACCGCGACCGCCACCCGATGGTCGAAATCAACGAAGGTATCCTCGGACCAAAGGCGTCGCCGAAGTTCCTCGCGCGTGACCAACTCCCCGGCGGACTCCAGCAGGACGGTCAATAAAAGAAACGGCTGTTCCTGCAACCGCACCTTGCCTCCGTCTCGCCGTAACTCACCAGCACGCAAGTCGACTTCGAAATTGGCGAATCGCACCAGTGGTGGAAGGGTAGAAGGCATAGGCCTGCGTCACATTGTTCGAAAGTTTAGCATGGCACGAAACACGCGACGCCCACATTTTGTTGGGAGCAAATGACTTATCGGGGGATTGGCAGGGTATCGAAAGAGAAATGCGGAAGCATTGACGGCAGCCGTTTTCCGGGAGACAAGTATAGACGCGCGAACCGGTACGCACCCGATCCAACTCGGTCCTGCCGCGTTCCAATATGCAATCAAAACTCAAAAATTCAACGGGGGAACAATGTCGGTAGATACAAACAAACTCAATGAACTGCTGGGCCGCTTCGTCAATGACTTTGGCGCGACCTTTCATGCCGCGCTGGTACGCGTGGGAGAAAGACTGGGCCTATACAAAGCCCTTGCCGAAGGCGGTCCGCAAACTCCAGCGGAACTGGCCAAGCGTACGAAGACGACCGAACGCTACGTGCGCGAATGGCTCTGCAACCAGGCCGCGGGCGGATATGTAAGTTATGACGCTAAGGCTGAGAGGTTTTTCCTGAATGATGAGCAGGCGTTTACGCTCGCCGACGAGCACAGTCCAGCATTTCTGCCCGGAGCCTTTCAACTGGCTCTGGCTGCCGTAAAGTCTGAGGAAGAGATCGCGGAGCGTTTCAAAACTGGCAAGGGGATGGGTTGGCACGAGCATCATCATGAACTCTTTGTCGGCACCGAACGCTTTTTCCGTCCGGGATACGCGGCGAACCTTGTCGCCTCGTGGATTCCCGCGCTCGAGGGGGTGAAAGAGAAGCTGGAACGGGGAGCTACCGTAGCCGATGTCGGATGTGGTTTGGGAGCGTCTACCGTACTCATGGCCAAATCGTATCCCAAGTCGAAATTTCTCGGATTCGATTACCACGATAAATCGATTGAAACCGCCAAACAACGCGCCAAAGATGCCGGAGTTGGCGACCGGATCGAATTCAAGATTGCCAAAGCGAAGGATTATCCCGGGGCTGAGTATGATTTTGTGACCTTCTTCGATTGCCTGCACGATATGGGAGATCCCGTGGGTGCGGCGGCGCACGTCCATCGCAGCCTCAAGAAAGGCGGCACCTGGATGATTGTCGAACCCGCGGCCGGCGACAAGCTCGAAGACAATCTGCACCCGCTTGGGCGCGCTTTTTATGGGGCCTCAACTTTACTGTGCACGCCGGCCTCGCTTTCGCAGGAAGTAGGCCTGGCTCTGGGTGCACAAGCCGGCGAAAAGCGCTTGCGGGAAGTCGTAACCGCCGGTGGCTTCAAACACTTCCGGCGCGCGGCAGAAACCCCATTCAATTTAATCTTTGAAGCACGGGCATGAACGAATCGACGGTAGAGACGTTGCTTGCAACGTCTCACCTCTCCCACGTGGGACAGAGCAATCGGCAGCCTTGTTATCTTTGATGTGCGCATATTAATATAGTGCGTATTAACTATAAAGTTAACAATCATACCAGCAACTCCTTTGTTTTCTATATTTTGATATCTAACTATATTTATAATCAACAACTTACGTTGATACGGCCGCTCTGTAGTCCATTGGAATCAATATTTTAGGTCGATACCCCCGCATGTGCTTGATATGCGCTAGACGCAGATCTTGACGCTGCCCGACCCAGCCCAAACCCAAAAAAGTCAGGTCGAAAATGTGCCAAATGTTAATGAATATATAACTAGGTTGGAACTGCTACTTCCTCAGCTCGTTCAGCGCCCGCCGTCCCGCTGACCCGCCGTATGCGCCGGCAACCCCGGTCAGAAAGCCAAGGAACGACTCATAGATCTGCGCCCGGTACGGCTTCACCGTCATAAGAAAATAGGCCAGCAATTGCACAACCGGCACGAAGACGGCAACCACCAGCACCCATCGCCACGGTCGCCGCGGGCTCAGCGCGCCCAACAGCATCGTCGAAGCCAGCACAAACAGCGCGGTCAGCAGCAGATCGCCGACCTTCACATCCAGAACCCCGGCACAGATCCCGAGCACCGCTCCCATCGCGTACGGCACCGTATCCGACGATCCCGCCTGCTCACTCATTCCGGCTTCCCGCACTGCAAGGCCATCTCGCGCACCTTGTTGACCGTCTTCCAGTTCCGCGTGGTCGCCGAAACTCCGAGCACCTTCTCGATCGCATTGTTGCTCAGCTTGGTGTTGCCGTACCCATTCGGACAATACAGGTAAATCTCTCTCCCACTCCCGCGAAACTCCTCCCCCGCCGCAGCCAACTCCGCCAGCTTCTTCACCGCCGCAGTGTCCGGCTCGCCAGACAGAAATGTCACATGCAGCGTCGTCACATCGACGCCCTTCATTTTCACAAACGGATTCCGCTCGATCACCTTCCCCATTTCCGTCGCCGTTCGCACCGCCACGCCCGGCTCGAATCCAAACTTCTTCGCCATCCCCTTGGCGATCTTCGCAGCGATCTCCGCCTCCGATCCCTTCGCCGCGCTGAACACCAGATTCCCGCTCTGAATGTAGGTCTGGCACTGCTCGAACACCAGCGTTTCAAGCAACCCGCGCAGCTCCGCCATCTTCACCAGGTTGTGCCCGGCAACATTCACTCCGCGCAGCATGGCAACATAAACCGGCATAAGCTAGTACTTATAAAATCCTCTCCCACTTTTTCTCCCCAACCATCCCGCATCCACCATCTTTATCAGCAGCGGACACGGCCGATATTTCGGATCGCCCAACCCGTTCTGCATCACCCGCATAATGTCGAGGCACACATCCAGCCCAATAAAATCCGCCAGCGTCAACGGCCCCATGGGATGCGCCATCCCCAGCTTGAACACTTCATCCACCGCCTCCGGCGTCGCCACGCCTTCCATCACCGCGTACATGGCCTCGTTCAGCAGCGGCATCAGCACCCGGTTCGACACAAATCCCGGCGCGTCATTCACCTCCACCGGCGTCTTCTCCAGCTTCACCGCCAATTCCCGTACCGTCTCGTACGTCTCATTCGACGTCGCCAGTCCCCGAATAACCTCCACCAGCTTCATCACCGGCACCGGATTAAAGAAGTGCATGCCAATCACTTTTTCCGGCCGCTTGGTCAGCGCCGCCAGCTTGGTAATCGAAATCGAAGATGTATTCGACGCCAGCACGATCTCCGGCCGGCACACCCGATCGAGATCGCGGAAAATCTCCGTCTTGATCTCGAACTTCTCCGTCGCCGCCTCAATCACAAAATCGCAGTCCGCCAGCTTGGCGCGATCCACCACCGGCCGAATCCTCGCGAGGGTCGCGTTCTTGTCCGCCGCGGTGATCTTATTCTTCGTCACCTCTCGATCCAGATTCTTCCCAACCGTCTCCATCGCCCGATCTAAAAATCTCTGCTCCACATCGCACAGCATCACATCGAAACCGCCGCGCGCAAACACATGAGCGATGCCATTCCCCATCGTGCCTGCGCCCACCACTCCGACCCTCTGAATGTTCATGACCGTTGCCTCTCAGTAGAAACTCACGAGTGTAACATTCTATCTTCACCTTGGGACGCCCCGAACTCTCATCGCCTCCGCGTAATCGCTGGAGTTTACCGCTAACCTGCAAGCGTCGAATGTTATAATCACTTGTCGAGGATTGCGATCCTCGGCTCCGCGCCTCGTTGTTCCACACCGGCGTGGAATGGCCTGTCGGGGAGTGGCTCAGCCTGGTAGAGCACCTGGTTCGGGACCAGGGGGTCGGAGGTTCGAATCCTCTCTCCCCGACCATCTAAATCAATGACTTACATCCTGATTGGTTGTCGTGGGTTCCCCAAAGGGGTTCCCATTCGCTGACTTATCCGTTTGCCGGCGGACTCCCGATCGTCTTTCTTCTCCTTTCTTCTCCAGGTTCTGTGAAAACGGCCTCAAGGATCCTTGTGACGGCCTCAATTATTGCCAACCGCCGCCTAAGGCCTGGTATAGCTGGACGAAAGCGACGAGTTCGTTACCCTGCGCCTGCGCCAGGCTCAATTCGGCTGTGAAGGCACTGGTTTCGTTCGTGAGCACCTCAAGAT
>DASVWZ010000084.1:0-7657 GCA_036392935.1 Terriglobales bacterium | reverse complement strand
GTCGAGCTCGATGACGTGGGCGTATTGCGCGTCGGGATCGCTGTAGAGGCCTTCGATCATTTTTTCTGCCTGGGCTCGGTTCATGCCGCGACGGGTGACGAGGAAGTCGACGGTTTTCTGGTCGGGCGCGACGATGCCGGTGAATCCGCCGATTTCGGCGGCCATGTTGGTCATGGTGGCGCGCTCGTCGACGCTGAGATCTTCGATGGCCTCACCGGCGTACTCCATAACTTTGGCAAGAGCTTTGCCGCTGCGGACGTAATCGAGACTAAGAATTTTGAGAATGAAATCTTTGGCGGTGACGTTGGGGTGGCGCTTGCCGCGAACGATGATTTTGACGGACTCGGGAACTTTTACGCGGACATCTTTGGTGATCCAGCTATTGAAGACGTCGGTGGTGCCGATGCCGAAGGCGACGCAGCCGATGGCGCCGACGTGCGGCGTGTGCGAATCCGAGCCGATGTTGAGCTGGCCGGGCAGGGCATAGGTTTCAAGCACGATGGAATGGCAGATGCCTTCGGAGCCTTTGCGGTCTTTGAGCTCGCCGTGGAGTTTGATGCCTTGTTTGGCGGCGAAATCCTGCTGCTTGAGCTTGAGGTGCGTGGCCAGATCGAGCAGGCCGAGCTTTTTCTTTTCTTCGGAGATGACTTCGTCGAGGAAGGTGAGGTGATCGCGGAAGAAAAGGATGGTGGAGGGATCGTTGACTGTGGCGTCTTTGCCGACGTACTGCTCGAAGAAAATTGCGGCCATCGGAGTGACGTATTCGTGGCTGAAACGGAGGTCAGCGCGGGCGAAGCCAGTGTCGCCGGGTTTGACGAAGCCGTTGTCTTCCGTCATATGGCGGGCGAAGATTTTTTCGGCGAGGGTCATGGGACGCTTTGCGGTTTTGATGGGCGGGACAGAAACCTTTTTCTGCATGCGGGCGACGTTGAAGGGGAAAAGGCCGCCGTATTCGATGACCTGGCGGGTGATTTCATCTTCGCCGGCGGTGAATTCGCTGAGCGGGATTTCTTCGCCTTTGCGAATTTTGTCGATCATGGAGAAATCAGTGGTGGTGAGCAGGCCGAGGTTCTGGCAATTCTGCTTGTAGATGCGCTCGATGTTTTCGGCGATGACCAACTGAATGCCGGCACACATCTCGGCGTAGGGAGATTGCTCGCGGCTCGATCCTTTGCCGCGGCGCTTGCCGCTGACCGCGCAGACGAATCCGCCTTTTTTGACGTCAGAGCGGCCGATGGGCGTGACATTGCCGCATTTCAGCCCCAGATAAGGGATCTCGCCGAGGGTCTCGTCGAAATAAAAACAATAATGCGCGGGAGTGATTTCGTCGGTGGAGATGTCATCGCGCAGCTTGGGATTGTTGGCGGGGTTCTTCGTGTCCCAGGGCAGGTCTTCGCCGGCGAGCTGGCGCTTGATGAGTTCGGGATCTTCGGTGAGGAAAAGGATTCGTCCGGTGAGGCGAACTTTGCCGGGGCGCTTTTCGATTTTGCGTTGTAAGAGTGAGTCGATCACGATGCCATCCTAGATCTATTGTAACGCGGGCACGGTGTTTGTTGATTCGCACAGGGGCTCAGTGCACGGAGCGGGTGAACAAACGCAAGGTGGAAGTTTATTTGCCGCGGGCGAATTCACTGTGGTGACGGCTGTACAGCGAGTAGATTCCGAGGCCGATGGCGAGCCAACCGAAGAAGCGGAGCCAGGTCAAGATCGGCAGGCCCGACATGAGAAGGACGCAGAAAAAAACACTCAAAACAGGCGCGGCAATGCCGCCAGGGGCGCGAAACCCACGGTGACGCGCGGGATCGCGATAGCGCAGAATGATCACGCCGATGGAAACCAAAACGAACGCAAATAGAGTGCCGATGTTGGAGAGATCGGCAAGGGTGCCGATATCGAGAATGCCGGCGGGAATGCCGACGACGAAGCCGGCGATCCAGGTTGCCGTGGAGGGGGTGCGAAAGCGGGGATGAACGCGGCCGAACAGGCCGGGCAGTAGGCCATCGCGCGACATGGCAAACCAGACGCGGGCCTGGCCGAGTTGAAAGACCAGCAAAGAGGAAATCATGCCCATCATGGCGCCGAAGAGCACTCCGAGTTCGATCCAGCGCAGCGAGTTGGAACCGGTTCGGGCGACCAGGCCTTTGAGGCTGTTGGCCACGGGCGCAGCATCGTCAAGCATGGCGTGCCAAGGAACAATGCCGGTGAGCACGATGGCGACCGCGATGTAGAGAACGGTGCAGACGACCAGAGTGGCGATGATTCCGATGGGAAGATCGCGCTGCGGATTGCGCGCCTCTTCGGCAGCGGTGGAAACGGAATCGAAGCCGATGTAGGTGAAGAAGATGATGGACCCGCCGGTGAGAATACCGGACCATCCCTGGGGCGCGAAGGGATGCCAGTTGGCGCGGTTGATGAATTGCGCGCCGGCGATCACGAAGGCGAGGATGGCGGAGATTTTGAGGATGACCATGACGTTATTGGCTTCCGCAGACTCGCGGATGCCGCGCACCAGGATCACAGTCAAAATCATGACGACAAGAAATGCGGGGATGTTGAAGCCGAAATGAAAACCGGGAGCGTAGAGTGTGTTGCCGCTGAGATCAGTAAGGCCGCCGGGCAGGTATGCGGGTGAAATCCAGCGCAGCGCAGGGTGCCAGCCGAACCAATCGAACATGTCGACCAGATGGGCGGCGAAACCGACGCTGACCGCCATGTTGCTGACGGCGTATTCGAGGATCAAATCCCAGCCGATGATCCAGGCAATCAACTCACCCATGGTGGCGTAGGTGTAGGTATAGGCGCTGCCGGCGATGGGGATCATGGAGGCGAGTTCGGCGTAGCAGAGGCCGGTGAAGGCGCAGACGATGGCGACCAGAATCAGGGAAAAGGCGAGGGCAGGCCCGGCTCCGGGGCGTCCGAGCGTGGCCGAGTGCGTAATTGCGTAGTCGAGCAGCGGCGCATTGAGGATGGAAGAAGTGTCGAACTTCTGCCCGGCAATGGCGGTGCCGACGACGGTGAAGATGCCCGAGCCGATGACGGCGCCGATGCCGAGTGCAGTGAGTGAGACCGGACCGAGGGTCTTTTTCAGTTTGCGGTCGGGTTCTTCGGAGTCCGAGATCAGCTTGTCGATCGACTTGCAGCAGAAGAGCTGGCTGTCAGATGTGCGTTCGACCTTCGACGATGGAGGCTGGGTTGACGGCTCTGCCAATATGCTCTCCTGGGACCCCGAGCGATTGCGATCGGGCCGGCGGTGTGCGATCCGCCGGCCGGGCGCTGAATGCTACGCTGACTTTACCGCTTCGACTGACCGCGCGCCAGCTTTTTCACTTTGCGCTTCTGAGATCCGCGAGCATATTCGCGGGCTTTGAGCGGATGCTCGGTTTTGCGCTTCTTGCGCGAGGCGCGGCGATGTTTCTTGCGTTCTTCTTTACTGAGTGTTTTGGTATTGGCCATAAGTTTTGTTGAGTAATTGCGTGATGAAATAGCGGTCTAGGCTTTTTCCAGCTGGGCGTATTTTTCTACCAGCTTTTTCAAGCCGAACCTGGGAAATTGTACAGTAATCTTGGCTTCTTCGCCTTCACCTTCGCGCTGATAGACCAATCCTTCGCCGTATTTCGGATGACGGACTTTTTGTCCGGGACGAAATCCGCGCTTGCCGGAAGGCTCTTCGGGCGCGAGTTTGGGAAGATTGAACCGCTTGCCGCGCGAGGCGAAGAACTCAGCGACATTCTGGATGGAGTTGTATTTCGGGCCGGTGTGGCTCGGCTTGCGCTGTTGTGGTTTTGGCGAGGCCCAAACAGCGCTTTGATCTTCGTCTTCGTAGGAGTAGTGAGTTTCGCGATCGAACCCAGATCTTTGCGGCGCTGGGGTTGCGGCTTGCGTGGTACTTCGTCTGCGGGAGCCTCCAGTTTCTTCCATTAGCTCGGGCGGAACTTCTTCCAGAAAACGCGACGGGATGCTGGCTTCAGGCAGATCAGTGCCATAGCGGCGGCGATAGACGGCGCGGGTGAGCATGAGCGTGTCCATGGCGCGGGTCATGCCGACGTAGCAGAGACGACGCTCTTCTTCGATATCGTCAGGATCGAGGAACGTCCGGGAGTGGGGAAATAAGCCTTCTTCCATGCCGCAGAGAAAGACGAGCGAGAATTCGAGTCCTTTGGCGGCGTGGAGGGTCATGAGGGTTAGTTGGGCGCGCTCGTCGTAGGAGTCGGTGTCGGCTACGAGGGCGGCGTGATCGAGGAATTGGTCGAGGGTTTCGCCGCGGTCGCGCGAGTCCATGGCGGCGTTGACGAGTTCGCGCAGGTTCTCGATGCGCGAGAAGGCTTCCGGCGTGTCTTCGGCTTCGAGTTGCTTGATGTATCCGGTGCGGTCAATGAGGAATTTGAGGATTTCGGCGGTGTTGGCGGGGCCGCCGGGGGTACGGAAAGCGGAGTCGGGGTCTTCGTTGGCGTTGTTGTCGGGGATGTCGGAGGTCTCTGCGTCCGGCGCGGCGAACATCGCCGGATCGAAAGCGATCTGATCGTCCAGTTCGACGGCCGCCGGAGCAGTTTCGTTGGCTTCCTTAGTTTCGGATGATGTGTCGGCGAGACGATCGACGTAAGTTCCGGCCAGCATCGCCTGGGCATCTTCGATGAGAGTCTTGAAGCTTTTCAGTGCCGCCAAAGCACGCTGTGGAAGAAGCTGGCGGCGAATGGCTTCGGCGATTGCGCCCCAGAGCGAAGTACCGGTTTCGAGCGCGAGCTGCTCGACGACCTCCATGGTGGTCTTGCCGATGCCGCGCACGGGAGTGTTGATCACGCGCATGAGAGCGATCGAGTCGTCGGGATTGTGGATGACTTTCAGATACGAGATCAGGTCTTTGATTTCGGCGCGCTCGTAAAACGAAAAGCCGCCGACGACGGAATATTTAATTCCGTAGCGGCGCATGGCTTCTTCGAAGAGTCGCGACTGGGAGTTGGTGCGATAGAGAACTGCGGCGCGGACATTCTCGCCCTCATCGGCCGCCTGGCGCAGATATTTCGCGATGTGATCGGCGGCGAAGAGGGCTTCGTTCTCGCCGTCGGGGGCTTCGTAGTAGCCGATTTTTGTGCCACCTTTGCGGTCGGTCCAGAGGGTTTTGCCTTTGCGTTTGCGGTTGTTGGAGACGACAGCGGATGCAGCCTGCAGAATGTTCTGGGTCGAGCGGTAATTCTGTTCGAGGCGGACGATCTTGGCTTCGGGAAAGTCGTGCTCGAATTCCAGAATGTTGCGGATATCGGCGCCACGCCAGGAGTAGATGGATTGATCTTCGTCTCCGACGGCGCAGATGTTGTGACGTGTACCGGCCAGCAGACGCATGAGTTCGTATTGCGGACGGTTGGTGTCCTGGTACTCGTCGACCATGACATATTCGAAGCGCTGGTTGTAATATTCGCGTACCGCAGGGACTGCCTTCAGCAGACGCACGGCTTCGAGCAGGAGATCGTCGAAGTCCATGGCGTTGGCTTTGGCCAGTTCTTTTTTGTATTCGGCGTAAATCTGGGCGACGCGTTCGGTCTTTGGGTCAGCAGAGTTGAGATAGACCTCCTGCGGATCCAGCATGTGGTTCTTGGCCCAGGAAATGTTCGCGAGCACGGAGCGCGGCGTGGTTTGCTTATCGTCGATACCGAGGCGGCGCATGATGGATTTGACGGTCTGGGCTTGGTCGGCTTCGTCGTAGATGACGAACTGCTTGGTCAGGCCGATGGGCGGCTTGCCGGGATCTCTCGAGGGGATTCGCAGCTGTTCGATGTCGCGGCGGAGAACGCGCACGCAAAAGGAATGGAAGGTCGAGATGACGGGTTTGGCGATGGAGAGCCCGCCGACGAGCTTATCGACGCGCTCGACCATTTCGGCGGCGGCTTTGTTGGTGAAGGTCATGGCCAGGATGCGCTCGGGCATGACGCCGAGGTTCTCGATTAAATGGGCGATGCGGTAGGTGATGACGCGGGTTTTGCCGCTGCCTGCGCCTGCGAGGATGAGCACCGGGCCTTCGACGGTCTCGACGGCTTCACGCTGCTGCGGGTTGAGTTTCGAGAGAAAAGACAAAGTTGGAAACGGGTCCTGAGAGATGGTTAGATTTTACAGGAAGGATGGCAGTTACTCGGGCCTTTGGGGAAGGCACGAGTTCAGTCGCGCCGATCACGCTCAGTGGACAGCGGCTTCAGCCGCTCTTCCCGAAAGAATTATTTTTGGAAATGTGGCGTTTCGGGCCACACTGAAGAACAAACCCCAGCGGCTGAAGCCGAGCCTCTGCCAGGCTTGTCCAGCCGGGGAGATGGTTGACAGTTTAGACCGGGGACATAGTTGACAGATTTTGATCCGGGTTTAGGGGATGGGGTTGCAGGGGAAGGGGATCAAGCCCCTTCCCCTGCTCCCTCTCCGTAGAAGCCCACTCCGAGGGCAAGCGATGCAGTGTCCGGGTGTGGCCATCGAATCGGGCCAGGGCGAACTCGGCAAAGTAAATCGTGTACCAGCGATCGTCGATGGGTTCCAGTGCAATGCGTTCGCCGGCCAACGTCTTGCTGAGAAACACGTCTTTGTACTTCCAGAAAAACTGCCCGTGGGGAAACACACGGCGCACCAGAGCCGGGCTGCCGTACTCTGGTTCGCGCACTCGCGACGGGAACGGCCGTGACGACGCCGTGTAGCAACTGGCGGGCGTGCGCATGTCCAGCGCTTCATGCGGACGCTGCTGATTGAACTCCCTCCGAAACTCGTCGAAGCGGCGCTGTTGGGCGCGACGCGTAGCGGCCATGGGCGACATGGTCTCCTGCTGCAGGGTCAGATGCATACGTTCATGGCGTCCATTCTGCTCGGGATGTGCCGGTTGGATACGCTCCGGCAGAATGCCCAGCTTCATCCACCACACCGCCAGCCGCGACAACCCAGCGATGGCGCGCGAGGCGAAGGGCGCGCCGTTGTCGGTGCGGATCGCTTCCGGCAAACCGTACTCGCGAAACCCGGCTTCGAAGATGGCTTGCACCCGCGCCGTGTCGGTCTTGTCGACTGCCTGGCAGCGCAGCAGATAGCGCGAGCAGGCGTCGGTGATGGTCAACGGATCGATGCGGTCGCCGTCCCGGGTGCGTCTCCAACCCTTGAAGTCGCCGCACCACACGCGGTTGGGTGCATCGGCAGCGGCGAACGGCGCGGGGTAAGGATCGACGCGACGCCGCTTGCGGCGCGGCACCACCAACCCTTCGCGGCGCAACAGTTCGCCCATAGTGCTGGCCGCCGGCCATTGCACCTGCGGCCGCTCTCGCTCCAGGACCGCTTTCAGCTTGCGCGGACCCCAGCGCATATGCGCATGCCGCAGCTCCACGATCTGCTCCTCCACTCCCAGCGCCGTCTGGTTGGGATGGCGATGCGGCGCGCGGCTGTGGTCTTCCAACCCTCGCCAGCCCTCCCGCTGATAGCGCGCCACGGTGTTGTATCCCGCCTGCCGCGAGATGCCATGATGGGCGCACAACTCGCTCATCGCCCACTGTTCCGATAACCACTCCTCCACGAACTGCTTGCGTTTCTCCACCACTCCGCTCACTTTCCAAGGCATGCTTTGTTCTAGCCGCCTTCTGTGAACGGACCAAACTGTCAACCATCTCCCCGGTCTGTTTTGTCAATTATGTCCCCGGTTTGGACC
>DASVWZ010000083.1:0-10660 GCA_036392935.1 Terriglobales bacterium | reverse complement strand
CCTTTAAGATCATAGATCTAGCGGGAGCGCTCCCGCTAACTATATGATTCTAATAGATCTAGCCGAGGGGGAGGGGGGAGGGGGGTACCCAGGAATCATCGAAACCGCGTCGCATGCCATAATAAAAAACGGAGTCCATTTTGTCCTGCACCATCTGCGAAATTCGCAAAGAAAAACGCTTTTGCCCCGCCCTCCACGGCCGCATCTGCGCCCCGTGCTGCGGCGAGCAGCGCGAGGTCACGCTCGACTGCCCGAGCGATTGCCCTTATTTAATTCAGGCACGCCAGCACGAAAAACCGCGCCCGCTGACCGATCTCGACCAGTCCAAGCTGTTTCCGGCGGTCGAGATCGGCGATCAATTTATTTATGAGCATGAGCACCTGCTGGTCGGCTTGAGTTTTGCCCTGGCGAAAGCGATTCAGAAGGATCGAACGATTAACGACGCCGATCTCCTGGCAGCTCTCGGGTCGCTGGCCGGAAGTTATGAAACCCTGGTGAACTCCGGTCTGCATTACGAAGCTGCACGTACCAGTCTCAGCCAGCAAGCCGTCGCAACCGAAATTCAGGAGATGCTCAAGCAGTATCGCGAGACCGAAGAAAAGCACATCGGATATTCGCGCTTGCGCGACTCCGAAGTCCTGCGCGCACTTGTTTTTTTATTGCGCATGGGATTCGCGCACACCAACGGCCGCCCCAAATCCCGCGCCTACGTTGATTTTGTCTTGGGTCAGTTCCCCGAGAAACAATCGGCGATCGCCACGCCGGAAGAAGCCGGCAACCGGATCATAGTACCATAGGGGTTGCGCACGAAAAAATCAATCGGCGGCTTGCGGCGTCCGGTCTTCGGGATCCCAGACCACCGACTGCTGCATCAGCCTATCGAGCTCTGCCCGCGCAGTTTCGGTCAGGCGCGAAGCAAACTCTTTCGCTTCCCGTTGCCGCTCCGGCGTGAGCTTTGCGACCCTGATATTTAGGAGTGGCTCGTCTTCTTCGAGCCAACGCACCAGCCGCGCCGTGCGATCGATCTTGTCGTGTATCGACAGCATTTCTGATCAGGATCGCTACACAAAAGAGAGCGCGCAAGTCTCAAGCTTGATACCTCGAATACCTCGATCTTCAACGATCGCGGCACCTCGACCGAAACTGCAATACTGTTAACGCGTGCCTGAAACCGTCTATCTGTCGCTCGGCTCGAACCTCGGCGATCGCATCGCCAACCTGCGCACCGCGATCGACCGTCTCGCTGCGCTCGGCGAAGCAAACGCAGTTTCATCTTTCTACGAGACCGAACCGCTCGAAGTCGCCGATCAGCCCTGGTTCGTCAACTGCGTCGTCGAACTCAAAACCGATCTGAAGCCGGTCCAACTGCTCGCTGAGCTGCTCGAGATCGAGCGCCAAATGGGTCGGCGTCGCGACGGGAAAAAGGGACCGCGCATCATCGATCTCGACATTCTTCTGTATGGATCGTCGGTGATTCGTACAAACGGATTGTCAATTCCGCACTCCGCAATGCATGAGCGCAGATTCGTTCTCGAGCCTCTCGACGAGATCGCGCCGGCAGCGCTTCATCCGGTTCTCAAGCAATCTATCCGTGAACTCCGCGACGCGCTAACCGGCCAAGCCGTTCGACGCGTCGACAGTTAGCCGCAGGAATTCGCCATCGACGATCACGCTTCGGGGCTTCTCGGCAACTGCTTTTCCTCGCCCTCATCTTTCATAGCTGACTTGAACCCGCGAATGCCTTCTCCAATTCCTTTTCCCAGCTCAGGCAGTTTTCTGGGCCCGAAGACAAGCAGCGCAATCCCAAAAATAACCAGCAAATGCATGGGTTGAAACAATCCTTCAATCATTCAGTGCTCCTTAAGAAGACTCGCAGGCTGACGAATAAGTTAAGCGTGCGGATGCTGCGACCGAGTCGATACGCAGCGTCCGCAGGTTATGGAAATGGCTGAGCGCGAGGTCATTCGCGATGCGCAGCATCCGCAGCTTTGGCCAGATCGATCAGAGTGTCGAAGAACGCCTGACTCTGACCGATGAAAAGACCGCTTGCCGTAAGGTCGCTGACTGCCGCGACCGCGCCGCCAACTTTATCCGTCACCGGACGAATCATCGCGACGTGCGGCAAATCCGGCCGGAATTCAAATGGGACCGGGAAAATCAGGCTGGGCTGAATCTTCTTGTTGAGAGGCTTGAAGAAGTTGGGAAACGTCAAGCCCGTTTTCGGATCGGTAAACGGCGCAACCGGCGCTTGCACGCCGTTGCCGGCAAAGTCGACCCACTCTAGAAAGTGAGCGACTTCATCGCCACCGATGCCAAGTGTTATCTCGAGAACCTCCGGATCAGTCACTTTCTGGCTCATCGCCGCGTACAGGCTTGTTCCGCCTTGCTCAATGGCTCCGAAGTGAAAGGCCGCAACGTTGGCAATCGCTTGAATGTGATTGTTGCCGGGAAAGTTGGGATTCTTCTCGCCATGAAAGTCGGCATCCGTCCGCGGAATGGCGGTTACGTTATTGAGTGTGATCGCCTGCGGAAAACTGGCGCCGCGATCAGGATTGCCGGCACTGCGATAGCGCACGAACCAACTGGTGTCGACGTTGAGTTGCATCAGGTTGGTCAAACGCTTCTTGCCCGACGATCCTTTGGCTGTGCTTCCCGGCAGAGTTTCGAAGGGCTTCAGATCAACCGGTTCGCCTCCCTTAGACTCGATATAAGCGTTGAGGAAGTTGGCATGACTGACCTCGTCCAGCGTGTTGCTCTTGATGTATTGCGGACCATCGCCATCAAGGTTTGATAAGGCAATCTGATATGGATTCAAATGCTCGTGCGGATCAACTTCGATCGGTGGAAGATTGCCGAGACCGCCAAGTTCCGCGTACTGAATCCAAAGATCAGACTCGATGAGCTCTGCGGCGGCCAGGAACCTGAGAATGGCAATATCTCCGGCGGTTGGGCCGGAACTGTTTTGCGTGGACGCGTAACTGAAGCCTTTGCCGAGAACTGCAGCGCCTGCGGTAACCGCTCCCGCGACCATGCTCTTCTTGAGAAACGAACGACGATTGGGCGTGTCTAGAACACCTGCAACATCTTTCATGATGCTTCTCCTCCAAAGTATTCCGGTTTGAATTGTTGGCTAGCGGAACACTCAGGCGAGATTAGCGGGCACGAATCGTAGTTGTGTCACACGAATATCTGCGTAGTGTAAAAAGCTATGGACATATCTCGTAGCAGCGGTCGTTGGAATAAGCGCCGCTATGGATTGGTCTTGGCGATTTCGGGAACGGCCATCTTTCGCTTGGGCTCGGGTTCGAGATGATATTTGGTGAGGCCGTCACGCAGGAATTCGAAGCCTTCTTCCGGCGAATCGACAATCCTGAACAGTTCGAGATCCTCAGCCGAAATGGTCCCGCTTTCGATCATGGTTTCGAAGTTGATCAGTTTCTTCCAGTACTCGCTGCCGTAGATCACAACCAGAATTCGCTTGGCCAGCTTCTCGGTTTGCGCCAGAGTCAGAATCTCGAACAGTTCGTCCAGCGTGCCGAATCCGCCGGGAAAGATCACCAGCGCCTTGGATAAGTATGCGAACCAGAACTTGCGCATGAAGAAGTAATGAAACTCAAAGTTGAGCGAAGGCGTGATGTAAGGATTCGGGCTCTGCTCCATCGGCAAATGAATGTTCAGGCCAATGGTTTTTGCGCCCGCCTCGCGCGCACCCCGGTTCGCAGCTTCCATGATTCCCGGGCCGCCGCCTGTGGTGACCACGAAACGCCGTCGGCGCGCTGGAATCTGGTTGGACCATTTGCTCAACAGGAAGGCCATTTTGCGTGCGTCCTCGTAATACTCAGCCATGTGCAGCGCATTGACCGCCTGATCGTGAAGGCTTTTCTGCTGCGCCGGACTGAGCTGCGGCGCGCAATTGTCGGCAGCCATCAATTCTGCCTCCGCCTGTTTCCTGCTGTGCAGTCGAGCCGATCCGAAAAAGACCACTGTGTCCTGTATCTGCTCGCGACGAAAGCGCGCCAGCGGTTCGGAGTATTCCGACAGGATGCGCAGCAAGCGCCCATCCGGACTGTTCAGGAACGTCTCATTCTCATAAGCCAGCGGAGCGCGAGTAGCGTCGTCAGTCATCGTTCAATTCATCCTCAGCGTGCAGTCATCTTATGTTGCCGGCGGTATTCGGAAGCGGCAGCGACGGGAATAAGCTTCAATGGTGCTTGAATTCGTGGTAATGAATGGCTTCCCAGAATCCGATCCAAATATCGAGCAAACCCAAGCCGCTGCAAACCCCTCGCACAAAACCGCTGGCAACGAATGCGCGTAAGTCGGGCGAGTTCAACAGCAGGTGATTGTCGGTCCACTCCGGTCTCCACGGCAGAATCAGCAGCAAAACTCCGACGATGGCGCACACAAAAACCAGCAGCAGCATGGTCAAACGGTGCAGCCAGAGATCGAATCCGGTGTAGCGCACTGCAACGGGCGGTGGCGCGAGGGCTGAGATGGTTTCCCGGCCGTCGACTCCATCCGGCGGTGAAGATCCGGGCGCGGCGGCGTTAGGGGAAATCTCCCGCTCGGGAATTCCCGTGTTCTGCATCAGGCGGCACTCCCCGGGGACTTTACCGGCTTCTGTGAGCGTGGGCAGTCGTAACCGTACTCGAGCGAATTGGGCCCCATCGCGGTATTTTACGACTTCAAGGCCTGAATGCGCTCGGCGACTCCCCGATAATCGATATTGTTGGCGTACACCGCTGTGAAATGATCCAGTGCAGCCGGTTTATTTCCTGCGGTTTCATGCGCCGATGCCAGTTCATAGTGGAGAGCGGTTTGGGCCTCGGTGCCAATACCGGGCAGCTTCAAAGCTTTTTCATACCAGTGCACTGCCGCTTCAGGCATGCCTTTGTCTATGAAACATTGCGCCAGCCAGGTGTAGGTTTGCATCATCTGATTGAAGGGATTTCCGCTTTCCACGGACTGGCATACCTTTTGGAATTCGCCAATGGCTTCTTCCATCAATCCCATTTCGCGGAAACCGACGCCGAGATTGTAATGTGTCTCTGGATCATCGTCCCCCGCGGCCTGGTCCTCTTCGAGTTCGGTCTTGAGTTCGCCGAACATACCCATCAGATCGATGCGTGCGGCCGTTTTATCGGCCGGCGCTTCCGGTTCGCCAAGTTCCCGCTGCTTGGATGGCTCGTAAGAGAACTGAGACGATGGTGCGGCTAGTGGTTGTTCGAAAGCTGGCGCTCCGGTTTGCTGTTCCAGCGCCGGAGCCGTTGCCGCTGCAGTTGAGCCGGTGCTTGCCGATATTGCAACCGACGGTTGCGGGGGAATTGGAAGCGGCATTGGCGGCATCTGCTGCGGTGCAGGTTCGGGCGCCGGCGTAGATTGCGGCCAGGGCGCGGCCGGAGAAGGCGCAACAGAAGCTGGAGGCTGCACAGCAGCCGGAGCTTCTGCCATGAATCCATCGCCGAGCGAAGCTTCAAGATCAGTGACAAAGTCATCAAGGCTGCTCTTGGTGCGGGCCGCGGGTTCGGTAGCAGCGCTGGCAACCTCTGCTGCTTCTGGATCAGGCTCGGGAGCGGCCGATGGCTGAGCTTCCGGCACAGGCTCCGCCGACGCGGCCTCGACCACAGCCATTTCGGGCACAGAAACGTCGAATGTTGGAAGCGTCTCAGCGGCCGGCGCTGTTTCGGCGACTTCAGCCGGCGCAGGCTCTTCAGTTGCGGGTTCTTCCCATGCCGGTGGCTGCGGCTCTTCGGCATCGGGAGCACCGGCTTGCGCGGTCGGTGGCTGCGCGGCGGCGGAATCGATCGCATCGCGAAGCCCGTCAAGGACGTACGATTCCGGCTTCAACTGTTCGAGTTTGCCCAGCGCGGCGCGAGCTTCCTCCGGCATGTGCTGATCGAGATAGAAACGGATCTCCTGAATGATCTCCGCTTGCGCTTGCGCGGCTTCGGCTGCGTGGGCCTTTGCGGTCTCGGGTTCCGTTTGCGGAGAGGCCTCTGCTAACGTCGCGTCATCCGAGATTTCGCCATCCCATTCGGCGGACAAATCGATTTCCTTTGCGGAAGGATCTACTGCAGGCTGATCTGCAGGAGCCGCTACTACGGCGGCAACCGGGGTTTCCGTAGCAACCGGTTCTTCTGGTGGCGCAGCTTTCGGCGCGTGGAAGAACAACCCTGACCCTGAGCTTTCTGCCGGAGCGGCCACGGACGGCGGCGTTACGGGCATCTCGGGAACGCCAGGATCGATCGCCATTTCCGAGACTTCACTGGTCACTGCAAATTCTGCCGGGGCAGGTTTTTCCACCGCCTTAACAGGAGGCGGCGGAACCGGCACTGACCGCACAGCAGCGAGCGAAGCTGTCGCCTGGCTGGGAACCGCGCCTGAGGCCACGTTCTCTTCGTACTTGGTTGCCAGTTGACGATAACGGTCCGCTTCCTCAGGATATCCGGCATCGTGATAAATGCTCTGGAGTGTACGGCAACATCCTGCCGCATCGGCGAACTGGCCTGCCCGGGTGAAAAGCGACGCCAGCCGTTGATTGATGCGCAAATCGCGCGGCGCGCGGGGCAAAGCCAGTAGCAGCGGCCCCAGCGCTTTCGGCGCCATGTTGTAGGAGACGAAAAGCTCGGCATCAGTAAGCGCGGCGCGAACTGCAATTTCCACTTCATTGTCGTAGCGTTGTTCAATGTATGGGGCAGTGGCTTCGAGTTCGTCGACGATCGCAGCACCTTCCTGCGCAGTGATTCCTCGCGTCGCACCCGCAAGCGGACCTAGCTTTTCCAGCACCTGCTGGTAGTTAGTTGCGTGGATCTGGTTTTCTGGCTCCAATTGCGTGAGTTTCAGGTAGTAGCCCTGGGCCTTCTGCAGGTCGCCCGATTGCACATACGCATGCGCGAGCAATTCGTAAATTTCGGTTAAATGCGTGGTTTCCCCGACCTTGTTGAGCAATTCGAGCAGCATCTCCAGTGCTGCCGTGTTCTCACGCACATGGCCGATCATCATGTGGAGCTTTTCCAAGACCTTTTCCGAATTGCCGGAGAGGAACTTGTCGGAGTGTTGCTGGCACAAGCGCAAGACTTGTTCAAACTGGCCTTCTGCAATCAGTGCATCGAGATAGCCGAGAAAAGCGTTGGCGTCGTTATGTACGCTCAACAGCTTTTCGGCCAGCTTTTCCGCCTGTGCAAGATCACCAAGCTGCAGATAAGACTGCAGCAGCGTGTGCAACCCTTCGGGATGGTTGTCGAGGTCTGCAACCTTTTCCAGTTGCTGCGCGGCGCCGGCGATGTCTCCCGATTCGTATGCGTTTTTGCCACGCAGCAGAAGCGCTTGGCTGTTACCTGGATCGAGCTTCAACATACGCCGCAGGATTTCATCCGCCGCGCTCAACTGGCCTTTGCCGCGCAGGTTTTCGACCACCGCAGAGAAAATCTGCCATGCTTCCTGATTCTTGCCCAGCTGCAGGTAAACCTCAGCCAGCCGCGTGCGCATGGCGACGTTTTCCGGATCCATTTCGAGAGTCTTTTGGAAGATCCGGACGGCCTGTTCCAGTTGGTTGTCTTTCAAGAACTCTTCGGCGACCTGCAGATACTGCGCCCGGGCGTCATTGAATAAACCTTGCTGCGTATAAAGCTCAGCCAGACGAAGCACGCTCTCCAGCGACGACTTCAGCTTGGTGAGCTTCTTGTACATGGCGATCGCTTTGACCGTGAATCCCTGCGAGGCATAGGCGTCACCAACGCTCTTGAAACACTCGACCGCCTTGTCGGTGTTTCCAATGCGGGCGTAGAGATCGCCCACGGTGTTCATGACCGTGAGGTCCTTGGGGTCGGCTTTCAGGATTTTTTCGTACTCGGCGATGGCGTTCTGCAGCTTTCCCTGCTGGACAAACTTCTCCGCCGAGCTGAGTACCTTTTGCTTGTTGAAGCCAAAACCAAACGCCATAAGGATGGGCGCTCCAGATTTGCGCCGTCTCCGGCAATGCGTGCGCCGGAGTCCGGACTGCTAATGCCATCGGCCCAAAAGCAAAGACACAAGATGGACCTTCGGACAAAGTTAATTGTACGGCGGTACATCCAGAATGCAGTGGTTACTAAGGTTTATCCGAAGGGAGTGTACAAGTGGGGAGATTCGCAACTCGATCAGCCTTGTTACCCCTATTTCTTGGTCAGGTCGCGTTTACGCGCTCGCAGCTTCCTGATTTCCCAATGGAAGGAAGTACTGCGTCCCCTTGATCGGCGCCGAAACCTTGCGCAACAGCTCCTGCAAATCTTCGTTGCGCTCCACGAAGTCGATTTCCGAAGTATTCACGATTAGCAGGTCCGACGATGTGTAGTGAAAGAAAAAATGCTCGTACGCCTTCACTACTTCCAGCAGGTAGTCTTCGTTGATTGCCCGTTCACCCGAGGCATTCTTCTTTTTCAGGCGCTTCTTTAGCACTTCAGGTGTGGCCTGCAGATAGATAACGAGGTCCGGGGTGGGCACCTGATCGCGAAAATAGTTGTAATAGCGGTTGTATGTTTCCAGTTCCTGATCGCTCAGGTTCAGGCAGGCGAAGATTTTGTCTTTCTCAAATATGAAGTCGGAGATCACAGTTTTTTGCGACTGCGGGCCTAAGTCCAGTGCCTGCAGTTGTTCAAAACGCCGGATGAGAAATGCAAACTGAGCCTGAAACGCAGCACCTTTATCGCCGTTGTAAAACCCGCCAAGAAAAGGATTATCTTCCGGGTCGGTGACGCGCTGTGCGCTCAGGCGTTCTGCCAAAACCCGCGCCAGGGTACTCTTTCCGACTCGAATGGGTCCTTCGATCGCGATATACCGGGGCTGCTCGAAAAGGTTCGCCATGACTTCGCTTCGCAGAATATCGTTATTGCGCAAGTACGGCAATGTGGAAAACAGTAACCAACAGCGTTGGCACGGCGTGTCTTACAGCCCGATGAAGAGCGACGGATTTACAATCGCTGCATGGTCGGAGCACTTGCGAGCGTCGCTGGGATGGCTGCCGTGGCTGCTGCTGGATATCAGACGATGTCCCCAACTGGGCAGTGGTACGGCCGCACCTTCGCGGGACTGCCCC
The DNA here is from genome assembly GCA_036392935.1 of Terriglobales bacterium. Taxonomy (GTDB): domain Bacteria; phylum Acidobacteriota; class Terriglobia; order Terriglobales; family Acidobacteriaceae; genus DASVWZ01. The sequence continues at coordinate 1,587 of DASVWZ010000083.1, read as the reverse complement.
CCGGAGCCCGGACACTCGCATTGACATATGACGACGGCCCGAATGACGCGTGCACGCAGAGGCTTCTGGAAGTGCTGGCAAAGCATAGTGTTCGGGCAACTTTTTTCATGATCGGACGGTTTTCCCAACAACGCCCCGATCTGGTCGAAGCGGTGTTTCGGGCTGGTCACGCCATCGGCAACCACACCTTCAACCATCCCAATCTGATTTTTGCCAGAGCCGAACGGACACGACAAGAACTGACTCAATGCCAGGACGTCTTGCGCGAAATTACTGGACAAAATCCGCGCCTCTTTCGCCCGCCATGGGGGGCCCGGCGTCCCGGAACATTGCGCATTGTCCGAGACCTAGGCCTGAACCCCATCATGTGGAACGTTGCCGGCTACGACTGGAGTTCACCGCCCGCCGATATGATTGTCTCCAAAGTCTTGGGTCGGATTCGCGGCGGAGATGTAATTCTTCTGCACGATGGCAGCCACTCGCACATGGGGGCTGATCGGCTCCAAACTGTGCTCGCAACCGACCGGATCATCGCGGATTGCCAGCTACAGGGGTACCAATTCAAAACACTTCCAGAAATGATCGAGGGACAGTCGACCGACGGAGAACTTTCAGTGGCCGAGTGAAGCAGGGGCCGGAGATATTGCCTCGCCCGTTGTCGGCTGTCGCGGTTCCAGCATGACTGCGGTATCGCGACAGTCGAAACGCGCTGTAACGCGATAATTCTTCATCACAGCGTCGACGAACCATTCCGACCAAACGTTCGAGCCGTGGCGCTTCATGTCAGACGGGTCAGATCGCAAAACGATCAAACCAAAATACTGCTGATTCACGAGCTGTTCCACTTTTCGATCTGGCCATAAGCCTCGCTTAACAAACTGACTGTATGCGAACGGGTCAGAAACGACCACGGGTTTTCCGCCAATAAGTAAAGCCGTGAGATTTTCAGACAAAACTTGAGATGATGGTGCATTGCGAACGTAAGAGTAAGCGTCGCCACATCCGGATATATCGCCCAGCGGTTGATGACTGGGCCAATTCTGAACGACCACACCGGCCAGAACCACGACGCTCAAGAGCAAAGTGATGGGCATGAGTCGCGTGGTGCTTATTGACGTAAGCGTGAAATATGCCAGCCCGGCGCAGAGACAGGAGGCGACCATCCATTCGAGAAAATGGTTAGTGGTTGCCCCTAGCTTGCCCGCGCTCAAACTAGTGACAAGGCTTGCGACGAAATAGATCGATGCAAAACTATTTCCGAAGGAGCGGATGTTTGCCACAATATTCCACAGTGCCAGCCCCGTCACCACCGGCGCGCTGATCCATACCAAGCCGGCCAGCCCCAAGAACTGAAACAGCGAATAACGATCAGGGTGGGTTGAGAACATGTGAAAGGCGAACCATCCGCCGGTAGCGACCTGCAAGACTACGAAGGTCAGTGAACATAGAAAACTCAGCCCGGCAGCAAAGGCAATGGCGCGTTTCCACGCGTGGTTTAGGGCCAGATGGATGAAAACCGCCAGCGGAGCTGCGATCAGTGTGCACTTGCAAAATATGGCAAGTCCAAAGAATGGGATAGCGCAATAC
>DASVWZ010000082.1:0-37920 GCA_036392935.1 Terriglobales bacterium | reverse complement strand
ACGGAGAGGGAGCAGGGGAAGGGGCTTGATCCCCTTCCCCTGCAACCCCATCCCCTAAACCCGGATCAAAATCTGTCAACTATGTCCCCGGTCTAAACTGTCAACCATCTCCCCGGCTGGACATCGATGCGTCGAAAGACGTGGCTTTAGCCGCTGAGGTCAACCATCGAGTCCCTGCTCGGGGAACAAGTCTCCACTCGGTCCTCCAGACGAAGCCCTCGGATTGGCGGCCAGCCAACCGAGGGCGAGTGGAGTCCAAGGCCATTCGGTCGCCATAGGCGCCGCCCGTCGCGATCAGAAATCTCCATTGACATCCCCTCCGCCCGCTGATAAATTTCCCTCCCAGTGGGATGGGGGGATCCTGCCATAGCCATTTCTTTGGCTTTAGGAGGCCGTCATGCCTTTCCGTCTGTTCGCTACGAGTCCAGTAAAGCTGGGGGGGGCGCATTCTGCCTGCTCGCCCTGATCCCGTTGTCTAACCTCTCCGCCGCCCAAACCCAAACGGGCTACTGCCCGAACGGCCAAAGCGGCAGTATGGACGTTCTTACTTGGCACAACGACACTAACCGCACCGGCTGGCAGTGCAACGAGCCGACGCTGAGCCAGAGCAGCTTCGCCACCAACAACAGTTTCGGCCTCCTTACACAGCTCTTTACTTTAGGCTCGGTCTACGCCCAGCCGTTGGTGGCCCACAACCTTGCGACCAGCGCCTGCCCCAGTGGTTGCGACATTCTTTTCGCCGCTGACGTGCAGGACAATATCTATGCCTACATCGTGGGGCCAACCACCGAAAACGGCTCCCTGTGGAACAGCGCATGGACCGGGTCCGGCTACCTGAATCCACTCAATCTAGCAACAACAACGGGCCTTGGCTCGATAATTAACTGCACAAGCCCACCATCCGGGTTCAACCCGTGCAATGGGCCGCCCGGGTCCGACAACGGCACCACCACCGACAACAACCCCCAAGGTTACCTCGGCGTCATCGGGACGCCGGTGATCGACCGCAGCGTACCCTGCGCTGATGTATGTCGTTGGGGCCGTGAACACCAGCTCCGGGGCGCAGTATTATCTGTTTGCGATCAATACCTATTACGGGACGGTCCAGGCGTACACGACGATCAGCGGCACCGCCAGCGGGCAGTGGCCGGCAAGCGTGTGCGGCTACGTCACCGTCCCGGACGGTTACCTGACCTTTAGCGCGAACAACGCTATCCAAAGGCAAGCACTGCTGCAGATCAGCCCAGGCGGGGCGGTCTACGTCACCTTCGCAAACTTTCCTGAGAACAGCATGAACAACGGATGGATATTCGGCTATCAGCTAAGTGGCACGTCGTTCACGCGGACCCTCCAGGCCAGCCCCACCCCAACGGGGACAGGGGGCGGGTTCTGGGGCTCTGGGGCCGGTCCCGCCGCAGACGCCACCAGCGGCCCCGAGGCTGGGAGCATCTTCACCGCAACCGGAAACGGCACATTCCAGCTGAACAACGTTGGGCCATTCAAAGATTACGGCGACTCCCTGCTCAGGCTCAGCCCGTCCAACGGCTTCTGGCCGCCCGCCGATTCTTATACCCCCTGGGACGTGTATTCGTATGTTGGCGAGACGCCCCCTCCCAACCCGCAGCAGTGCTCTACCTTGTGCCAGTGCGACGAAGACCTCAGTTCGGGCGGCGTGCTCGTCGTGCCCTCGGCATACAGCTACCAATGCACCGGCGGCAACTGCAACGCCGTGATAAACGCCGACAAGCAATCGAACATATACGTCGCGAATCAGTCCAACCTGGGCGGCTACAACAGCGCCGGCGGAAACAACATTGAAGCGGTCCTGACGCCCTGCCATACGACCAACCCGTGCGAACCTGTGGACGATTACCAGGGCTACTGGGGAAGCCCGGCCTATTGGTACGACGGGACCTACAACTGGATCTTCTACTCGGCCACAGACAACACCGAAAAGGACGCGCCGTTCCCCATTCTTGGATACGAGCTTTCGACAAGCAGCGCGGCTCCGCCAGTTCCGCAATCGCCTAGCGCCACCTCGACCTACTGGGACACGAATCTTCCGACGCCAGCGGTCATGGACGTAGGGTTCTGCAATTACTCCCCTACGTCGTCGGTATCCTCAAACTTCAACGGCAATGGCACGGTCATTCCCTCCTCGGGCGTCGTCTGGGCGATAGAAAACCCCAACCATTACAATGGGCTGCCGCCCTATAACGACTGCGCCGGGCCCGACAACCAGCACGCGGTGCTACACGCATTCTGCGCCACGACCGTGAATGCACCGAACAACCCCTGCGGCAGTGGGTCGCCCAACCCAGATAGCACGGCGCTCACGCAGATATATACCAGCACCAACAACGTCAGGACCGCCCAAATAAGCAAGCCCGTGCCGTTCCTGCCACCGGTAATCTCGAATGGACTGGTCTACGTCGGAACGGGGGCTTGGGAGACCAACCCATACGCCGAGGTCGACGTCTTCGGCCCGTGCAGCGTCAACGGGAGCACAGGGTGCATAGACAAGCCATGAGGAGCAAACAGCGATGAAACAGCTTCGAATTCTGACAATCACACTTATCGCGTGCGGCGGATGCTTCGCGCACGCCCAGTCGGCGGCGGGGCCGAGGCCGCCAAAGGCCTCCTCATTCCAGTGCTCCCCAGCGCCATGCACGCTTCCACCGACCCAAGCCTCGGAAGGGGGAAGCACAGTGATCGATGCGTCAATCGCCGGGAACCCGACGGGCGCCAAGGAACTGCTCTTGGGCGCCCACGACACCAACTGCGTGGGAATAAACCAGGCATCCGTGGCCTTCTACCTCTCAACCGATCTCGGGTCCGCGTGGCAGCGCACCGAGTGCATGCCGACAGCTTCTGGCTACATCGCCGTCGACGAGCCTTATGTCGCCTTCGACGCGAAGGGGAACGCCTACGCCTCAGCAACATTCGCCGCGGGCAACTACGGATTGGTAGCAGCGCAGAAGTCGGCCAACGGAGCTAGCTGGGGCGAACCCGTCGTCGCGCTACGCCAGTCAGGGCGCGGGAACTTCTGGTATCTTACAGACTTGGCCGTCGACGCCAGCCCCAGCAGCCCCCGCACCGGCGCCGTGTACGTGTCAGGAGTATACGTATCGCACTTCGGCAATGACGACCAAGTCTTTGTCTCACACTCGACAGATGGCGGGTCAACGTGGACGCAAGCGCCGGCCGATGGCGTGCAAAGGTATCCCGATACCGAAGGCTTCACGCGCATGGCCGTGGCCAAAAGCGGCGCGGTATACGCGACATGGCTACGTTGCCGGTTCCTCAAGAACGGCCAGACATGCAAAACTCTGCCAGTCATGCTGTCGACCTCAAGCGACGGCGGTAACACCTGGTCCGCCACGCAGCAAATAGCGGAGGTGGCCGTGGCACCGGGCGGACTGCCCAACACGGGCGGGGAGCGCATGTACGACTACCCCTCCATTGCAGTCGACAACAGTAACGGCCCAAACGCCGGAAACCTCTACATCGCGATGTATAACTGGACGGGGACGTTCATGCAGGTGATCGTGGTCCGCTCGACCGACGGCGGCAAATCGTGGTCGAAGCCGCTGCCTCTCGCGCCTAAGAGTGACACCCACGATCAATTCTTCCCAGCGATATCCGTAAACAAAAACGGACTGGTCGGCGTAAGCTGGCTCGATCGCCGCAACGATCCCAACAACATCGATTATCAGGCTTTCGCAGCCATCTCTTACGACGGCGGCCAAACCTTCGGACCGAACTGGCAACTGACCACGGCATTCTCCGACCCGAAGGTCAACGGCACCGGCAACAACTGGATGGGCGACTACACCGGCAACACCTGGGTCGACGACAAATTCATCGCCGCCTGGATGGATTCCTCGAACGGCACCGACATGCAGATCGTCATCGGCGGCGTCCAGTTAAAATAATCGTGCGTGACAACGTGTGTGGGGCGGACACTCCTGTCCGCCGTCTTTACCACCCGCGACGCCGTCGACCCTACGCCCCTGACCCGGCTCACCTGCACTCCCTCCCTCGCCCGTACCCCACCACCGCCAGCAGGCACCCGATCGTAAAAGGTATCAGCGCATTCGGCAGCCCGGCGCTCGTGTACACAATACTTGTCGCTCCGATCATGATGACCAATAATCCCATCGCTGCAATCGGCGTCAGCTCGCGCCGAATGCGCAGTGCCCATGGCACGACCAGCCCGATCGCGCCAATAATCTCCGCCACGCCAATAAAACGCAGAAACGTCCCCGACATCCCGAATTGTTTCGCGACCGCATCAATCGGCATCGTCAGTTTCGAAACCCCGGCAAATGCGAACAGCGCGGCCAGTAGTCCCTGCAGCGCCCATAACAGTAAATTTGCCTTGCCGCGATTCCTGGGCGCTTTCGCCTGTCCCACATCGTCAGTGGTAATCGTCACAGCACTCATGTCTCATCCTCACTTTTAACTGCGTTTTGAAAACCAAACCGCCAACCTTGTCCTTCACCGATTATCGAACGAAGACGCGCAAAATCGACAGCGAGATCGGCCAGCGTGCTAACTTTCTCCTACACTTGCCGTCTATCAGCATTCAACTAACCCACATGACGTCAATCGCCCGCTTCGCCATCCTCTTGCTCAGTCTGCCATTCATTCACCCAGCCGCAGCGCAAACCCAAACCTGGCTGCCCACCTGGACGGCCAGCCCCGCGCCCGCAGACCCCGATCCCAACGAACCAATCCTCAATCTGCAGAACCAGACCGTCCGCTCCCGCGTGCGCATCTCGGCCGGTGGCTCGCAGATTCGCGTGCGCTTATCCAACGAATACGGCACCTCGCCGATCCATGTCGGTTCCGTCACCGTGGCCCAGCCGAAAGACGCTGCAAGCATCCAACCCGCTTCGCTCCACCAAGTGACGTTTGCCGGGAAGAACTCGATCACCATTCCCGCCGGTGCGCCTGTCCTCAGCGACCCGGTATCACTCGACGCACCCTACGGTACAGAAATCAGCATCAGCCTGTATTTCCCAAACCGCGTGACCGCTCCGACCTGGCACGCATTCTCCCGAAAGACAGCCGTCATCTCCGGCCCCGGCGACCACACCCATGACGAAAAGATCGAAAGCGGAACCGAAACTCTGAGCACCCTGCTCGTCAATGCGGTGCTCGTCCCCGCGCAGCCATCGCAGCACGTCATCGTGGCCTTTGGAGACTCCCTGGTCGAAGGCGACGGATCGACTCCCGACGCTGACCGCAATTGGCCGAACGATCTCATTCGCCGCGTGGAAAAATCTTCTGCCGCCTCGAAGCTCGCAATCGTGAATGCAGGTATCGTCGGCAATCGTCTACTCGAACCCGGCGCGGTGCCCAGTTTCGGAGCCGCCGGGTTGGCACGCTTCGACCGCGATGCCTTGTCAGTCCCCGACGTTACTCACATCGTCCTGCTCGAAGGAATGAATGACATCGCTTTCCCCGGCGCTAAACTTGGAGACCTGTCTCTCGCCGATCCCGCCAACGTTCGGTCCGCCGACGACGTGATTGGCGCCTACCGCCAACTGATCGCGCGCGCCCACGCCCGCGGCGTCAAACTCATTGCTTCCACCCTCACGCCGTGCGAGGGCGTGATTATCCCCGGCTATTATTCGGAGGCGAAAGAAATCACCCGCCAGGCTGTGAATCGCTGGATCCGGACCAGCCACGAGTTTGACGGCGTGCTCGATTTTGACGCGGTGGTGCGAGATCCCGATCATCTATCGCGAATATCCCCGAAATTTGCCTCCGAAGATCATCTTCACCCCAACGATGCCGGCTACCAGGCGATGACCGACGCCATCGACCTCTCGCTGATCGAGTAGTGGTAGGCAGAAACACCCGCGTTTCGCACGCCCCGCCGCGCGTTCAAACCCCGTAGCTGACGGGCCGTCCGCTGGTGTATAGTTCCCAAGGTCACACTCTCGAGATGCAGGAACCAAGAAAGGTTGGTGGCATTTGAAAGCTGTCACAGGTCTTTTTAATTCACAGGCGGCAGCCGAGCACGCGGTCAAAGCCCTGCGTGTAAGCGGCATTCCAGCCGACAAAATCACCGTGCTGGCTCCCGGCGACGTTCGCACAGAAAAAAAGGAACTGCAGTCCGTTCCCATCGAGTCGACCGAAGAATCCGGCATGGGCCCGGCGCTCGGCACCGTGGTTGGCGCTGCTGGCGGCCTTTGGACCGGCGCGGTCATCGCCGCCTTCATCCCCGGCGTCGGAGTCGTCTCTGCGCTCGGCTTGCTCGGCGCTGCTCTGATGACTGCAGCTGGTGCCGGCGTCGGCGCAGCCGCGGGCGAAGCCCTGGAAAACAGCACCACCGACGGCTTGCCCGAAGACGAAATTTTTCTTTATGAAGACGCGCTGCGCAAAGGCTCAACCGTCGTTCTGGTGATGGCGTCCAATGACGAAGCCGCCGACTCCGTGCGCGACATTCTGAAAGCCGAGGGTTCCACCGCCATCGATGCGGCCCGCCATCATTGGTGGAGCGGCCTGCGCCACGCCGAACAGAGCCATTACGCAACTTCCGGCGGCAGCTTCGAAAAAGGCGACGACGAAAAGTTTTATCGCATGGGTTTTGAAGCCGCGCTTCACGCCCGCACCCGTTGCATGGAATTCGATCAGGTCTCCGCTGCCATGGATGCGAAATTGGAAGAGGTGCAAAAGCAGTTTCCGGGCGTCAACGTCGAACCCGCATTCACTCGCGGATACGAGCGCGGGCGCGAGCACTACCAGCAGTTGTGCGACGAAAACAAGGCTGCGTAAGACCGGATTCCGGGCCGGGGCAAGCCACGAAGGGCAGGGAAGTCGCGCTGAAAGTTACGCCGCTGAGGCGGCCGTGTGGTCGTCGGAATTGCTGGTCTTGCGGTCTGCAGGTTCGAGGATCGGAACGGAAACCGCCAGCAACGTCCCCGACGAATCGGACTCAATTCCCATCGAACCGCCCAGTTCACGCACGCGCTCGCGCATGCCGGAAATTCCTATGCCGGCTTGCGCCGCACCCTCAAGCAAGCGCTTCAACACTCCGCGCGGCACGCCTTGACCATCGTCCTCCACTTCGAGGCGCACCTCTTTTTCGTCCACACTTAAACGCACCCCGACCTTCGAAGCGCCGGAATGCCGGTGGACATTGGTCAGCGCTTCCTGCAATGCGCGGAACAGCGCAATCTCCACTTCTGAGCGGAGCCGGACAACCTCAACTGGAAGATCCAGGTTCACTTCGATGCCGCTGCGCTGCGCAAATCCATCCACATACCAGCGCGCCGCCGAGCCAAATCCGGCTTCATCCAGCAACGGCGGATGCAGCAGATGAGAAATCGTCCGCGTTTCCGTCAGGCACTTATCCACAATCTGCGAGCACTCCGCCGCTACCGCCGCTTGACTGCCGTTCGTCATCGCCATGCCATCCAGGTTCATCTTCAGCGCCACCAGGTATTGACCCAGGCTGTCGTGCAATCCGCGCGCAATTCGCCGCCGCTCGTCGTCCTGCAACGTCAGAATTCGGCTGCTTAGGCTTCTCGCCGCATCCTCGGCAGTCTTTCGTGCCGTAATGTCAGTGTTGATTTCCAGCCAGCCCGAGGGATTCCCGGCTTCATCGCGCAACGTTGTCCATCGGCTCGCCACCGTAATCTGGCTGCCATCGCGCGTGGTGTGAATCAGTTCGCCTTCCCAGGTGTCGGAACTTTCCACTTCCTCGCGTGGAACCGGAAATACCGTGTGCAGCATGTTGCTGGCGTGGTGCCCGAGCGCTTCCGTCATCGTCCACCCGTACAGTCTTTCGGCGCCCTGGTTCCAGTAGGTAATCAGTCCTTTCGCTGACTTCACAAACACCGCGTCGTTGGCCAGATCCAGCAATCGCGCCTGCTCGCGCACCTCGGCGTTTTTCCGCTCCAGCGCTGCGGTTCTTTCGCGCACGCGAACCTCAAGTTCTTCCTGCGCCTTCTTCAACCCATCTTCGGCCCGTTCCCGCCGTTCCATCATCCGCCGGTTGGATTCCCCCATTGCCACAATAATCGCGGAGAGCACCAGAAAACCCAGCATCCCGGCATATGCGTGTTCGTTCTTGCCAAAGAAAGAGTGCGGCGGGTTCATGATCCAGTACCAGAGTCCGATAGCCCCGGTAACAATCGTGAGTATCGATGGTCCAATGCCGCAGTACCACGCGGTGAACACCACCGCCAGCCACAAGGTGTGATAAGGGTTCGATGTCCCAAAATACGGGTTGAGCAGGCCTCGCAGCAGAAGAGCCGCGACCGTGACAAATGCCGCCAGCGCATACTTGACCCACGGTTTTGTGTTCCTGGCCATAATTCGAATGAGAACGATCCGCTTGCCCAGCAGCTCTAATGCGAAGTCAACGAGCGACCCCAGACTGAAAGGCCCATTTCCCAGCCGTTTCAGCAGTCTACATCGTAATGTAAGTATGTTACCTCAGCCCGCGATAAAGCAAGAAAATTTGCGCCGTAGTCCTTTTTCGCACTCTTTGTCCCCGATGGCTGCTTGGCGCTTCGGCGCAACTCCTTTTAAACTAAAGATGTGATCATTGCGCTGGGACAGATCAATCCCACGGTCGGGGATTTCAAGGGTAACGCCTCCAAAATCATCGACTTCGCGCAACGTGCCCGCGACCGTGGCGCGCAGTTGATTCTTTTTCCTGAGCTTTCCGTCTGCGGCTACCCGCCGCGCGATCTGGTCGAGCAGCCCTCCTTTGTCGCACGCAACCGCGAAACCACCGACTACATCGCGCAGAAAACGCAGGGAATTACAGTCGTCTGCGGCCTCGTTACCCCGGCTCATGCGGAGACCGGAAAATCCGTCCTGAACTCCGCCGCGGTCTTGCGGGACGGCAAACTGGCCTTTCTGCAATCCAAGATGCTGCTGCCCACCTACGACGTTTTCGACGAAATGCGCAACTTCGCTCCCGCTCGCAGTCAGACTCTATTCAACTTCGAAAAGCGGCAGCTTGCGCTCACCATCTGCGAAGATGCCTGGAACGACAAGCAGTACTGGCACAAACGCCTGTACCGTGCCGATCCCGTGGAGCACCTGCTCACCACCGGCGGTGACATTCTGCTCAACATTTCCGCTTCGCCATTCTGGCTGGGCAAGCGCACCGTACGCCGCGATATGTTGGCCGCGATCGCCAAACACTACAAAGTGCCCGTCGCACTAGTGAATCAGGTCGGCGGTAACGACTCGCTTGTTTTTGACGGATCAAGCCTCGTGCTGAATCCCGCCGGCGAAATCGTCGCTCAGGGTAAAAGTTTCGAGGAGGATCTCATCTTCTTCGACTCCGAGCGCCTCACCGGCGACATGCACGATCAGATTCAGGGCGAGGACGCTACAGCCTACGCCGCGTTGGTGCTGGGCACGCGCGACTACGTTCGCAAATGCGGATTCCACCAGGTAATCATCGGCCTCAGCGGTGGCATCGATTCCGCTCTCACCGCCGCCATCGCCGTCGACGCGCTCGGTGCTGAAAATGTCATCGGCGTCGGCATGCCCGGCCCTTATTCATCTGAAGGTTCAATCGACGACGCCCGCGCGCTGGCCGAAAATCTCGGCATTCGTTTTGAACTGCTTCCCGTCGCTGAAATCTACGAAACCTACACCAAAACTCTCAGCGGGGTCTTCGCCGGCCGCAAAATAGACGAAACCGAGGAGAACCTGCAATCCCGCGCCCGCGGCACTCTGCTCATGGCACTCTCCAATAAATTCGGCGCCATCGTTCTCAGCACCGGCAACAAAAGCGAACTCGGCGTCGGCTACTGCACGCTCTACGGTGACATGGTCGGAGGTCTCGCCGTCATCTCCGATGTTCCGAAGACGCTGGTCTACCGCATCAGCCATTACGTCAATTCGCGCCGCCCGGTCATTCCCCAGGCCACGCTCGACAAACCGCCATCCGCCGAACTGCGCCCCGACCAAAAAGATAGTGACAGCCTTCCGCCGTACGAGGTTCTCGACGCCATCCTCGAAGACTTCGTCGAAGATTCCCACTCGCCCGAGCAGATCGCTCACGATCGCGCCTTCGATATCGCCACCGTCCGCCGCGTCATCCGCATGATCGAGCGCAGCGAATACAAACGCCAGCAGGCCGCGCCGGGCATCAAGATTTCCGCCAAAGCATTCGGCTACGGCCGCCGTTTTCCCGTCGCCGCCAAGCACGAGGTCTAGCCCGGCACTGGCATCGCACTTTCCTTGTACACTATTTGTTGCGCCTTTAGTTGCTCATATCCACTACTGCCATTGAAAGGGATAATCATGCTTCGTCGTGTAGCCGCTCTTGCCGTTCTTCTTTTTTTGTGCGCATCGTTCGGTATTGCGCAACAAAAAGCCAATCCGGCTTTGCCTTCGGAAGATACGGTCAATTCCTTTATGCACGCGACCTTCGGATTCGATCCCTCCCTCACTTGGAAGATCACCTCCATCAAACCGTCCGAGGCTGACGGCCTCGCCGAAGTTGACGTCGTCGTCACCGGCCCACAGGGTCCGCAGGAGCAGAAGTTTTATGTCACTCCCGACGGCAAACACGTAGTCATTGGCGACATTCTGCCTTTCGGCTCCCATCCCTACTCCGATTTTCAGAAGATGCTGGAGCAGGGAATGACCGGCCCATCGCGCGGTCCCGCCAATGCGCCCGTAACCGTGGTTGAGTTCAGCGATCTGCAATGTCCGCACTGCAAAGAAGCCCAGCCTGCCATCAACCAGCTCATGACCAACCGGCAAAATGTCCGCCTGGTATTTCAGAGTTTCCCGCTGCCCATGCACGATTGGGCCGCCAAAGCCGCCGCCTACGCCGACTGCGTTGCCCGCGCCAATAACGACGCCTTCTGGAAGTTCATCGACAGCATTTATTACTCCCAGGCTGACATCACCGCCTCCAACGCCGACGAAAAACTTACCGCGCTCGCCGATGCCGCCGGAGTTAAGGGCGCAGACATGGCCGCCTGCGCCGCCAAGCCCGAAACCGCTACCCGCGTGGAAAAATCCGTGGCCCTGGCCAAGAAGCTGGACGTGAATTCCACGCCGACCTTCTTCATCAACGGACGCCGTCTGCCCGCCGTGCCCTACGACGTGCTGGAAAAAATTGTCGACTTCACTGCCAAACAGGGACAATAAAGCTAACCACGCAGATCGGTTGGACGCGACGCCAAGCCATTGATAATGTTTACCATTAAGTAAACATTCTCCGCCGCAACCCCTTTGTTTTCTATATTTTGGTATTTAACTCCTTTGTTATCAATAGCTTAAGTAGATATACCGCCTCTCCAGCTCTTTAGAATCAATATTTTGCGGGGTACTTGCATGGTCTCTATTACCCCCTCAACCCAACTGTCCGTTTAAACGACCATCCTGCCCAGGCCTCAGTTTCGTCCCTTCAACAGCCCCTTTGTGATGCCCATCACATCCTCTTGTGAGCTTTGTACCTTACGAAAACCCTCCCATCGCTCATCCTTATTATGCGGGTGGGGAACAATCCGTCAGCGGTCTGGCGCCATCCGCGAACGAGGAAAGCATGAAACGCAAGATCAAGACCATGGACGGCAACGAAGCCGTCGCTCACGTCGCTTACCGCCTGAACGAAGTTATCGCCATCTACCCCATCACGCCGTCATCAACCATGGGCGAGTGGGCAGACCAGTGGGCTTCAGAAAAAATTCCTAACGCCTGGGGCACCATCCCGCATGTGATTGAAATGCAGAGCGAAGGCGGCGCTGCCGGAGCCGTGCATGGCGCGCTGCAGACCGGATCGCTCTCCACCACCTTCACCGCCTCGCAAGGCCTGCTGCTGATGATCCCCAACATGAACAAGATCGCCGGCGAGCTCACCCCCACGGCCTTTCATGTCTCCGCCCGCACCGTCGCCACCCATGCACTCTCGATCTTCGGCGACCACAGTGACGTCATGTTCTGTCGCACCACTGGCTGGGCCATGCTGTGCTCGAACTCCGTGCAGGAAGCCATGGATTTTGCCCTGATCGCGCATGCCGCAACGCTCGAAAGCCGCATTCCGTTCCTACATTTTTTCGATGGCTTCCGCACCTCGCACGAAGTCAACAAGATCGAAGTGCTCAACGAAGAAGACATGCTCGCGCTCATCAACATGGACCGCGTCATCGAACATCGCCAGCGTGCACTTTCACCAGATCATCCCGTCCTTCGCGGGACCGCGCAGAATCCCGATGTCTTCTTTCAAATGCGCGAGCGCGCCAATCCTTACTACGACGCCTGCCCCGAAAAAGTGCAGGCCATGATGGACAAGTTCGCCCAGGTCGTCGGCCGCAAATACAAGCTCTTCGATTACGTTGGTGCGCCGGATGCCGAACGCGTACTCATCATGATGGGATCTGGCTGCGGTGCCGCCGAAGAAACCGTCGATCATCTATCCGCCCGCGGCGAAAAAGTCGGCCTTCTGAAAATCCGTCTATTCCGTCCGTTCGCGGTAGGCGCATTTCTGGCGGCCCTGCCGAAAACCGTACAAAAAATCGCCGTCCTCGACCGCACCAAGGAAGCCGGCGCCATCGGCGAGCCGCTCTATCTCGATGTCGTCAACGCATTGAATGAAGGCGCGAAATCGAATGGCAGCAAGCCGCTGCCCCGCGTCGTCGGCGGCCGCTATGGACTGTCGTCCAAAGAATTCACTCCGGCGATGGTCAAGTCGGTTTACGACAACCTGAAACTCGATCAGCCCAAAGATCATTTCACCGTCGGCATCCACGACGACGTCAGCCACACCAGCCTCGATTACGATCCGCAGTTCTCAACCGAGCCTGACAGCGTGGTCCGCGCCATGTTTTACGGTCTCGGCGCAGATGGCACCGTCGGCGCCAACAAGAATTCCATCAAGATCATCGGCGAAAACACTGCCAACTTCGCGCAGGGATACTTCGTCTACGACTCCAAAAAATCCGGTGCCATGACCGTCTCGCATCTGCGCTTCGGCCCGAAGCCCATCCAGTCAACCTATCTCGTCGAAAAGGCAAACTTCGTCGCCTGCCACCAATGGATTTTCCTCGAGCACTACGACATGCTCAGCGCCCTCGTCGAAGGCGGAACCTTTCTGCTGAACAGCCCCTTCGGAACCGAAGAAGTCTGGAAGCATCTGCCTCGTTCCGTCCAGCAGCAGTTGATCGCGAAAAAAGCCAAGTTCTACGTCATCGACGCCTATAAAGTCGCCAAAGAAACCGGCATGGGCAGCCGCATGAACACCATCATGCAGGTTTGTTTTTTCGCCATTTCCAAAGTCTTGCCGAGAGACGAAGCCATCGAAGCCATTCGGCAATCGATTCGGCACACCTACGGCCGCAAAGGTGAAGAGATCGTCCGCAAAAACCTGCTCGCCGTCGATGAAACTCTGGCCCACTTGTTCGAAGTGAAGGTTTCAGAAAAAGCCGACAGCGGCTTCGACATCATCGCGCCATTCTCGCCCCAGGCGCCGGATTTCGATCGCAACGTCCTCGGCAAAATCTACGCCGGGTGCGGCGATGCGTTGCCCGTCAGCGCGTTTCCCGCCGACGGAACCTTCCCCACCGGAACCGCCAAATGGGAGAAGCGCAACCTCGCTCTCGAAATTCCCGCCTGGGACGACAAAGTCTGCATCCAGTGCGGCAAGTGCGCCATGGTCTGCCCTCATGCCGTAATTCGGGTCAAGGTCTACGATCCGAAAGATCTGTCCGGCGCGCCGCCCACCTTCAAATCCACCGAAGCCAAAGACAAAGAATGGCAGGGATTAAAATTCACCATCCAGGTTGCCCCCGAAGACTGCACCGGATGCGGCATTTGCGTCGATATCTGCCCGGCCAAGAATAAATCGGAAGCTCGCCTGAAGGCCATCAACATGGTTCCGCAGCCGCCGCTGCGCGATCCCGAGCGTGACAACTGGAATTTCTTTTTGAACATTCCCGAACTCGATCGCCGCCGAATCAAGCCCGGCACCTTGCGCCAGCAACAGGTCCAGGAGCCGCTGTTTGAATTCTCCGGCGCCTGCACCGGCTGCGGCGAGACGCCATACGTCAAGCTGCTTTCGCAACTCTTTGGCGATCGCGCTGTGGTCGCCAACGCCACCGGCTGCTCTTCTATTTACGGCGGCAACCTGCCGACCACACCCTGGTCCCGCAACGCAGAAGGCCGCGGGCCCGCGTGGTCGAACTCGCTTTTCGAAGACAATGCTGAATTTGGCCTCGGCTTCCGTCTTTCCATCGATAAACAAAGTGAATTTGCCCGCGAGTTGGTCAAACGTCAGGCTGGCGTGATCGGTGAAGAACTCGCGACGGCGCTAATCGATTCGCCGCAAAAAGACGAAGCCGATATCTTCGAGCAGCGCCAGCGCGTCGCACTATTAAGAGAAAAACTCCAGCACACCAATTCCGCGGAAACCAAACAGCTTCTCTCGCTCGCTGACATGCTGGTGAAAAAGAGCGTCTGGATCGTCGGCGGTGACGGATGGGCCTACGACATCGGCTACGGCGGGCTCGATCACGTCATCGCCAGCGGAAAGAACGTCAACCTGCTGGTGCTCGATACCGAGGTCTATTCCAACACTGGCGGTCAGGCATCGAAGTCCACGCCGCGCGCCGCAGTCGCAAAATTCGCCGCCGGCGGCAAGCCCGGACCCAAAAAAGATCTCGGCCTCATCGCCATGAGCTACGGCAGCGTTTACGTGGCCAGCGTGGCCATGGGTGCAAAAGACGAGCACACCCTCAAGGCATTCCTCGAAGCCGAAGCTTACGATGGCCCGAGCATCATCATCGCCTACTCGCATTGCATTGCCCACGGCATCGACATGACCACAGCGATGAGCCATCAGAAAGCCCTGGTCGACTCCGGCGAGTGGTTGCTGTACCGCTACCATCCCGATCGTTTGCTGCAGGGCGAGAATCCCATGGTTCTCGATTCGCGCGCCCCTACCCGCAAAATTCAGGATTATCTCGCCAGCGAAACCCGCTTCAAGATGCTGGCGCAGAGCAATCCCGATGCGGCCCGGGAACTATGGATGCAGGCCCAGGAAGATGTGCAGGCTCGCTTTCAGATGTACGAATATCTGGCCCAGCGGAAGTTCACAAAAGCGCCGGCGGAAGCTGCAAAGCCGCCCGCGGAACCCGCCAAGCAACTGGTGGAACTGAAATAAGAACGGAAACTCAGGAGATCGACTCATGCCCGACCTTTCAACCAACTACCTCGGAATGAAGTTGCGGACGCCACTTGTGGCTTCAGCTTCGCCGTTATCATCGACCATCGATGGCATTCGCGCGCTTGAAGATGCCGGAACATCGGCAATTGTTCTGTATTCGCTTTTCGAGGAGCAGTTGCGGCTGGAAGGCGCCGAACTCGATTATCGCCTGAGTGCGGGCACAGAAAGTTTTGCCGAAGCCGTCACCTACTTCCCGGACTCGCCCCATCTGAAATTCGGCCCTGAGGAATATCTCAAGCACATCCAGGCAGCAAAAGCCGCCGTGGATATTCCGATCCTCGGCAGCCTCAACGGCACCACCGTCGGCGGTTGGACACACTTTGCACAGGACATCGAGCAGGCTGGCGCCGATGGCATCGAATGCAACATCTACCGAATTGCTTGCGATAGTTCAGTTTCGTCAGCTCAGGTTGAGCAGGATTACATCGATGTAGTGAAAGCTGTCAAGTCAGCAGTAAAGATTCCCGTGGCCGTCAAGCTCAGCCCGTTTTTCACTAACATGGCCAGAATGGCCGAGCAATTTGACCGCGCCGGTGCCGATGGCCTCACCCTCTTCAACCGTTTCTATCAGCCTGACCTCAATCTCGAAACCCTCGAGATCGCACCCAACGTCCTGCTCAGCACTGCGCAAGCCATGCGGCTTCCGCTCACCTGGATCGGAATCTTGTTCGGCCGCGTCAAGGCCAGCCTCGCGGCTACCAGCGGCATCCACGGCGCTAAAGACGTCCTCAAGCTGATCATGGTCGGCGCCGACGTCACTGAAATGTGCTCGACTTTAATGCGCAACGGCGTCGGGCACCTGCGCATTGTCGAAGCGGACTTGCGCCACTGGATGGAAGAAAACGAATACGACTCGGTTCAGCAGATGAAGGGCAGTATGAGCCAATTACGCGGCCCCGATCCGTCTGCATTTGAGCGCGCTCAGTACATGCGCGCTGTCCGCAGCATGGACTACGTGCAGATGACCGGCAAACAGGCATGGAAGCTGATGGCGGACTAAAGCGGCAGAATCGCCATAGGACCTTCAGGCAGGGAAAGCTCCCAAAACGTAACCGTTACGATATATTCCCAGTCCAGCGCGGCTGTCGCCGGTTTTACCATTTTTACGTAATTATTTTCATAGTTCCCAAAATCGCTTTTACTCCCTATAATTCTTTTACCCCCGGCCCCCCAGGAATGAGGCAATAATCAAAATGCATCTTCTGAGGCTCTTATTACTCACGTGGTTTTCTTTTGGCGTTCTTACGATCCTCGCGTTTCTATGGTTGGGAAGAAAAGGCGTGCAGGCTCTGGACCGTCCGGCTGCCAAGAAAGACGCCGGTTTCGAGTTGCATCAGAAACGCCCGACCGTAGTCACTTCGAGCGCGGCCTGATATTTATCGCCTAATCCCCTGGCGATCCGCGACGGCTCTAATGTCTGCGTGGGCCGATCTCATAGCCTGCGACCGACGCCGAACCGCGCTGCCGCTTTTCACTCCGCCCGTATTTGAGTCTGCGGACCAAGCCGTCATGCTGCGGGCCGGACCGCCTCGCCGAAAAACCCCCCCCGCCTTGCGGCAGGGCCAAACCATCGTAGTCCCGCCTCTATTGCTGCGGCGCCGGACAACTCGGCGATCCCGCAGGGCAAATCTTGATGCAGGCTGTTGCCGAGCATTGGCCGAACGGACACGTATTGTCGGAAACGATCGCCGTAATGTACACGTAGCCGTTAACGCCGTCGTTAACGGAACAGGAGCCTTCCTGTTTGTACTCGCCCGTCTCCAGGTTCTGCGGCGGAGTGTAGGTCAGAGTGTCGGTAAGCGGCACCGTGTTCGGCAGACCTCCCGGGCCCGCGCACTGCGTCAGGCTTCCGTCGTTTATGCATCCAGGGCCGTTGTACAGCGGATTGTTGAACTCGCTCGATTTGCACTCGTCAAATGAATTGCTGAACAGGGAAATGCAGCTGATCTCCCACAGCACGGCATCGCTTGACGGCAGATTCTGCACAAACAGGGTGAAACTTACGTTGGGTGCCTTGTCTGTGCAGGGATCGCCGGAGCTCGCGTTCGCGGGGCATCCCGCGGAACTCGGGTTGATGGCGATGCTCGGCAAGCCGGATTCGAGTGTGATGGTTGCCGTGCCTCTTATAGCGGTGTCCACTTGCGCCACCGCCGTCAGCGTAACCGTAAATCCGGTGGTGATGCTTGCGGGGGCGGTATAAAGTGTTCCAGCAATGCCCTTATATCCGGTCTGGCCATTCCCGAATGTTGGATTTACTGTGCCGCACGGATTCCCCACGGCGCTGCAATCCAACCCCGGAGAGGACAAGTCCCAACTGACGTTCTGATTGTCGGCGGGAAGTTTCCCGTTGAAAACCGTAGCGTTGAACTGCTGCATCCCCCCTTGGCTCAAGGTTGCACTGGGAGGGTCAAGCTGCACGCTGTAGGCAGGGCCCTGGACAATTTTGACTGCGGCCGAACCAGAAACTTGCGGGTCATCGGACATAGCCGCCGTCACGTTGATGGTGGACGGCTTGGGAACCGTCGGGGGAGCGTCGTAATTGGCGGTGTCCTGGCACGGTGGCGCGCCTTCGATCGGCGTCTGCGGAAATAGCTTACCGTTATCATTGCCATTGTGCGTCACTGACCAGTCAACTCCGTAGGTCGGATTCTCTCCCGAGAACTGCGTAGTGGAAGTAAACAAGACCACATCTGGCGGGGTGTTGGTTTGTTTCTTGGGGCGCTTTTCGGAGATATTTTCCTCGACCCCGCCACAGTTCGGACAGGTGTCGACCGTCATGCTCTTTGGCGTGACGACCACAGCGTAGGTCGGAGTCGCTGCTAATCTCACCACCAGCGTGCCCGTCGTCCGGTGGTCAAGCTGCGACACCCCCGAGATAATCAGATTCGGGTTGGACGGAATCACTGCAGGCGCAGTGTATATACCGTTATCGGTGATGGTACCGTACGCGTCATTTCCGCCCGCAACCTGGTTGACTTCCCACGTCACTGCCTGATTCGGCGAACCCGTGACCACAGCGGTGAACGGAATCTGCGTTCCCGCAGGAACTGAACCCAGGTTCTGGCAGACGTTTGCCTGAGAAATGGTAACTGCCAGCTTTGGCGCGGGTGTTATCAGCACCGGTGTGGACGCCTGTGCCTCCACCAGATCGACGGATGCCGCAGTAACGTATACCTGATTTGGATTCGGAACCCGCCCCGGACCGGTGAACACAGCGGTGTTGTCCGGGCCGGGAACGATCGTGCCCACAAAAGAATTCCCGCCTTGCACGCCATCGACGTACCAGATCACATTCTCGCTCTTCGCGTCCTTTACTGTCGCCTGAAAGGTTTGCTGCCATCCTGCCGGTACGGTCGGCGGATTCAAATAGGATGGTTTCAACGTTACCTCCGGACTGCCGGGAGGCGCTGCTCTCAAATTCACCGTCGACGAAGCAAAATAATTTTTGTTCTCTATGGAAACCGCGGTCACCGGAATCTGGCTCTGGTTGCTCGTCAGAGGCGCCACATAGATCGCCTTGTCTTCATCTCCTGGCAAGGGCGTGACCGTACCGTAGGCTGTGTTTCCTCCGGGCACATTCGCCACACTCCATACCACCTCGGGATTCTTCAACCCAACGTCTGCCGTAAGTAAAGCGATGCCGCCAAAATACAGATTCACTTCGGTCGGTGAAATCCTCACCGGAAGCGGTGTCCCGCTCAAACTCACCAGCGCATTGCCCTGGCTGCTGTTGTCGGCATTTGCCGCGGCCGTAACCGTGACTTGCGGCTGAATCGGCACAAAAAGAGGAGCGGTATAGTTTCCATTCTTGTCGATGGTCCCGGTGAAAGCGGTTCCACCCACCACGCCATTAACCAGCCAGGTCACAGTGGTCAGCGAGCTATTGTTCACGTAGGCCGAGAACGTCATAATATGGCCGGTTTTTACCGACGCCGACGGCGGTGACACCTGCACGGTAACTGCGGACAAAGAGTTGGTATTGTAGGGAGCAACCGACGTACTGCCGCAACTTAACAGCGCTGCGCTCAAACCTGAGACGATAAGGAGGCTGGCGAACTCGCGCCATCTACAATTCCGGTTGCCTCTAAGCATGAAAAACTCCCATCCCTGGCGTTATCGATCTACTCAATTCTCGTTGCCGCCTTCCACGCGCGGCATCTGCGTTTGCGGCTGGGTCTTCCGCGCGGCGTTCGGCGCTGCGGGAGCTGGCGGTCGCAATTCGTCCTTCACCCATTCAAATATCCTTCCGCCGCCCACTGTCTGAAAAAATTCTTTCCGGTCTTTGAAATCTACAAGCTCCGCTGACTTTGGCGCTGCCGCATTGATCTTGTCCGCCGCCGCTCGCGGCGTGACGTCATCGTCGACCACATTCAAAATGCGAATCTTCTGCTTGAGATCGGGCAGATACCGCACTGGATCGACGGGCGCTACCTTGCTCAGAAACTCCGGCGTCAAGAAACTCGCGCGCTCTTCATCCTTAACCATTGCCGATCCTGCCAGCCAGTCCGGCCAATCTCCCCATGGGTCCAACACGTCGATGGCTTTCAGCCGCGGCTCGACCGATGCCGCCAGGATCGCGATGGTCCCGCCCGATCCTTGGCCAAACATGCCCACCTTCGTCAAATCCAGATCGTTGCGCGTCGCAAGATAATTCAAAACCATCTGCACGTCATGCACTGTCGATGCCAACGACTCCTGCAATTCGCTGACAAACCACTGCTTCATCGGGCGGTTGGAATAACGCTGTCCCGTCATCGAAGAAACGAATCCCACCGCCGCAAACCCGCCTGCCGTAATGCGCTCGCAATAGGCGTTGTCGCGGAAGCGATCAGTCTCTGACGGAAAACTGTAAAGATACAGAACTACTGGCGGCTTCTCCACGCCTTTCGGTTTAATCACGTATAGGTCGATCGGATCGCCTTGCCGCCACTTCACTGACCACAACTCGCGCGTGAAGTGATCGAGGTCATCCTTCTGCCCAAGCAGCGGGTCAGTCGCATGGAGTTCGCTCTTAGCCAACGTCAAATCGCTCCAGTCTTCTACGTTGCCCACAGGCCGAAGGCTGGCGCTCGCGTTCGCCGGGTCCTGCTGATTCGAGCTTTGCTGGGCTGAGACGCACATCGACAAGGGAAAGACTGCCAGGAACACCACCACGGCGGTCCGCCGCGGCAGGCTTGATCTAAACAAATGCAGCATTCAAAAATTCCTTCGGGTAACAGATTGTGAGAAAAAATCAGAAGCAGGCAGCCGCGGGTGCGGCTCGCCTGCCTCTGCGCGTCCAACAAACTTACTGCTTCAGGTTGAGCAATTCGAGACCGGTATCGGTGATGTTGTCGAGATCGGCCTGCAGAGTCAGGACCGCTCCGCCTTCATCGCCACCGTGCTCTTGCACACCCGAGATGTGACCGTTCGAAATCTGCGTGCCAGGCTTCAGGCCCGGGCGGGAGAAGTGCGAACGGAACACGGTCAGGTACTGCGAACCGTTAACTGAGAACGGAACGAAGTCTGGGATCGTGCTCACTGCGAAGTTCTGGGCGTTGGTGATCAGGGCTTGCACGCCGGCCGGAATCGGAGAGACCGTCGCTACGCGCAAAACCGTCCATGCCGGGTAGCTGCCATTGATGATGTTCGTGAAGGAAACTTCACCCGGGCAGTTGGTCGAGCAGTTCGGCGGGAAAGTTCCCCCCTCGTAAGACGGGAAGATCGGATCCACGCCGTCGAGGGTGAGGTAGCGAACGTTGCCTTGAATGTTGGCGAAGTTACCCGTGCTCCAGAAAGCGTAACCGAGCACGTTGCCGTTGGCAGCGCTGGAAACTTCGGAGGTCATTTCGCCAGTGCCGATGACGCGTTTGCGCCAGCCACCACTGTACGGGTTGGCAATGTTCAGAGGATTGCCGCCGGCTACGCCGGGGTTGACGCCGAGTTCCTGCGTCGAGTTGATCTCAAGACTGCGGGGAATGCAGAACTCGAACGTGTTGTAGGTCCCGGAAGTGGGCTCGCGGAGGGCGATGTTCATCGGAATGGCCGGCAGACCGGTGGCCGACGAAATGTCGCGGGTGTAGGGATAGGTGCCGTTCACGGCCATTGTGAGGTCGAAACGGTTGACGTTCTGGAAAGCGTTGGCATTGCTGAAATCGCCGTCGCTGCCGGTCTGCGTGGTGTTGACGAAGATAACGACTGGCTCAGCGCCTACCGACGTCGTAGTCCAGGTCTTGGCGAACTGTCCGCTGATGGGATCCTTGCCGGAGAGAGCGAAAAGAACTGGCGTGGCGGAAGTGTTAAGGCCAAAGGAGTCGGAGATCGGCGTTCCCACCGGCCCCGGGCCGTAACCCAGTCCGTTGTACTTGACGGTGTCGAGTGTACCGAGAGCGCGATTCGTGGCGAACAAGGCATCTTCCGGCCGGATGTCGGTCATGCCGGCGTTGAACGCCTGGTTGTTGAGCGCCGCGATAACGGCGGCCGGTATGCCACCCGCGGTGTCAGTGATGCCCGGAATCTTGCTCTGGCCGGGCGTGTTTGCGGCCTCAACAATCTGGAAGGTTGAGTTCGGCTTGGCGAAGAACAATGTATTTCCGACCACTGAATCCACGCTCAGGTATGCACAAACCACCTTCGGCGCGGTCGAGTTGTCCCATTCCACCCAAACTGTGCCAAGTTGGGCGGGAACGCCGGCGCCGCGGTTGTCAACGCCCTGCGCGCCGTTCTTGAAGGACCAGATGTTGCTGCCGCAAGTCGACGACTTGTAACCCGCGTAAGCAAACGTGTTGAACATGGCCGAGGATCCGGCCCCAAGAAAATTCACTGTCGCTTTTGCGAAAGAACTAAGACTGGATAACATCATGGCCGCGAGCGCCAGAGCGAGCGCGGTCTTTGTGGTTCGTGTTGTCATGTTCTGCTTTCCTCCTAGCGCAATTTCGCGCCAATCGTTTGGGGAGTTTCCCCCGTCTGTTAGAAACTCGGGCAAGATGGCAACCTAGCCACTCGCCCCCTCGGGTGCTTTCAAAGCCGGCAACTGACTCGCAGCAACGCTGGACACACCGCTCGCGGCGCAATCTGCATGGCACGTTAGGTAAATGCGAGTCGGCGAAAGAATCGCCGAAAAATGTGATTTCTGCGTGACGGGAATATTAAAGTCGCGTGAATTTTGAAAGTACGCAAGATGCTGCACTCGCTCGTAGAGCGGCTGGCGGCCTTTTCACGGGAAATTAACAATTCAGTCACATGATTGTCATATCGCGCCTGTAATCATGGCTGTCTTCAAAATCGCGCTTTTCAGAAACTCTACAACTGGATTTAAAGATGAAAGCCTTATCGAGGAATCTGTGTGCCGTGGGGATTGTTTTGTTTTCCCTCCTTGTTTGGGCGCAGAATTCCATTCCCCAAAACGCGTCGGGGAAGGCAAGCGTTACTGGTGCGGTCACCGATTCCACCGGCGCGGTGATCGCCGGCGCGACCGTCGCGGTAAAAAGCGGTGCCACTGTCGTCCAAACCGGGACCAGCAATGAAAAAGGCGAGTATGCAATAAAAGGACTGCCCGCTGGCACCTACACCGTGGCTGTTTCTGCTCCGGGCTTCAAGGATTTTCTCACCGACGGCCTCACCCTGATGGCTGGGCAGGAGCTTCCCATTGACGCAATGATGGAGCCCGCGGGAGTTACCACCGAAGTGAATGTCGAAGGGCAGAAGGTCTCCCAGGTGGAGACCGAAACCTCCCAGCTTTCCGGCACCATCACAGAAAAAGAACTGGTGAAGCTGGGATTGAATGGCCGCAACTTCACGCAACTAATTGCCCTTACCCCCGGCGTGAGCAATCAGACCAGTCAGGATGAGGCCACTGTAGGCGTAACCGGCAGCGTGAAGTATAGCGTCAATGGCGGCCGCGTTGAGTACAACTCGTTCAACGTCGACGGCGGAGACGTCCTGAACGCGGGCCTTAATAAGAGTGACAGCACCCTGATTGTCTACCCCAGCCTGGACGCGCTCAGCGAAGTTCAGGTGCTGACTTCAAACTACGGCGCCCAATATGGCCGAACGGCGTCGGGAACAGTGTTAGCCGACATAAAAACTGGCGGCAACAAATTCCACGGCAACGCCTACGAGTTCATTCGCAACGAATTCTTCAACGCCCGCAACTACTTCGATATCACCGACAAGGCGCCGTTGTATCGCCGCAATGATTTTGGCGGAACGATCGGTGGCCCCTTGTATATTCCCAACGTCTACAACACCAATAAAGACAAAACCTTCGTCTTTTTCTCCGAAGAGTTTCGCTTTGAGCGCACCCCCACCGATTACAACCAGGCGGTGCCGTCGTTAGCCGAGCGCCAGGGCAATTTCAGCGATGTTTGTCCCTTCGCTCTACCCGGGACCGGCGGTCTTCCCGGAGGCATCGCCAACTTTACTCGCGCGCAATATCCGGACTGTCCTGGCATTCCGAACGGGACTATCTTGCCGCCCAATTCCACCGGGTGCCCGTCGGTATCTCCTTGCCAGCAGTTTGAAACCTATCAGGGTAACCAGGTCCCGATTGATCCAACTGCCCAGTTGTTGCTTGGCACCAACGTCATACCTGCGGCCACCTCGACCATTGGCTGCAGCACCACTGCCCCTAGTGCCAGCTGTTTCGATGCCGTGGTCTCGCCCAATACTTACTGGCGGGAAGAGTTGTTCAAGATCGATCACAACATCAATTCGAAGATGAAAGCGTCATTCCACTACATCCATGACGAGTGGAAGACCACAGTGCTGACCCCCCAGTGGGGCGTGGTGATCAACAGTTTCCCCACCATCCAAAACTCGTTCACCGGTCCCGGCATCAACATGCTGGCGCGCGTAACCAACACCATCACGCCCACTTTCCTCAACGACTTTGTCTTCAGCTACACCACCGACCACATCACCATGAACACGCTGCCTTCACCGTTGGCCCAATGGGAGCGTCCCAGCGACCTAAGTATGGGCTACATCTTCAACAACGGCTTCGGCGGCAAGATTCCCGGCATCGTCATTTCCGGCAACAATCAGATCTACGGATCTTTAGGTTTCGCCGTCGATCCCGGCTATCTACCGTGGCACCACAGCAACCCGACATACAACATCTCCGATAGCGTCAGCAAAGTGTGGGGCAAGCACACGCTCCAGATCGGCGGCCTGCTCGTTGTCGCCCAGCGCAACGAATTGAACCAGGCCGTCGGAGCCAACACCGGCGATCTGCAAGGCATTCTCACCTACAGCAACGAAGCCAGCCTCAACAGCACCGGCAACGCCTTCGCTGACTTTCTGCTCGGCAGCGGCACTACCAGCACTCACGCCGCCATAAAAAGCTTCCAGCAGGATAGCGCCCAGTTCAACTATTTCGCCCGCTACACCACGGTCGAACCGTACGTGCAGGACGACTGGCGCGTGAGCCAGCGGCTCACCCTCAATCTCGGCCTGCGCATGAGCATCTTCGGCAATTGGCACGAGAAGTACAACAATATCTACAACTGGGTTCCTTCGGCCTTCAGCCATAGCCTCGCCGGTAGCGCTACCATCGACACTTTTAATGGCGGCATTGCCCAAGCCGGAACCTGCGCCAACGGCAGTGGTGGCAACTGCACACCCATCCCGATCAACCTCGGCAGCCTCAGCCCCATCATCACCAACGGCCTTCAGCAATGCGGTGTGAATGGCGTTCCCAACGGCTGCATGTCCCCGCACTTGTTCAATCCCGCGCCCCGCGTTGGTTTTGCCTGGGATCCAAAGGGTGATGGCAAAATGTCGATCCGCGCCGGCTACGGCATCTTTTTCGAACATGGGGTAGGCAACGAAGCCAACACCGGTTCGCTCGAAGGATCCGCGCCCATCGTGCTCAACATGACGCAGGAAAATCCCTTCACCTACCAGTGCATTGGCGGCGTCGGTCAGGGATGCGCACCATCGGGAGCTTTCCCACTCAATGTGACCGCGATCCCCACCAAAACCACCTGGCCGTATGTACAGCAGTGGAGTTTCAGCATTCAGCGCGAGTTCGCGAAAAACACTGTGGCCACCCTCGCTTACGTCGGCAGCAAGGGAACCCATTTGGCGGCTGAGGTGAACCCGAATCAGTTGACGCCGGTCGCGGCCTCAGAAAATCCGTTCCCCCAGGGTGTTCCGATCACTTCGGCGGTTTGCAATTCGTTTACCGGAAATTCGTTTACGATTGTCCAGCCCGGTGTCGGCGTGCAGTCCGTCTTCCTTAATGAAGGCCAGCCCGGATTCACCAACCTCGAGGCAGCTTGTTACGGCACTCCCGGAGACAATCGTTTTCCCGCCGTAAACAGCCTGCGCACCTATGCGCCGACCATCGGAAATATTTTCTCTCTGCAGAACATCGCCGACTCCAAATACAACGCCATGCAGGCGACCATGCGTCGTGTGCAGGGACCGCTCACTGTCGGTTTCTCCTACACCTGGAGCCACGCCATCGACGATGCCTCCGACCGCTCGGATGCAACTCTGGTCAACGCCTTCGACCTTGGCCAGAACCGCGCCAGTTCCAATTATGATCAGCGGCAACTTCTGAACGTCGCCTATGTCTACCAGTTGCCCAAGCTAAGTGACGCCTTCCGGCGTGCGCTCGACTCGGATCCCAACCCCAATTCGACCGCTCCCGAACCTGCCGCTCGTGAGCCTTCGCGTTTTATGCAGAGTGCGCTCGATGGCTGGGAAGTTTCCGGCATTACCGTCTACCAATCCGGCACCCCATTCAGTGTGTATAACGGCGCTAGCGCGAACGGAATTTCCGTCATCGACAACGCGGGTATGGCCAATGGCTTGGGCTCCGGAACCCAGACCGAAATCGCCTCTTATCCTGATGTCGGAGGCAACCCCCACGGCGTGCCCCCACCCGGCTCCAACAACATCAAGAGCTTCGGACCGACTCTACTCAATCCCGAAGCCTTCGTTGCTCCCACCGGCCTCACCCTCGGCGACACCGGACGAAATTTCCTGAACAACCCCGGTCGCTTGAACTGGGATGCAGCTCTGGCCAAGCACTGGCGTGTCACCGAAGGCAGCAATCTTGAACTGCGTTGGGAGGTCTTCAACGTCTTCAATCACACGCAATTTCGCATTTACGATCCCGCGAAAGGAAATACCGGCTCGAACGTCATCGCCTGCTACGGCGGATACAACAACTCTGCCGGCGACGTCAGTTGCTTGAACGGCAGCGCTTTTCTTCACCCCGTCGACGCGCATCGCGCGCGCACCATGCAATTTGGTTTGAAGTACGCCTTCTGAGTCATCGGTGCTTCGGTGCGCGGCCACTCCGGCGCTGAAATTCCAGGCCCAGGCGATGCCCGTTCCCCAAGCATCATTCTTGAGAGACAGGCGGAGTTGTGTCGTCGCGCTCCGTCGAGAAAGGGTACTGTATCGCGATCCCAGCCAGGTAGTTGTTGGGGTCACTGACGTCCGCCAATGCGAACACCTTCCCATTCGGGCTGACCTGGATACGGAAGTTCCAGGCACAGCCGTTTCCACAGCTCAAATTTGCCGTGCCCGAGCCATCGGCGTTGAAACTGGTGACGGTGAAATCCTGGGTGCCGTCGATATTTACTCCGCACCCGCTGCTGCTGCGTAGCTCGCCATCACCTTGACCGTTGGTACCAAGGCTTCCACTGAACTCCAACGCATTTGCGCCGCAGTCGGTATTGCCGCTGAAAGTAATTTGCCAGTCGCCCAGGAAAGTACCGAGCGTGAGAGTGCCGTTGGGGTCAAGTTTTGTCGCCGATCCGGCTAGGTAATTGTTGGAATCCTCAATGTCCACAAAGTTCATGATTTGCTTGTTGATGCTGAGCTGGAAAATAAGGCTCCAGCCACAGCCCGCTCCACACGTCAAGATCGCGCTGCCGGAGCCATCGGCATCGAGGCCCGTGATCGTCAAGGTCTGATTGCTTTCGGCGCCGGTTCCGCAGCCGCTGCTGCTGAATAGCGTGCCGTAGGCCAGACCTTTGGCATTGAGAGTCCCGCTGAACAACAACGAGTTCAATCCGCAGCCCGTTTGCCCGGACAACGCGATCTGCCAGGTGCCGGCCAGTTGAGCAAGGGTGATTGCCGGCGCGGCCTTGGCTTTGTTGGGCGAGATACGGGCATGGACAGACCGTGATGCCTTCTCCCCGCCCGCCACAATCATCTTCACCCCTGTCCCGGTCAGGTAGGCGGTGGAATCGTAAACATCCGCCAGGTTCATGACCTGCTCGTTGGGAGTGGTCTGAATATCGAAGTGCCAGGTGCAGCCGCTTCCGCAACTCAAAGTAGCAGTGGCTTTACCATTGCGGCTATCCCAGTTAGCGATGGCAAAGGCCTGATAGCTTACAGTGTCGACACCGCAGGCACTGCTGCTCCAAAGCTCGCCGTTGGCCTGCCCGTCGCCGTTCAGGTCTCCTGAGAACCACAATGAGGTTTGTCCGCAGCTCGTGTTCCCGACTAGCGCGAATTCCCACGTTCCCGCTAATTTGGCAAGCGGCAGGTTCGCAGCCGGCGCGACGGCCGGTGCGAAGACGATGCTGGCAGCCAGCAAAAGCGCAAATGCGTTCGCGGAAGTAACTTGACGTTGAATTCTCATACGATTCTCTCCTCTGTCTCTGCTTACAAAAATGTCGCTAAATGCTGTTCGGCAGCGATGAACCACACGCCAGTATTTCGCGCCTTTACTTGTACATGCGGAAACTGATCGCGAATCGGCTCAGAGTTCACCGCGATCGAATTTTTTCTTCCATGTTCCTGAGACAATCCCACGCGGTCTGCAGACTTCTTGCCACGCCAAGGGCTGCGGGACGACCAAGTTGAGTCACCAAAGGGCGCAAAAAATTCCGGACTGGCCGCAGACTTGCATTTACATCGCCGCCAACGCCACACATGGCATCGGAGGCATTAAATGGCGATAAAAATTGCGATTCTTTGGTTAACCCTTACCATCTTTCCGCAGGGGCAGTTCAAATGGCATTTTGACTGTTGCAAGCCCATCTACTGTCAGCAGGCAGATTGCGCAAAGAAATAGCGACCTCAAGCTCAAGCAGACCGTGAGCAGTCGTTCTCAGCTAGGCAGCTAACACCCGGCTGACTGGGAAAGATTTGCCGCCCCTCCGGAAGAAGCTGGCCTGGCGAATGCGCCCCATTGCCACGCGAAAAGGTGTGCCGGAAAAACTGGAGCGGGAGACGGGGATCGAACCCGCGACCAACGGCTTGGGAAGCCGTGACTCTACCACTGAGTTACTCCCGCTCAGTTACGTCCATGGCGAGAGTATCACTCAGCCTTTAACCATTGCAATTGCGCAGCGGGCGGTCCAGATTGGCTGAATCTAGTCCGCATCCACATGAAACGCTTGTGCCGCCCCACCCAGCCGCGCTTCTCGCGCCACTAGCAGACTCTGGATCGTCTCCATCAATTCGTCGAGCGTCGACCCGCTGCCACAATATGCGTCCACGTACATAAGTTCCTGCCGTGGCAGCCATTGCGCACCCGAGATCAGCACCACCGGAATATTATGACTCGTGCACTTCAATTCCTGCGCCAGTTGCGCTCCCGTCATCGTCGGCAAGCCATAATCCAACAACGCGACGTCGAACTCGGCTGAGTGAGCCAATGCAATCGCCTCGCTCGGAGTTTCCGCCGAAACCACGTGATACCCGCCTTGCTCAAGAATGGCTGACAGCAGACGACGTGCTTTGGGATTGTCGTCCACGTAAAGAATGCTCGATCTGAATTCCATTGCCTCACCCTTCATCGAAATTTCGTTTGCTTACTTCATTGGAATGCGCGAGCGTGCGGGATGATGCGTAAATTTTGCCTGCGCCTGAGTAAAAGATCGTAAATCGAATTCAGCTCATCAAAGTAAACAGTTGACGTGCGCGCCATCATCACGCCTGGGCGCGAGCTCGCTCGGCTTGCGCCCATGGCCAGAGTCAATTTAGGCGAGCAGCGCCAAACTGCCAGGCTTCCGCCGCCGGAGTGCGTTCGGCTTGCCCAGTCGGACGCGAGCGCTTGACCCGCTCACTCCCGTTCTGTGCAAATATCGCGCCGATAAACCATCCGATAACGGACATCCACGAGGCGATCAGGAAACAGTCAAAGTACGTCATGCCAAGCCTCCTTTCAGTTTTTTCGTTCTTCGATTTGCCTTACTTGTCAGGAGGAATGACTGAAGGATGGGAAACCTGCGTAAACTTCGCGTCTGCCAAGGTAAAAGATCGTAAAGCTAGCGCCAGCGGAACCAGCGCAGCCCGAGCGCAAATGAGATTCCGCCCCAGAGCACAAGGACCAGAAGCCTGCCGCTTTGCGCGTACAGCGGCGTGCCTTCCAGGATGCTGGCGCGCAGTGCATCATTCAGCGCCGTCAGTGGCAGCGCCTTGATCAGCGGAAGAACTACGGCAGGGAAGCGATCGTACGAAAAAAAGACGCCGGAGAAAATCCACATCGGCATCATGACAACATTGATCAGTCCGCTGGCGGTTTCAAGTTTCTGAGCTCGACACGCCGTGAGCAGGCCCAGCCCAGCAAACGAAACCGCGCCGATCGCACCCCACAATCCGATGGCCGCGAGCGACCCCATCACCCGCATATGAAAGATCAGAACGCCGAAGCCGAGGAGCAAGCCGACTTCAATCACCATAAGCACCAGCCTGCTGCATGCCAGGGCCAGAAGAAAATCGCTGCGCCGCATGGGCGTGGCTGCCAGCCGCTTGAGCAGCTTGCGTTGCCGCATTTCAACCACAGCAAAGCCGATGCCCCATAACCCAGAGTTCATCAGGTTCATCCCGATGAGACCTGGAATCAAAAAATCGATGTACCGCGAACCCGGCTCGCTCGAAACAACGGAAGATGTTGGTAGCGGATTTTTGCGGCCGTCGGCAACCTGGATGGCGTCGTCGACTTCGGCCTTCGACAGCACGCTTTCCGGACGCGACGGATCGTAGAAGTATTTGAAACCTCCATCGGCATTGGCAGTGATGACGATGTCATAGCGGCCCAGCCGAAATCCTTGCATGGCGCGGGATTCATCGACGATTTCCGCGGTAATGGCAGAATGCTGCGGCGACTGCTGAATGAGAGCGGCAACATTTTGCGCGGACGGGCCAGCTACGATAGCCACGCGCGTGATGTCAGCGGGCTTGTTGCGGAAGGCGATGCCAAGTCCGAGCGCCAGCAGCAGTGGAAATCCGAAGACCCAGAAGATGACTTCCGGCTCGCGCCTCAGTTCTTTCATCCGCGCGACCAGGATGTGCAAAAAGCCAGCCCAGCGGCCGTTGTGCAGCCTTTTCCTGGCCGGCCTTTGCACTCGAGCGGGAGGCAGTTGTTCGGAGACACCCACTATCCCTCCCTCAAATGCCGGCCGGTCAGATTGACGAAAACATCTTCTAGGCTCGCTTGGCGCGTAGTCAAATGTTGCAGCTGCGATCCCTGATTCTCAACCGCTTCGAGCAGGGCAGGAATCGTTCGATGCGGCTCCCGCACATTCAGGCAGAGCAGGCCGTCCTCGTACCGTACCGATTCCACTCCAGGCAGCGCACGCCACCGGTCGAGCATGGCTTCCGATCCGGCATCGCCCGTAGCTTCGAATTCCACTACGTGATGCCCGCCCAGCCGTTCGATCAGCTCACCCGGCGTACCTTCGGCAATGATCTGTCCATGATCGATGATCGCCAGCCGGTCGCATAGCCGCTCGGCCTCGTCCATATAATGCGTCGTCAACAGCACTGTGCCGCCGGCGCGTTGAAAGTCGCGAATGATATCCCATAACTGCCGCCGGCTTTGCGGATCGAGCCCGGTCGTAGGTTCATCCAGAAAAAGAATCTTCGGATTGCCGACGAGGGCCGTGGCGACTGCTAGCCTCTGCCGCTGTCCGCCGGAAAGCTTGCCGACCCACGCATCGGCTTTTTCGCCAAGCTGGAGCTGCTCTAATACATCCGCTCCGTCACGCGGATATTCGTAGAAACTGGCAAACAGATCGATGGTCTCGCGCACCGTCAGTTTTTCCGAAAGCCGCGTCTCCTGCAGCGAAATCCCCAGCAGTTCGCGCAACTCGCGCGGCTTATTCTGCCAGTCTCGGCCAAGGATGGTCACCTGGCCGGAAGTCGGATCCAGCAGTCCTTCAAGAATCTCAATCGTCGTAGTCTTGCCCGCGCCGTTGGGTCCGAGCAAGCCAAAGCATTCCCCGGCGAAGATTTCGAGGCTCAGTCCGCGAACGGCTTCGACTTTGCCGTCGTAGGTTTTGCGCAGGTCGCGGCACTCGATGGCGGCGGGGGCGGGCATTCAGAGATTGTAAAGGATGGAGATGAACGGAGGGTCACAGCATCGACGATGTGCGGTCGCTATCTAATCCGCAATGCCTAGGAAAACCACCATCGCGCGATTCAATCGCTGGATATCAACGTCGCTAAGGCGGCCGATCCGTGTGCCGAGCTTGGATTTCGGCACAGTAACGATTTTGTCGACCATCAGCCGACAAGGGACACGGAGGCCGTTGGCTTGGGTCGGCCTGACTAGGAGGCGGAACAGCGAAATCTCCTCGGAGTAGCTGCTGAATCCGCAAACCGTGATGGACCTGGTATGCGAAAAACGATGGTCTTGAAGTATGGCCACGGGACGAGGCTTGTTGGCGTAACCTCCGCCGCCGGCGACGGTCCAGATTTCGCCGCGCTTCACAAAGCGTCCGGATCGGCTATGGAGTCAACGAAATCCTGATCTTCTTTCTCATACGGGCTATTGGCGGCGAGGAGGGATTGCCGACGAGCTTCCGCCGCAAACTCGGGCGAGCGTACGTCAGGAACCCACATCTGGATTGGACGAAGGCCTTGTTCACGAAGCCGCTTGCGGTGGGCTCGGACCTTATCGCGTG
Organism: Terriglobales bacterium; assembly: GCA_036392935.1. Taxonomy (GTDB): domain Bacteria; phylum Acidobacteriota; class Terriglobia; order Terriglobales; family Acidobacteriaceae; genus DASVWZ01. The sequence continues at coordinate 5,844 of DASVWZ010000082.1, read as the reverse complement.
ATGACTTGGGCTGGCTGCGCATTACCGGTCTCCATGCGGTTACATGTAACCATAACACAGATTGGACGGGACCTCCAAGCCGGGACAGCTGCAGCCGCCCTTTCTTCAATAACCAAGTTGAGGTTACCGGTGGTTTCCTCTCCTCAGGCTTGCCGATCCCCCCAACCCTTTACTTTCTGGAACTTTACCCCTCCCGCTGGAGTCTATCTTCTATAAGGGCGAAGTATGAGGCGAAGCTCTACTTCAGCTGAAGCTATGACGGCTGAAAAATCCAAGGCGACTGCGGCCACCCGGCATCCTATAATGGAGACAACGCCCATGAGGCTCGCATTATGAGAGTCATGGCAGGGGTGGCATCTTTGGGTAATCTGGTCAGCGCAATCGGTATTCGGACCGAAGAGTCGGCGATTGTCGCCGAACTCAAGGCCGGCTCGGAAGAGGCCTACGCCTGGCTGATCGCCGAATTTCACCAGCCCATTTACAGCCTGGTCTACCGCATGGTCGCCGACCCGGCTGACGCGCCCGATACCACGCAGGAAGTCTTCCTCAAGGTCTTTCGCGGCATGAAGCACTTCAACGGCCAGTGCACGCTCAAAACCTGGATCTACCGCATCGCCCTGCACGAGGCCTCGAACTCGCGCCGCTGGTGGTTCCGGCATAAATCGCGCGAAACTTCCATGGAACCCGCCGAGGAGACCCTGCTCAGCGCCACCATGCAGGAAGCCCTGATCGACGACTCCGAATCGCCGTTCGATTACACCGCGCACGAAGAAGTCCGCGCCAAGGTGGAAGAAGAATTGCGCCACGTGCAGGAGCCGTATCGCACCACCGTCATCCTCCGCGACCTTGAAGAAATGTCCTACGAAGAAATCTCCGAGGTCATGCAGGTAAACCTCGGCACCGTGAAGTCGCGGCTCACGCGCGGGCGTGAGGCTTTGCGCCAGCGCCTCGCGGCTTACATAAAAGAAGTCGGTCCGGAGTTGGGCATTCACTCTGAATACACCAAGCTGCGGATCGGGCCGCAGTCGCGCGTTTCCGCCGGGGCGCGAGAACACGAAGGTCGAGAAATCCAGGGGCGAGAAATCGAGGTAGCGTCATGACCTGCTCCAAAGCCAAGGGCTTGTTTTCGCCGTATCTCGATGGGCGCCTGACCGGCGCGCAAATGCAGGCGCTCTCCGGTCATCTCGACGAATGCACGGGCTGCCACGGCCAGTACACCTCGCTGCGCCGCACCCAGCAACTGCTCTCGAGCGTCGGACGCCGCAAAGCTCCCGCTGATCTTTCACTAAAGCTGCGCCTCGCCATTTCGAACGAGGCCGCCTACAAGCGTCGCGCCTTCGATGGCATCGTGATCCGCCTGCAGAACGCCATCAACTCGTTCGCCGTTCCCGCGACCGCCGGTCTCATCAGCGCCGTCGCCATCTTCGGATTCCTCATGGGCTTCTTCGCTCTGCCGCTCGAGGCCGGCAAAGCCGACGTTCCGCTCATGTTCAACACTGCGCCGCAGCTCGAGCAGTCGCAGTTTCAAATGAGTTCGGATTCGATCAGCGGCGACTCGCTGGTCATCGCCGCCTACATCGATTCGCAGGGCCGCGTACAGGACTACCGCGTACTCTCTAACCCCGATCCGCTCACCGACATTCCTTCGCCGGTCAAGAACATGCTGATCTTTTCGCGCTTCAAGCCGGCCATGTCGATGGGCAGCCCGACCTCCGGCACCGCCGTGCTCTCGTTCTCCAAGGTCAGCGTAAAGGGATAAGGCGCAGCAGAAATTAACGCCGGCCTTGCTAACTGCTTTTCGGTCAAATAATGTAAGCCCATGAACGCGCGAGCAGAGTCGGGACTTCCGGCAGACCTGCCCCTAGCGAAAGCATCCTTCTATTCCTCGGGCAGTTCGATCACATGCGTGACCCACGGCAGGCACCGCGGTTACGAGTACGTCACCTTCGACTACGACTCTCAAAATGGCGACATGTCGCATCGGGAGAGCATCGCCGCGATTAAGGCCGACTCGCCGCGAATCCCCGATACAAACCTCTCACGTGCATCCGGTCTTCAAATTGAACGGGCCGGCAAATGGATAATTGCCTTTGAGGCTCGGCGGATACTTCACGGTGCCGAAATCAACCATCAAGTGGACGACGTGATTAACCTGATCGAATACGCGAAGGACTTTCCGCAAAACCTGTAGCTTCCCAGCCGCACTTCCGCGTCCACGCCCCTCCCGCGTACACTGGATGCGCTATGAATATTCCCGCACAACCTAATATCAAACTGATCCAGGACGCGAACTATCGCGAAAATTACGCCAACAGCGTGCAGGTGCGAGTCAACGTCTGGGATTTCTTTCTCGTCTTCGGCACCCTGCAACAGCAGACCGAAACCCAGGTCGAGGTCAAGAATTTTCAGGGCATCTACCTGAGCCCGCAGCAGGCCAAGGCGCTGATGGCGATCCTGCAGCAGAACGTCAGCGGATACGAGAGCACCTTCGGCGAAATCAAGCTCGATCCCCGCATGATGGCCAGTGGCCCGGTGCACTAAGCCGATTTTGGGAAGGGCACGAGTTTATCCCTGCGCCCGACGTAAGCTTTTCGGGAGGGCACGGCTTCAGCCGTGCCGTAAAGCTGCCAAACACCCGGGGCTTTAGCCCCTGAGGAAAAGCCTTTAAATCCGCTGCAACATCTCGACTTCTCTGGTTCGCCCTGCTCTACGCCGCGCTGGTCGCCGCCCACGCCACGCTCCTCAAACTTCCTTACTACTGGGACGAGGCCGGCTACTACATCCCGGCCGCGCGCGACCTGTGGATGACCGGCTCGCTCATCCCCGTCTCCGGCCCGTCAAACGCCCATCCGCCGCTGGTCATGGCCTATCTCGCGCTCGTCTGGAAGCTCTTCGGATTCGCAGTCATCTTTACCCGCATCGCCATGCTCGGCCTCGCCGCGTTCTCGCTCGCTGGATTATTCCGCCTGGCCGAAAAACTCGCCAACCGCGAAGTCGCCGTTGCCGCGGTGATTGCGACTGCCGTCTATCCCGTCTTTTTCGCCCAAAGTTCTCTCGCCCAAGTCGATCTCGCCGCCGCCGGACTCTGCTTCTGGGGATTGGCAGCATATTTTGAGGAGCGGTTGTGGGCAACAGCCGTCTGGTTTTCTTTGGCGGTGTTGGCCAAGGAGACAGCGATATTAGTGCCATTAGCACTGCTGGCATGGGAATTGATCGAGCGAGCGCGCGGACGTAAAACGCGCTTATCACCCGCCCAGCTCATCCCGTTCCTCACCCTCGCCACTTGGTACGCCTTTCATTACCTCAAAACCGGCTTCATCTTCGGCAATCCCGAATTCTTTCGTTACAACGTCTCCGGCACGCTCGATCCATTGCGAATCGTTCTCGCGCTCGGCCTGCGCCTGCGCCAGCTTTTCCTATACATGAATCTCGGATGGCTCACGCTCGCCGCGCTCCTCGCCCTGTTTTTCCCGCCCCAACGGGAGCGCGCCGGAATTGACCCCAACATCCGCCACGCGCTTTACGCCGTCATCGCCGTCTACACCGTCGCCATGGCCGTCGTCGGCGGAGCGGTGCTGGCGCGCTACATGCTGCCTGTCGTGCCGTTGGTCATCGTGCTTTCGATCGCCGAACTCTGGCGACGCATGCGCGTCTGGGTGCTGGTGCTTGCCGCCGTGGTCGCGGCGTTTGCGGCGGCGCTGTTCATCAATCCGTCGTACGGGTTCTCGTTTGAGGACAACTTCGCCTACCGCGACTACATTGTTCTCCATCAATCGGCCGAGGAGTATATTGCGGCGCAGTATCCGCAAAAGCGCGTGCTCACCGCCTGGCCGGCCAGCGAAGAGCTCACGCAGCCGTTCCTCGGATACGTTTCGCAGCCGGTGCGCGTTCTTCGCATCGACGATTTCACCATTGAACAACTGATGTCAGCCGCCGAGTTACGGGACTTCGATGTAGCCCTCATCTTTTCCACCAAATACGACGTCGGCCATCACTGGTTCGAGCGCTGGCCGCGCTTCGCAAAAAAGTGGCTCGAGTGGAAGACGCGCTTCTTCGGCTTTCACCGGGACGTGCCCGCGCCGCTTGCTGCCCAGCTTCTCGGCGGACGCATCGTCTACAGCGAAGTCCGCAACGGCCAATGGATCGCCGTGATCGAGATGAGCGAGGTGCACGAAGCGAGAATCATCGTGCCTTCTACGTTATTGGCCGAGGGCCGTTAGCCCTACGGCTCTGAAGCCATCTCACCAAGGCTAAGGCCATACCTCAAAGACGGCACCGTCGTCATACATGCCGCCTCCTGCAGTACCATACAACTGGTTCTGATCAACCAAAATAAGCGAATCGCCTGGATAGTGGGCATCGGGAACACCTTTAAAGGTATAAAGCAAGTCGAATGCCCACGACGCGGCGCTCGTTGCCGAAAGAGGCTGGTCGTTCAACCTAGGGCTTAGCTGAAACACGACACCAGAGAAATCAGCCCCGCCTATGGCTGTACCGTAGAGGCTCCCATCAGTGTCGAAGCGAAGAGGGCTGCCGGGTCCCTGACCGTCATTGCCTCCATTGAAATCATAAAGGACGTTTTCATCCCAGCCTTCTTTGGTCTGAGTCATCTCAAATAAAAGGCCACGCTTGAAGGGTCCTCCGCCCCCTGTGCTTCCGTAAATGTGCCCACCAAACGTGGTCACGCCGACAGCCGGGTTTGCCCCGTCATCCTTGCCAGTGAACCGGTGAAGGATTTGTTCCGTCCACGTGCCGCACATCTTTGAGGGTGGAATCAGTTCAAACAGCGTTCCACAGCCCAAGCCGTTCGTGCCATAGTTACATTGCTGATTGCCTCCCGATTCGGTGGTTCCATAAACGTGGTTCCTGTGGTCGATGATCAAACCCCCATTTGGATTGTAACCATCGGTTCCGGCAGCAAACCGATAGAGCACTTCTTCCTTCCACCCGCCACCTTTCTGCGTTGGTGGGCTCAGCTTAAACACAGTCCCACAGCCGGTGTAGAACGAATCGCATAATCTACCGCCCCGACCGCCACCATAGAGTGTCACGCCATACAGATTGCCATCCGCATCAAACGTGAGATCTCCAAACGGAACATATCCGTCGGATCCGCCTTTAAAGCTGTATAGGATGGCTTCCCTCCAAGTCCCGCCCGCCTGTTCCGGCGGAGACAACTTAAAGACCACGCCGCAGCCTCCCTTGATTCCCAAAAGTACGCAGTCACCTGTCCCACCGTAATAAGCGGTTCCGTATAAGTTGCCGATTGAATCGATTGCCAATCCCCCGCCGGGAAAATCTCCGTCGTTCGCGGCTTTACCCCTGAACACATACAGAACTTTTTCGGTCCACTTACCGCCATTGTTTATTGGAGGTATAAGTTGATAGACGGTACCGCACGCAGCCATCGGAGAACAGGTATTCGCCCCGCCTCCTTGTGTGGCTCCGTAAATATTGCCCGCCTTATCGAATACGATCCCCCCGACGGGCACCGCACCATCGCTATTACCACCCTGAAAGCTGTAGAGCACACTCTCATTCCACTGCGCATGGGCCTGAACGGTCAGAACAGCGGCAAAAACCAGAGCCCGCGCAGCTCGTAAAAAGCGCGAACAAGCGCGGGGCGACCGAACGAACGGCGACCGAAAAGTTCCAGCTTGCTTCATGCAGGTGACGACTCCGTAATGGCTGCCCCGGGGATGGGCGGCTGACCGCCATTCTATCCCCGCCACCAGCCCGCGTCCAGTCCGGTTTTGGCCTGTGGCGTGGAGCGCCGCCGTCCTCGTCCGACCCGCTTTTCGCCGGCGGAATATACGCCTCATCGGGAGGGCACGTCTTTAGACG
>DASVWZ010000081.1:0-2403 GCA_036392935.1 Terriglobales bacterium | reverse complement strand
CCAGGGATTTTGCGCCGCCATTCGAGATGCCGCTGAGCATGGCGGAAAGCTTTTCGTAGCCCATGGGCCCGTGCTGCGAATCGACAAGCAGCCAATCGTAACCGCTGTGAGACAACTGCTCCGCGACGGTGGGGGAATGCGCGTTCAGGAAGATGCCGAGCTTGGGAGTTCCGGCGCGCAATTGTTTTTTGAATTCCGCGCCAGTGAGGCTGCCAGTTGCCATGAGACGTGCTCCTTATAAAAAGATGAGTACGGACAGATTCGGGTAAGTGTACTAGAGAAGGCAAGGAGGGAGGAAATCAAAAAGGGAGAAGGCGGTTCACGAATTGGCCGTGAGCGTTGCGTGTCGAACGATGCAAAGTGAAGAGACGTCGGAGTCCTTAAAATTAGGCCCTTCCGGCTATTTAGTGGATGACGGTGCTAGATCCAGGCCACCGCAGTGAAAGTAGATCGCGTGAATGAAATTCTGTTTGTTCCGGAATCCTCGAGCTGTGTATTTCACCCACTGGATCTTGGCATTGAGCGATTCGCTGGCAGCATTGGTGATCCGATGCCGTAAGTAGGTGATGATGTTTTCGAATCGACGCTTCAGCATGCTGGCCACCTCTTTGATCGGCTGCAACCGACTCCGTACCGCCCAGCTGTACCACCACTGAAAATGCTTGCGGGCTGGTTTCTCATACACATAGTCGTAGAGGCTCATGGCGGTCTCCCTCAGTGCCCAGGCGCGCGCCGTTTTCAACTCGCCGCGCCGCAGCTCAGCAAATTCCCGCCGTTGTTTCTGATCCATCGATGCGGGGTTTCGTAGCCAGTCGTATTTCGTTCCCGTCAGACGCTCATCTCCTTCGGCCTTGAGGGCTTTGTGTTCTCGGCGACGGACGCGATCGACTGCCTCTCCCAGATGTTTGGCAATATGAAATTTATCGAACACGATCTTCTTCTCTGCTTCCGGCAGATGGTCTCGCAGCGAGGCCAGATAGGGATCCCACATGTCCAGCGCCACGGCCTCAATGCTCGCTCGCTGTTCGGCGGTGATCGTCGACCAGAATCCATCCAGGCTACTCTGCTCGCGATCTTCGGCCACATACAGCACTCGATTCCTTTTCAGATCGTTCACCAGCGTCAGGTATTTGTGCCCTTTGCGGAAGGCCTTTTCATCCACTCCCAGCTGGGGGATCTCCTCGGCCTGGCGCCGCGCTAAGCCGCGCTTCACCGCCCGCTCCATGATCCCGTGGACCTCGTCCCAGCTGAGTTGCAACTGTTCGGCCACCGCCTTCTGGCTGGCGTGTTTCAGCCACGCAATCGCCAGAGCTTCCAAGAGCTCGCTAAAGCGGCTGCCGGGCTCGGCCCAGGGCAGCTTCACCACCCGCACCCCGTGCTCCGGGCACTGCGTGCGCGGCGGCGCGGCATGCAGAATGGTTCGATACTGACAGGTGTCCAGATGTCGCCATTCCCGCTCGGGCTGATGATCGTAGAGCGGGCCGAGGGCACCGCATTCGGCACAAGCCCACTCCGGGTTGTTTTGATGGGCGAGGTAGACGTGCACCTCCCCCTGTTGGAGTTGCAGTTCTACTCGCTCCACTTGCCAAGGAGCTTCAATACCGAGGATGCGTCGATAGAGTTCATGATCTTGCATTCTATGATTTTCTCATGAACGGTGGCCCAGCTCTAAAGGGACGGCCAAGTGCGCAGTGGTACCTTCTCGGTTCTCTCCTCTTTCCTTCCATGGCGGAGCGGGTTCAGAGCGGCCCGCAGCAGTCAAGGGCGCGCCGCTTTTTTAGGCGCGGCGTAGCGAACCCTTGACGGCGAGGAGCGCTCTGAAAGAATCACGTCTGGAAGGAAAGGGGCTTCGTTCCGGGCTTTCTCGCCCACTATGAAGTCTGAATTCCCCAATATTATAATTAGTTTGACGAAGCGCGAAAGCACGGTAGACGATCACAAACAGTCGAAGGGCATCGGTCCAGCGTGACGGACGAAAGTTTAAGTTGTCGTCAGAACGCCTTGACCGCGGAATTGCGTGCGCAGCCGCTGTGTTCAGTTGGTCGGCCATGCGGAAGTAATCCAGCAAGGCTCTCGCGGCACTCAACTTCCTGTTTGCCCGTCATTCGCCCAGAATCGGTCGCAAACGTCACTGGGGCCTGCAACCTTCCCAGAACCGGACCCCTGGCCCGTTCCCCCGGGTTCATATCGATTAGCAGCACGTGATGCTTCCGACTGGCGCTAACCACCTTCAAAAAAGGAGTACCCCATGTGAAACTTCCGGCCGGTCGCATGCGTAATGATATGTGGGAGTGACATATATGGCCGCGGACCTGGACCAGGAATGGAAGAAGGGCAGCGCTGGGCTACTGATTCTCTCCCTGCTTGAGGATCAGCCTCGGCACGGTTACGACATCGGGAAGC
>DASVWZ010000080.1:0-23186 GCA_036392935.1 Terriglobales bacterium | reverse complement strand
CCATGGCGTGTAACCATGGCGGCGGGAAAGTGCGGTTCTAGCCTGCGTCTACTTCCCTGACGCCTGGCCGGTACCGGCCATCGGCAGCGCCTGCGGGCTACCGCCGCTGTTATCGAACAGTTCATAACTGGCCGATTCCTTCTTGGTTGTAGTCGGACAGAACTGAACCCCGATGTTGCAGTTTGCACCCGGAGCCAAGCTTGATCCGCAAGTCTGATTGCCCTCACGGAAGTCCGGACTGTTGGGACCAACAATGTCCGCTCCAGTGAAAGTCACTGTGGTTGGACCGGTGTTGGCGATCGTAACGGTGTCAGTCGACGAGCACTGACCGTCGGTCACAGTTCCGAAGTTAACTGAAGTCGGCGTGAAACCGATTGAGATGCCCGTTCCGTTCATGGACACAGTTTGTGGGCTGGTCGAATCGCTGTCAGCCACGCTTAACGTGCCGGTTTGATATCCGACCACTGTAGGATCGAACTGAACTCCGATCGCGCAGTTGCCACTGGCGGCGATTTTCAGCCCGTTCGTGCAGGTGGTCTTGGACTTATTGATCGTGAAGCCGGCAGTTACCGTCAAGGCCGGATTGCCCAGCGTTAGGGTAGCGCCAGTATTGTTGATCAGAGTCACCGTTGTCGTTGATCCTGCCACATGAACAGCCTGGTTCCCGAAGCTTATGGAGCTGGGACTCAGTAGAACGTTGCTGGTGCCGGTTCCACTCACGCCCGCGACTTGTGGGCTGGAAGGATCGCTGTCGTTTATAACCACCGCACCCTTCTTGAAGCCCGTCGATTGCGGGTCGAAGACCACGCCGATCTTGCAACTGGCTCCGCCGGCCAGTGTCTTACCGCTGGCAGGACAGGTATTGGACTTAATAGTGAAGTCCGTGGTTTCGTTCAGAGTGATGGCACCCATTTTGATAGAGGAAGTGCCTGTGTTTGTGACGGTTACAGTCTGGGTGGCAGAGGCTGTCTTCACCAATTCCGAACCGAAGTTGATGGGGGCACCCGAAAGAGTAATCGCAGTGCCGATTCCGTTCAGGCTCACCGATGACACGGCGCTGAAGAAGCCGTTGTCATTGATGGTAATGCTGCCTTCCGCCTCCCCGCTGGCTGTGGGTGTGAAATACACATAGACAGTGCAGGTCGTACCGTTAGGCAGGCTGGATGGGCAATCGTCGGCTTCGCTGAAAGCTCCGTTCGCCTGGATGTTGTTAATGGTCAACGGTCCCAGCGCGCTGAGCGTAACCACTTGCGGATTGCTGGTAGAACCAACCGCCGTCAGCGGGAAGCTGAGGGTGGCCGGCGCCACACTTAAGGCCGCAAAGGCTGAAACTTCCCGGATGCGGTTGTTGTCTTGGTCCGCGATCTGGTAGTTCCCTGAGCCGTCCTCCAGCACGCCCGCCGGGTAGTAAAGCTTCGAAGTGGTGGCAGCGACATCATCGGGACCGAAACCGGCGGACCCGGGGATGCCGGCAATGGTTGTCATCAGTCCACCCGCGCTTATCCAACGAACGATGTGGTTGTTGGTATCGCTCAGGAATACGTTGTCGTTGACATCCACAGCAACGCCCTGCGGATAGTTGAGTTCCTCTTGCGTTGCCGGGCCATCCCCGGTAAATCCGCATCCGCCGTTACCGCCTACCGTGTCAATGATTCCAGTCGCAGCCGTAACTTCACGGATTCGGCAGTTGTACTCATCGGCGATGAAAACATTGGCGGCCGGATCGACGGCGACTGCGGTCGGATTGCAGAGAAAGGCGTCAACTGCGAGGCCGCCATCACCACTGTAGGCGCACTTCCCGCCCACACCGGCAATAGTGCTGATGATTCCGCCAGAAACTTCGCGAATCACCTGGTTGGAGCGATCGACGATATATACGTTGTTATTCGGATCCACCGCAACTCCGTATACGCTGCCCAGCTTGGCGCTACTGGCCGGACCGCCATCGCCATCGTAACCGCATTGCGGGCTTCCGTTGATCACCAGACCGGCGAAGGTGCTGATCGTGCCGCCCGAAGTCACTTTGCGCACCAGACAATTGTTCAGATCCGCAATGTACAGGTTGCCAGACGAGTCCTTGGCCGAACCGGCTGGGTACCTCAGCTCCGCCTCGGTTGCAGGGCCGCCGTCACCGCTGTATCCGTATGTCCCGTTTCCGGCGAAGAAGTCCACCAGGTCCGTTGAATTAACCAGTTCGCGGACCATCTGGTCGTCGGTATCGGAGACGTAGATGTTCTTGCTGGTGTCTTCATAAACGCCGAGCGGTGCGTTAAATTGCACACCGGATGGCGCGACTTTGTTGATGATGGTCGGTGCACTGTTGCTTCCGTTTCCGGCTACAGTGTTGATGTTTCCGCCCTGCGTAAATTGACGAACCCGGAAGTTGTTGTCATCCCCAACCAGGAATTGGCCGCTCTTGGCTGTCGCCGCAATGCCTTGCGGGTAGTTGAGCTGCGCCTCGGTAGCGGGACCGTCATCGCCGCTGAAACCAGCAGACCCGGTGCCCGCTATCGTATTGATGGTCTTGCCGACGGTGAATTGGCGGATCTTCTGGCAATACTGATCGGCATACGTGACGATCGTTCCAGCGCTGTTAACGCTCAGCCCAAGAGGGTTGTCTACTTCCGCTGCGGTAGCCGCGCCACCATCACCGGAGCAACCTCCCGTTCCGTCACCGGCGACGGTATTGATCTTCTTATTGGATTCGGTAACTTCACGTATTCTTGCGTTGTTACTGTCGCTGATGAACACATCGCCGGCGCTATCGAGAATGACGCCGGTGGGTTGATTCAGTTGCGCCTCAGTGGCCGGCCCGCCGTCGCCGCTGTAACCGCAGCCTAAGCTGCTGCCCGCGTAGGTGGCGATGGTGTCGGAGCCAAGAGTCAGCTTTCGAACCCGGCAATTGCCTTGGTCGCCGATATAAAGATTGGCGCCGGCGCTGTCGAGTCCCAGGCCGACTGGATGGCATAAATTAAATGTAGTGGCTGGCTTGCCATCTCCGTTGTAGTTACATTGCCCAGCCTCGCCGGCAATCGTGGTAATGATGCCGCTGCTACTCACTTTTCGGATCACGTAGTTGTTGTAATCCGAAATGTACACGTTGCCCGAGCTGTCCACGGCAACGTCCTGCGGGCCGTTCAGATAGGCCAAGGTGGCCGGGCCGCCATCTCCGTAGTAGCCCTGAAATCCGCTGCCCGCCACTACCGTGAGCGTGCCCGACGTCGAAACCTTGAACACACGCTGTGAGTTGTAGGCGGCAATGTAGTAATTGCCGGAGCTGTCCACGGCAATTCCCGTGGGCGTATAGATATCCGCATCCACGGCCGGAACATCGTTTGGCCCTCCGCCGATGGAAGTCGTAATAATATCCTGCTGGGCCAGCGCGGATGTACTCAGCAGCATGGCAGTCAGCAGTAGTGCAAATATTCCGATAAAGCGACGCATGAGAATTCCTCCTGAGAGTTGGTTCGGTTGATGCAAGCCGGCGTTAGATAACATGGGTCTCCGTCCTTAAATCCCGCTCTTGGGATTCACCTGGATGCTCTTCTCCCAGGTTTTTCCGTTGGCCCGGTACACGATGCTCAGCTGGGGCTTCAAGCCCTGGTGCCAGGTTTCGTACTCGCTTTTTGAGATCGTGAACTGCTGGCTTACGGTCACGTGATCGTGGACCTTCAAAAGCTCGATGGGCTTGGTCGTGCCCACCAGGTTCAGGCCGGCATTCTGGCGCAACGTAATCACGGCATTCTTGACGTCAATATCGCCGTTGTTGTGCACCTGCACGTTCAAAGTGAGGTGAACGCTCCCGTTTTGCGAAGTTACTTTGTGGACGCTGTAAAAGCCTGCGAAATCGCGCCCGTCACTGGCCAACGCGGATACGCTGACCAACAGCACAACTGCGAGCAGAACCATCAGGCGCGCCCGCGCAGAAAAACACATCGGCTGCATAGTTTCCTCCTCAGGAAATTTTTGTGAGTTCCCTAACGCACAACGAACCTAGGCAAATTGTTGTAGTGCTTTTGGAATCCTCGATTACCTGCACGCATGCCAGCCGTGATCTTCGCTAACCCACGCGCGACCGGAAGATTCACGACTTACACTTTTTGGAGACTGCCTGGGGGAGAGGCGGTTCCGATAACCGCAACTTGAAAACTGCATCAAAAACGCGAAACAATTTTGCGGGGGGGCCGCAACTTTGTCAAGATGAAAGACTTTGCACAGCTCGCAAAGCACCGTCACACACCGATTCTGAAGCCATAGGCGCTGGACAAAGCAACCAACTTGGCACAAAAAATACCCGCCTCCACCCCGACGACCGGCTGTGGATTCGTCCGCCGTCTGGAGCCGTTCGTCCCATTCCGGGAACGCGAGTCAGCGGCAAATCCTCAACAGAAGCGTTATTTCCCACAGCAGGGCCAGCATTCGGAGTTTCAAGCTTCAACTAACCCACTGAAAACAATACTCAGACTGCAGGTTGAAAGATTTTGCAGAGGTGGCATCGCACTTGCCTAAAAAATTGCGCGCCGGAGGAGCATCACCCCTTGGAATCAACGTTAATGGTCATCGGTCTGAACCAACGCACCGCTCCCGTAGCAGTGCGTGAGCGCTTCTGGATCGGGGAAGAACGCCGACGGGATGCCTTGGAGCAAGTTTCGCAAGCTGAAGGCATCGAAGAGGCCATCGTTGTCGAAACCAGCAATCGTACTGAATTCCTGCTTTGGGCGGGCGACCCCACAACAGCAGCCAATTCCGTTCTGCGCCTTCTTACCGGACAGTACGGCCTCAAAATCTCCGATTGGGAACATTTTTATCGGCTGCTCGATGATGCAGCTTTGCTGCACCTATTCCGCGTGATCACCGGGCTTGACGCGCTTGCGGTTGGGGAACCAGGAATTACCGATCAACTACAAGCCGCTTGGCGTCAGGCGCAGAAGTCCGGGACCGCAGGCCAGTGCCTGGACGCTGTTATGGCGAAAGCTCTCGAGGTTGCGAAACGTGTAGCTATTGAAACCCAAATCGCGACCTTTACCCAGCCTGTCCCACTCGCGGTCGTAGAGTTGACCTCTGAGATATTTGGATCAATCGAAGGCCGGAATGTCCTTTTGGTGGGCTGCGGAAGAACCAGTGAACTTTCGGCTTTGGAATTACAGAAAAAAGGCGCAAGCCGCGTCTGCATCATCGACCGAAATCCGGGCAAGGCCAACCAGGTTGCTGCTGTTTTAGGCGCGAACATCGCGTCGCTCGACCACCGCTGGCAACAGATTCTGCAAGCTGACATCGTGATCAGTGCCAGTGGTTGCCCCCACATCGTTCTCACGCGCGAGGAAATGGAGGCGATTGCTGCGCAGCGCAATCACCGTCCTCTTGTCCTTATCGATATTGCCATGCCACGCGATGTCGATCCGGCAGCCAGAAAGATTCGTGGTGTCCATCTTTACAACATGGACGATTTGAAGAATGTCATAAAGCATAACGCCGCGGAACGGCAAGCCGCCGCAGCGGATGCACAGCGTATACTCTCCGTCGAAGTCCAGGGTTTCCGCCACCAGCTTTCGGCCCAGCGTGTACTTCCAACCGCCGTCGCCCTCCAGCAGCGGTTGGACCAGACTTGTCGACTGGAACTGGAATCTTTTCGCAGAGAGTGCGGGCCATTTTCTAAAGAGCAGGAAGCGGTTTTGTTCGCAGGCATGTCTCGCTTGACAAAAAGAATAGCCGCGTCTCTGGCCCGCGAAATCAAAGAAGTGCCAGAAAAAATGGAACAGGACCAGATTACCGCTGCTGTCCTACGGCTTTTTCACGTTGAAATAACCCGTGCAGTGCCGGCTGGCACCCCCCAGGCGGATTGAAGGGTTTCACGACCTGCACGCCGACACACGGACTTTACCGCAACCGGAACTTCGGTTTGCTAATCTGAAGAGACGGTGAATTCTTCAGCTAGTCCTGCTCCGGAAAATCAGCATGACAACGTTGCGCCGTCCGGTGTATTGCCGGCGGCACTGCGCGCCCTGCGCCATCGCAATTTCCAGCTCTTTTTCAGCGGCCAGCTGATCTCGCTGATCGGCACCTGGATGCAGAATGTCGCCCAGGCCTGGCTCGTTTATCGCCTGACTGGATCTTCTCTATTGCTGGGATCGGTTGCCTTCGCCGGTCAGTTTCCGGTTTTTCTTGTGGCGCCGATCGGCGGCATCGTTGCCGACCGATACCACAAGCAAAGTGTGGTCATCGCCACTCAAACGGCATCGATGATTCTGGCTCTGCTGCTGGCCATTCTGACTCTCACGCACACCGTTCAGGTCTGGCACATCTTCGTTCTCTCGGCGTTGCTTGGGGTGGTCAATGCCTTCGACATTCCCGGCCGTCAGGCGTTTCTTGTCGACATGGTCGGCAAGGAAGACTTGATGAATGCGATCGCGCTGAATTCTTCCATGTTCAACGGCGCGCGGATCATTGGTCCAGCTATCGCGGGAATTTTGGTTGCGCGCATCGGTGAAGGATGGTGCTTCTTCGCCAATGGAATCAGCTATATCGCCGTCATCGTTGGACTGATGCTCATGCGCGTCGAACATCGTCCTCCCCGAAAGGTCGCTTCGCCTCTCGCGCACGTGCTCGAAGGATTTCGTTTCGTTCGCCGCACCACGCCCATTCGCAGCATCCTGTTGCTTCTGGGATTGGTCAGTCTGGTCGCCATGCCGTATACCGTGCTCATGCCGATTTTCGCCGATAAGATTCTGCACAGCGGTGCTCGCGGCCTCGGGCTCCTCATGGGCGCAACCGGCGTCGGCGCCATGTTCGGAGCCTTGACTCTTGCGGCCAAAGCCGGGGTACACGGTCTCGGACGCTGGATTTCCTTTGCCTGCGCTGGATTCGGTGTCAGCTTGATTCTTTTTTCCTTCTCGCGTTACTTGTGGCTTTCGGTGGCCCTTCTGCTGCCGGTAGGCTTCTGCATGATGCTGCAAATGTCTTCATCAAATACGCTCATTCAAGCTATGGTTCCCGATGAATTGCGCGGCCGCGTGATGGCCGCCTATTCCATGATGTTCATGGGCATGGGCCCGTTTGGTGCGTTCTTCGGTGGGGCCCTTGCTGACCGGCTCGGCGCGCCCATCACGGTGTGTATGGGTGCAGTCGCTTCCATTGGTGGTGCCGCGCTCTTCTACTCGCGCCTTCCGCAGATGCGTCCCGAAGGACGGCGTCTCATCATGGCGCAAGCCATCGCCGCCGACGATCCCAGCGAATCGCTCGCCGCTCGCGCCGTCGAAGACTAACCCCAGCTCTTGGATTTTCCTTCTTTTATTGTTCACAGCATCTATCATTTGAATCATGCGCTGGCTGGCCAAGTCCGCAGACGGGAAAGATGTCCCCGACCTCACTGCGGAGATGGGATCGCTGCCTCCGAACAAAGATCCGCGTTTCACCGACCTTCTGTCACGCCTGCTTGCTATACGCGGGATCACCGACGGCCAATCGGCACAACGGTTTCTCTCACCCTCGTTGGCGCATCTCCATTCGCCTTACCTGATGACCGGCCTGAAAACCGCTGTCGAACGCATCGAGGCCGCGATCGAGCGCAAAGAAGGCATTCTGATTTACGGCGATTACGATGTCGACGGCACCACTGCCATCGTCATCCTGAAAACTGCCATTGAACTCTGTGGTGGCTCGCCGGACTTTCACGTCCCTCATCGCATAAAAGAAGGTTATGACCTGCGCGGCGATGTGATTGAACGCGCAGCGGCATCGGGAATTCGGCTCGTGATCAGCGTTGACGCGGGCATTCGCGCATTCGCCGCAGCGGAAACCGCACGACGGTGCGGCGTCGATCTCATCGTTACCGACCATCATTTGCCCGGACCGGACGGCGTGCCAACAGCGCTTGCTGTGCTCAATCCTAATCAATCAGGATGCACTTACCCGTGCAAAGCGCTTTGCGGTGCTGGCGTTGCGTTTAAACTTGCGCAGGCGCTGATGGAACGTCGACTGCCGGGCCGCGACCAAACTACGTTGCTAAAGTCGTTTTCGAAAATGGCTGCCATTGCGACGATTGCCGATGCGGTCCCCTTGGTTGGTGAAAACCGCGTGCTGGCAAAGATCGGGCTCGAGGCGTTACGCTCGGCAGTCAACCCCGGACTCAAAGCGCTGCTTGAGATCGCCGAAGTTTCAGGCCGGGCATTGAGCACCGGTGAAGTTGGTTTTCGCGTGGCTCCTCGCATCAACGCCGCGGGGCGTATGGATGTGGCTGCGGATGTCATCGAGTTGTTCAGCGTGAAAGACGCCGTCCGCGCCCGCGAGCTGGCGGCCAAGCTCGACAAGTTGAACTCCGACCGCCACGAAGAAGAGCGTCGCATCATGGAGGCTATCCTCGCCCGCTTCGAGGAGAGCCCGGCGCTGGCCGACCGCTACTGCCTGGTCATCGATGGTGATGGCTGGCATCGTGGCGTAATCGGCATTACTGCCACGCGCGTGGTCGAACGCTTTGGCCGTCCAACCATCGTGGTTGCTCGCGCCAAAGATAGTGACGAGGCTCACGGCTCCGGCCGCTCGATTCGCGGATTTCATCTGCTGAACGCCCTCGAATCCTGCGCCCAGCTTTTCACGCGTTTCGGCGGACACGCTCACGCCGTAGGCTTCTCCATGCCGGCGGAACGATTGCCCGAGCTGTGCGTGCGGCTCGATGCTTACGCTCGCGAAAAGCTGTCCATGGCGGATTTCGAGCCGGTGCTCGATTTCGACGCTGAGCTTTCCCTCGATGAAGTCACTCCCGAGCTTTTTCAGATACTGCGCAAGATGGAACCGTTCGGGGTCGGAAATCCTGAGCCGGTTTTTGTGGCGCGAAACGCTCGCTTGATTGCCCCACCCCAAATCATCAAAGACAAGCACGTACGGCTCAAGGTCAGGGCAGGCGAGCCGCAGCCTGCCGAACTGCAAGCTTCTAACGAGGCGAGCCCTAACGAGCTGAGCGCAGTCGCCGTTGCCGTCACTCCCCGCTGCCATCCCGACGGAGCTGCGATTCGCCGATCAGAAAGACTTCCGGTTGCGGCCTCCAAATCCGCTTGGCGACGATCAATCACCCACACTGCCCTAGGCTGGCGTATGGCTGAGCAGGTTCAACAAGCGCAGCTTTTGCCGGGCGATGCGCTCGAGTTGGCATTTTCCATCGATCACAACGACCACCCCGATTTCGGCGGTCTGGAACTTTCGCTGCGGGACCTCAAGAAGGCTTGAGCGCAGGATAACGTCCGGCCCCGCAGCCGGCGCTCACCCCGAAAAGTGGTTTCACCTCTGCATCTGACTTCTACCTTCTCCGTTGGTTCGCGAATCTGCAATAGCATTAAACTGTTCCTAGATGCCTCCTTCCATCTCGCATCTCCGCCGCTGGTTTGCCGGCGCTGCCATTGCAGCCATTCTCATTGTTGCGAGTATGTACTTCTACGCGCGGCACCGCGCACAGAGTGTTCTGCAACAGATTCCCGAAAAAATTGGCGTCAATGTTCAGCAAACCGCCACCGGATTCTCCGTTTCCAAGTCCGAGCAAGGCCGAACGATTTTCAAGATTGAAGCCAGCAAAGCGGTGCAGTTCAAGCAAGGCAGCGTCGTCGATCTGCACAATGTGGCCATCACTTTGTTCGGACGCGACTCCAGCCGCTACGACCGCATATACGGCGACGAATTTGAATTCAACCAGCAGACGGGCATCATCACCGCAAAAGGTGCGGTGCAGATCGATCTCGAAGCCAATCCGCAGGGAATTGTCAGCCCCGACCAATCCGTTCCGCAGGATTTGAAGCATCCCATTCATCTGCAGACCAGCGGGCTGGTATTCAATCAGAAGACCGGCGACGCCTACACCAAAGAGCGAGTCGACTACAATTTGACCCAGGCGTCAGGCTCGGCCGTGGGCGTGCGATACCTTGCAAGCGGTAACGCGCTGATTCTGGAATCTCAGGTCGCGCTTCAGGTCGAAAACACGACCAAAGTCATTGCCTCGCACGCCACCATCACCGGTACGCCCAAAGTCATCGTGCTCGATCATCCGCACGCAACCAACGGCGAACGACAATTTGACTCCGACCAGGCAACGCTGTATCTGCGGGAAGACAACACCATTAGCAATACAGTCGCCACCGGAAATGTGCGGTTGCAGAATTCCGGTCAACCGGATGCGCAGGCGTTCAGCGATCAGCTCGATCTTGTGCTCGCCAGCAAGAGCAATGCTCTACAGATAGCGACGCTAACCGGCAATGTGCGCATGGAAACCGGCGGCCTGCAGCCCATGCAAGGATGGGCGCAGCAAATCACCCTGCATTTCACCGGCAACCAGGTCCTCTCAACCGTGAAAGCCGAAGAGAACGTCAGGCTCATTCAGCACCAGGTCTCGACTGAACAATCAACATCGAAGCAAGACATGGAACTCACGGCGTCCGCCGTCGATTTCACCCTCGCCAACGGTCGCCAGCTTGACCACGCCGAAACTTCCGGCCGCGCGCAGATTGCCATTCGCCCAATCCCCGCAACGAACGGCCAAGAGACCCTTATAACCGCGGCAAAATTCACCGCCCACTTCGGCCAGGACGGCCAACTCTCAACTCTCCACGGCGCCCCTGAAGCGAAAATCGTCAGCAAGAATAGCGCGCAGCCCGACCGCGTCAGTACCAGTGACACCCTCGACGCCGCGTTTCAACCCGGTGCCGGCATCCAATCGATTGTGCAGGAAGGCCACTTCGCGTACGCGGACGGCGAAACCCGCGCCTGGGCCGAACAGGCGCATTACACGCCCGCCGACCAAATTCTTACACTCACCGGCTCGCCTCGAGTCATCGACCAGGGCATGACCACCACCGCGCGCAAGATGCGCATGAATCGCGCCACCGGCGACGCCTTCGCCGACGGCGATGTCAAAAGCACTTACAGCGATCTCAAGTCGAAACCCAATGGCGCCCTGCTGGCTTCCTCCAGCCCAATTCACGTTACCGCCAGGTCGATGACGGCGCACGGCAACTCCCATATCGCTCTCTACAGCGGCAATGTCCACTTGTGGCAGGACGCCAACGCCGTCGACGCGCCCTACGTTGAGTTTGACCGAAATCGCCGTTCAGTCATCGCAACCGGCACTCCGGAGCAGAGAATTTCGACCGTGCTGATTCAAGCCCAAACCGACAGCCACGGCAACTCAACCCCGGTCGCGATCACTTCTTTGCGGCTGAATTATCAGGATTCCGAGCGCTGCGCGCATTTCGAGGGCGGAGTTGTCGCCAAATCAACCGATCTAACCATCACCGCCGCCCAAATGGACGCATATATGGAGCCGCGCGGAACCGGTGCAGCATCAGATCAGGCAAGCAAATTGGATAAAATCTTAGCCACCGGCGAAGTAGTCATCACCCAGCCCAACCGCCATGCCACCGGCGACAGGTTGGTTTACACCTCAGCCGAGGACAAATTTGTCCTTACCGGCGGACCGCCTAGCATTTTTGATGCCGAACACGGCAAGATTACCGGCGTTTCGTTGACTTTGTTTAGACACGATGATAGGGTGCTGGTAGAAGGAAGCGATTCCTCTCCCACCATTACGCAAACGCGAGTGGCACGCTGAATGCATACACTGGCCACGGACGAAATCGGCAAAACTTATCGCGGCCGCCGGGTTGTAAACGGCGTCAGTTTGCGCGTGGAGCAAGCCGAAGTCGTTGGATTACTTGGACCTAACGGCGCCGGCAAGACCACCACTTTCTACACTATAGTCGGTCTCATCCCCCCCGACTCCGGCCGCGTTCTCTACGACAACGACGACATCACCGACGTTCCCATGTACCTTCGGGCGCGCCAGTACGGAATCAGCTACCTTCCACAGGAGGCCTCGGTTTTCCGCAAGCTGACGGTTGAAGAAAACATCCTCGCCGTCCTTGAAGTCCAACCCATCTCCTGGCATGAGCGCCGTGAGCGCATGGAAAAGCTCATTGACCAGCTTGGGCTCGAACATATCCGCCAGAACCGCGGCTACGCCCTATCTGGCGGCGAACGCCGGCGTGTGGAAATTGCCCGCGCTTTGTGCATCAATCCGACTTTTATCCTGCTCGACGAGCCATTCTCCGGTATCGACCCCATCGCCGTCCTCGATATTCAGAAGATCATCGGCGATCTCAAGGCTTCCGGAATTGGGATTCTCATTACCGATCACAACGTCCGCGAAACGCTCTCAGTGACCGATCGGGCTTATATCATTAATGAAGGACGCATCTTCCGCCATGGCACCCCGGAACAACTTGGTGGCGACCCGGAAGTGCGCAGAGTTTACTTGGGCGAGAGTTTCTCGCTGGTATGAAAGCGGCTACTAGCTTTTGGCACTTGGTTTTGGCTTCAGCTGCTGGTTCTCGCGCTTTAAGCTAACAGCTAATAGCTAGAAGCTAACGGCCAAAAGCCGAAGCTCACGATACCTTATGGTTGTCCTCCAACACAGGCTTTCGCTGAAGGTCGCGCAGAGGCAGATCCTCACGCCCGGCTTGGTGCAGATGGTGAGCGTGCTCGCGCTCAACAAGCTCGAACTACGCGACATGATCACCGCCGAGATGGTCGAAAATCCTGTGCTTGAGGAACTCGAGAGTTCCGTTCCTTTGCTTGACGATATCGGCCGTAAGGAGGAAGATCGCGATCGCCAGCCCGAAGAGAGCCCCACCACCGCCGCCGATACCGAAAAGAAGGACCCCTTCGAAGAAATCGACTTTGGCTCGTTCTTTCAGGAGTATCTTGACCCCGGTTACCGCAGCCGCAGCGAAATCGAGGACGTCGAAAGGCCATCCTTCGAGAATTTCCTTTCCAAACCCAGCAACCTCACCGATCATCTCTTTTGGCAGTTGGGGTCGGTGACCGTCAAGCCTGCCGTCCGCGAAGCCGCCGAGCTGATCATCGGCAACTTAAACGAAGATGGCTACCTCATCGCCAGCGACGACGAACTTCTCGGCGTAGCGCCTCCGTCCGCGCCCGAAGCCGATGCCGCTTTGGCAGAAAATGTTGTCAAGGAGGCAACCGCACTGGGTCTCGATTCCTCGCTCGAGCAAAAAGAGGACGCCGGACCCGAGCGGGACACAGAAGACGATTTCTCGACCGACGCCGCCGAGCAGCCGATTGGCTCGGACGCGGAAGCTTCAATCGATCCGGCCGCGCCGGTCGCCGCACCTGCAACCGTGGGCGCCGCAGCCAGTCCGGTCGCAGCCGCTCCTGTTCCAGCTCAGCAACCCCTACAAGTCGGTTTCAAAGCTTCTGATCTTCGCGAGGCCCTCGAAGTCGTCCGTCAATTCGATCCTCCTGGCGTCGCCTGCCGTGACCTGCGCGAATGCCTGCTTTACCAGTTGCGCTTTCATCAGCGCCATCTCGATCTCCAGAAAAACG
The DNA here is from genome assembly GCA_036392935.1 of Terriglobales bacterium. Lineage (GTDB taxonomy): Bacteria > Acidobacteriota > Terriglobia > Terriglobales > Acidobacteriaceae > DASVWZ01. Next base: position 9,806 of record DASVWZ010000080.1, on the reverse strand, counting down.
GCGATCGCGAGGCCAACGCCCAACTTCTGAATGACTCGATTGCCGTCGTCAGCGATCACCTGCGCGCCGTCCAGAGCAAACAGTTCAAAGAGATCTCGAAAGCCACCGGCCGCCCGGTCGACGCCATCGAAGCCGCGCTCGTTTACATTCGCACCCTCGATCCCCGCCCTGGCCAGCGCTACAACAACGTCCAGCCGCGGTTGATCGAGCCCGATGTCGCCTTCATCAAGCACGGCGATGAGTGGCTCGTCATGATGAATGACGACGATGTCCCCCAGCTCCGCCTCAACCCCGCCTATCGCCGCCTGCTGACTAAAGACGCCAACGACAAGGACACGCGCAACTACGTCAAAGAGCGCTACAAAAGCGCGATGCAGCTGATCAAAAACATCGAGCAGCGCAAGCAGACCATCATGAAAGTCTGCTATTCCATCGTCGCCCGCCAGCAGGATTTCCTCGAAAAAGGCATCGATCACCTCAAGCCCATGATGATCAAGGAAGTGGCCGAAGAAATCGGTGTTCACCCATCGACCGTCAGCCGCGCCGTCGCCAGCAAATACACCCACACCCCACAAGGCGTCTTCGAGCTCCGTTATTTCTTCAGCGAAAGCGTCAGCGGACCCGAGGGCGGCAACACTTCTTTGCTCATCTTGAAACGCCGCGTAAAAAAACTCATCGAAGAGGAAGACACGGCGCGGCCGCTTACCGATCAGCAGATCACCCGCGTCCTGCAGTCGCAGGGTATCCAGGTGACTCGTCGTACCGTTGCCAAATACCGGGAAGACATGCACATTCCCAGCACGCACCAACGTAGAGTAAAAAAGTAACAACCGAGGTGTGAACCTAGATGAAGAAAGATCACAAACCAACAAGACTTTGACTTCTGCTCCGTTTCAAAACGCAGTGCTTGTACCATCGAACCCTAGTTGAGGAGCCGCGCTTATGAACGTGGAATACACCGGCAGGCACTATGAAGTCACTCCCGCCATCCGCAAGGCAATCGAAAGCGGCCTGACGAAAATCCGTAAAATCCTGGGCGACAAGTTTGAAACCAAGGTGGTTTTGTCGCTCGAAAAAAAACGTCACAAAGCTGAGATCACCATTACTCCCCGCAACGGCCCGCTGGTCGCCATCTCCCAGGCCGGCGACATGTCCTCGGCAATCAACGAGGCCCTCGAGCATCTTGAAAAACAAGCAGTCAAATACAAAACCCGCTGGCGCACCAAGAAACGCCACAATCACAAGAGTCTTAGCCCCAAGAAGTGGGATGGCGACGCCCAAACCTCTCAGGAAGCCGTCGCCACCGCCGTCGGCCTCAACGAACAGACCGCCGTCGAAGTGGTTGTCCACAAATTTCCCGCGGTCGCCAAAACCACCGAGGTACACCTCATTCGTCCCGACAACGCCACTGCCCTGCGCCCCATGACGCTTGAAGAAGCCATCAAGGAAACTCACTTCCGCGATCGCGACGTCTTCGTCTTCCGAGATCCCAAAGGAAAGGTCATGGTCCTGCATCGCACCCGCGACGGCAAAATGGAACTGATCGAAGCGCCTTAGCCAGTGCCGAAGAAAGCGGTACCGAACGTTCGCGATACCTACGCGGCGTTGAGACGGCTGTTGTTTCGTCGCCCGCCCGTATTTATGCGGCCTTCACCACCATCTTTCCTTTCTCGTCTTTTTCGATGTAGCCCCACGGCAAAGTGGGATCGTGGGTGAACATCGTCAGCCATCTCTGCGGAACCGCCTCGGCGTAATACCGTTTGCGGCTTTCGAGCGACTGCAGCGGATACAGATCGAATGCCATCACCCAATTCAGATCGATGTGCGCGCTGGTCGGAATCAAATCCGAGATGTAGCAAGCCGTTTTGCCACCGCTCCGCAGAATCACGGCCTGCATGTTCCGCGTGTGCCCAGGGCAAACTTGGACCGATATCCCCGGCAAAATCTCCTGTTCTCCGCGCAGCAACTGCATCTGCCCGCTCGCTACCAGCGGATCATAATTGTTCGTCATATAACTTACGCCGTCGCGTTCGCTTGGATGCTGGGCGTATTGCCACTCACCCTCCTGAACGTAATATTTGGCTTTCGGGAAGGTCGCGACCAGCTTTCCGCCCTGCTCCATCATGTTCCACCCGCAATGGTCGAAATGCAGGTGGGTATTGATGACGATATCGATATCTTCCGGAGCGACTCCCGCCGCAGAAAGATTGTCGAGCAACTTCGCTGGCTGCCCGTAAATCTTCGCCATCTTTTCCGGCAGACGATTGCCAATGCCGGTCTCGATCAGCACAGTCTTGTCGCCGGTTCGCACGACGATGGAATTCAATCCGGCTGGAACGTAGTTGCTTTCATCAGCCGTAACTTTTTTCGACCACATGACCTTGGGAATCACGCCGAAAAAAGCTCCGCCGTCCAGCCGGTAGACCCCGTCCGAGACCGCGATCAGTTCAAAATCACCCAGTGCGAGCCGTTGCATCGCTCCATGGTAAATGCAACCAAGAAAATTCTGCCGAAACTGCGTAGCGGAAGAACGCCCTCACTTCACCTCCGCCGCCGTCTGCTGAGCGAAGAACGAACGCCACTGGCCGTCCTTCCAGACGTAAGTATCCGAGTACCACCGGGTTTCTTTTTTCCCGTCGGCGCTCGTCACCACCGAGCTGCCATAGGCAACGGCAACACCCTCTTTGAGCAACACCTGTATCTTTGGCAGCTCCGGCATCTTCAAGTCTTTGCCGCGGTTCTTCTCCGCCCATGCAAGCTCCTCTGGCAGCATCCATAGCTCTCCGGTCCGCCGAATCTCGACGAAATCCGGAGTGAGGAGACAACTCATGAAATCCGAGTCCCCGCGCAAAAAAGCCTCGCTCCACGCCATTTCCAGCCGTTCGATTGTGGCCGCGTCCTTTTGTTGATTCTTCAACTGCGGAAAATCGCATTTGTTAGCTCCGCCCTGTGCCATCACTGTCGAAGCCATCAACGCCACCAAAACAATTGTCGGTCGCTTCATGAGCTTGCCGTCCCCTTCCAGATTCGTGACTGCCACCACCACTTAGACGGTTGACGCGCCAGCAGGATAGACACCCGACTGTGTAACGTACCTCCCGTTGACGCCCCATCCCCGCTATTCCTATAATGAGTTGATCCACACCCTGAAAATTGATGCTTCATGGGTGGTCGTGCGCCAGGCATTTTCCGGGCGTACGTCGTTCGGAGGCTGGGCCCTGCCTTTTTCGTTTGCGATGGAAGTTTGGCCAGCCGGCACGGTCCGTGAGACAGCATCCAACTGAGTATCCGTACAGAGCCAATCGATAAGGAGTTCTAAAATCAACCCGATGACAAGCAAGTTCACCCGTATTCTTCTGTCTATGCTGCTTGCCCTGCCCGCCGCTGCTTTCGCGCAGGCCGCCGGCGGCGCCACTGAACCGCTTCCCGCCGCTCCCAGCGCTACCCCCCCGGCAGGTACGCCAGCAGCCATCGCCACCGGCGGAGGCTCCAAGGTCGGCACCATCAACATTGAGGGCGCCATCTTTGCCAGCAACGAAGGCCAGCGCGACTTCGAGCAACTGAACAAGAAGCTGGAGCCCAAACAGACCGAACTCAAGAACGCGAACGACGAAGTGGAGAGCCTGAAGAAGCAGCTCAACACCCAGGGCGAAAAGCTTTCCGACGATGCCCGGGCCACATTGGTCAAGCAGATCGAGACCAAGCAGAAATCACTCGAGCGTTCCGTACAGGATGCCCGCGATGACGCCCAGAACCAGCAGAATGAAATCGCGCAACGTATCCTTCAGAAGATGGCGCCCATCATCGTGAAGTACGCCACCGATCAGGGTTTCGGCTTGATCATGGATATCTCGAATCCCTGGCCGCAAGGCCCAGTGCTGTGGGCTGGCCCATCCGTCGACATCACCAAGGCCGTGGTAGACGCCTACAACCTGCAGTCGGGCGTGCCCACTCCTGCCAAGCCTGCAACCAAGCCTGCGGTCACCGGCAGCAACACCAGGCCGGCCGCTCCGGCCAGCAAGCCTGCGGCTTCAACCAGTACGACCACAACCGCGCCGAAGCAATAGCGACACCAGGCGAAAAGAAAGGTTCCCAAGGCCGCATTACCAGCGGCCTTTTTTATTTCTCTTCCGGATTTCAAAATCCGTCCCTGCTTCCACAGTCTCCGGTGTCTTTACCAGCAAGCACACTTTGGAGGTCACCATGTTCGCTCATTCATTGTTGGATGTTTCCCGCAAAGAACGTTACCACCGCGGCTACGCGACCCTAGTTTCCTTCGGCCTGGAATCGCTCGCGGTTTTCGCCTTGCTCGTGATGCCCCTGCTTTACGTTGAAACCCTCCCTCATCTGCGAGCTGCCATGATGTCGCTCCCCGTGCCGCCGCCTGCGCCAAGCGCGCCGGCATCGACTCATCACCCCACGCAAGCGCCGGGCAACTTTGCCGCCGACGGCTCCATCATCGCGCCCACCGTTCCCGAAGATCCCGCGCCCATCACCGACGACTCAATCCCCGTTCCACCGGACATCAGCCAATTCGGAGCCCCCGGAGGCACTGGCGATCCCACGGCAAGAAGCGGAGTCCTATGGGGCACCGGAACCGGCACAATCAACATCGTTCCACCACCCCCGCCGCCGATCGTCTCGAGCAAGCCCCCGCGCGTCTCGCAACTCATGGACGGATATCTCGTCATCCGCGTTCAGCCGTCTTACCCTCCGCTCGCACGCCAGGCCCGCATTCAAGGATCTGTGATTCTTCACGCGCTCATCAGCCGTGACGGCCGCATCGAAAATCTGCAACTCGTGTCGGGCCATCCATTGCTCGTACAGTCCGCAATGGATGCGGTCAAACAATGGCGCTACCGCCCATACTTGCTCAACAACGAACCGGTGGAAGTCGAAACTCAAATCACCGTGAACTTTTCCCTCGGCGGAGGATAAGGAACCCGGCCTAGCACCCCGGTAACCTGAGCATCACATGTCCCACCGCTATAATCGAAAAAAGTGGCCACCATTGAATTAGCCAAGCGTGTTGCGACTCGTCCCACATGGGCTGAGGTCTCGCTCAGCGCGCTCCGTCACAACTTCCGCACCGTGCAGGCGCATGTCGGCAAAGACGTGGCCCTCTGCGCCGTCGTCAAAGCTGACGCCTACGGCCACGGAGCCGTCGATTGTTCGCAGGCTCTCGCCGCCGAAGGCGCCCGCTGGTTCGGCGTCACTTCGCTCGATGAGGCCATCCCTCTGCGCGAAGCCGGCATTCGCGGCCGCATCCTTTTAATGACCGGTTTCTGGCGCGGTGAAGAAGAAGAGATCGTTCGCCTCGACCTCACTCCCACCGTCTGGGAGTCCGCGCAAATCGCATTGCTCGAAAAGGCCGCTGCCCGTCTCGGCGTAACGCAGCATGCCATTCACCTGAAAGTCGATACCGGTATGGGGCGCCTCGGCGCAGCCCTCGACGATCTTCCACGCGTCTCGCAATCCCTTAAGTCTTCCCCGCACCTGCTGGTTGAAGGGCTCTCCACTCATCTAGCATCGTCGGAGGTCCTTGACGCTCCTTCGGTGCCAGAGCAGTTGCAGTTTTTCGAAAACGCCCAGCGCATCTTACGGAACGAAGGCTTCGCTCCACGACTCATCCACGCCGCCAATACCGGCGCAGTCATCTCCCGCCGCGAATCCTGGAACACCATGGTCCGCCCGGGAATCGCTCTCTATGGCTATCACATGCCTTTCGAGCGTGCCGGACGCGAAGTTTCCGGCGCCGGACTTCGCATCAACCTCGAACCGGTACTGACCTGGAAAACGCGAATCTTATCTCTGCGTGATGTCCGCGCTGACCAGGCGCTCGGCTACGGCGGCACCTATGTCACCAAAGCCCCCTCGCGCATTGCCGCCTTGCCCGTTGGCTACGCCGATGGCTTCAACCGTGCACTGTCATCCCGAGGCAGGGTCATCATCGGCGACAATTATGCCCCGATAGTAGGTCGCATCTCCATGGACCTCACTCTCGTCGATGTCACTGGGCTGCCAGCAGTTGCCGTCGGCGACGAAGCCATTCTGCTTGGTTCCAGCGATGCTTTGACCGTCGATGCTCGCGAGCACGCTGTCCTCGCCAATACCGTTGTGTATGAAATTCTTTGCGCAATCTCCAAGCGCGTTCCCCGCCGTCCCAGCGCATAAACTCGACATTTCTTTACAGTTATCCCCTATGGACAAACCCGTCCGGCTCGCGATACCATAACAATCGCATTCGGGTTTGCCACACCCCCGGCAGGCCTCTTCGGTTGGGAAACTCTCAGGAGCGATAGATGCGCTTTCAATATTTCCTCCTTCTTATTGCGGCAGGTTTAATATGCGGGACGGTTTCTGCGAACGCCTCATCGGAAACCACGCTTTACGAATTTAACTTGGGCTCCGGCGACGGCTACCAGCCTGTCGCGGGCCTGATTACGGACTCAGGTGGTAACCTGTACGGCACCACCATGTTGGGCGGAGCGAACTGCGGCGCCGACGGCTGTGGAACCGTTTACGAACTCATATCTGGCAACGGTGGAAAGACCTGGACCGAAGCCGTTCTCTACAGCTTCAAGGGCACCACCGATGGCGCGTTTCCGGAAGGTTCCCTGGTTTTTGATACCAAAGGAAATCTTTATGGCACAACCTCCGGCGGCGGAACCTCGCGCGCTGGAACGATTTTTGAGCTGTCGCCTCCTGCCAAGCGCCCTGGCGCGTGGACTGAAACCACCCTTTACAATTTCCCCACTGCCAACGATGGGTACTTCCCGGTTTCCTTGATCATCGACAGCTCCGGCAACCTCTATGGTGCTGAGCCCGGCTATCCCAAAGGCTTCGGCAACGTATTTGAACTCAGCCCCAGCGGAAGTTCCTGGTCGTTCAAAACCCTCTACAGCTTTCAGGGCGGCGCCAAGCACGATGGCACTTGGCCGGTCGGCAGCGTGGTACTCAGCCCTTGGGGGTCGATCTACGGTGTTACCACGGCCGGAGGAACCGGCGCTGGTTGTCGCGCCGATGGCTGCGGCACCGTCTTCCAACTCACTCCGCAGACCAACGGAACCTGGAAAGAAAAAGTAACTTACGCCTTCACCGGCGAAAGCGACGGCGGCGTGCCCGTCGGCATCGCACTGGACCCCACCAACCGGATCTGGTATGGCGCCACTGCGCAAGGCGGCACCAATAACAACAGCGGGACGGTCTTTCAGGTTTCCGCCGTCAAGGGCGGAGGGTGGGCCGAAGCCGTCATCTACAACTTCGGTGGTAGCGACGGGCTAAGCCTGCCTCAGGCCAACGTCACCGTCGACGGCAAAGGCAACGTTTATGGAACCACATTCGTTAGCATCGACGGAACCGGCGACGGCGGTATCTACAAACTCGCCCCTCCACAGGGAGACGGGGATTGGACCGAAGTCACTCAGTATGAGTTCTCCGGCGGTTCCGGTGGCGGAAGTGGACCCACTTCGCTGGTCCTGAACAACGCCCAATCGGCTGTCCTCGGCGCCACCGAATACGGTGGCTTGGCCAGCAGCGGCGGCATGGTCTTCAAGGTTGTCGTGACCGCAAAGTAGCTCCCGTTCACGGTCAAATAACGGCGCCCGGTTGCAGAATGTCTCCATTCGCGGCGTGTTTGCGTGCCCAATCTGCCACCATGCGTTACCCTGAATATTCATGCCTTCGCGTTACGCACAGTGGATGTACGACTGGGAAACCCGTCTAACTTCCGTCGACAACAATCGTGTCATTCGCCCGCTCGAATGGGGCGTAGAGTGGGCACGCGATTGGCCCTGTCGTAACGGCTTCATCCCCGGATCCAATCCCACTGACTCCGAACGTTTCTTTCGCGAATACAATCGCCGCATCGTCGCGGCTAGTGACGAGTTCTACTCATATATAAAACCCTCCGATTTTCGTCTCGAGCGCCGCGAAGTTCGAGTCCATAGCACGCGCGAAGTTCCCGATCCCAAGCTCGAAGAAAAAGTCCGCGGCACCTTCGCCAATTTTCTTCGCTTCACTTCACCCGTCCGCTCGCCGTACCCCGAAAACAATGTCGTCAATGCCCGCTGGTTTCCCGCTCGTGAACGCAAAGCCATCGTTCTGCTTCCGCACTGGAACTCCGATGCGCTCGCCTACACCAGCCTTTGCCGCGCCTTGAACTTCCTCGGCATCGCCGTTCTGCGCCTCAGCATGCCCTATCACGACATTCGCATGCCCGCCGAAATCAATCGCGCTGACTACGCCGTCTCCGCCAACATCGGACGCACGATCGACGCGGTCCGCCAGGGCGTGGTCGACATTCGCGCCTGCTTCGACTGGTTGCAATCGCAAGGCTACAAACAGCTCGGTATCGTCGGCACCAGCCTCGGCTCCTGTTATGCATTTCTCGCCGCCGCGCACGATCCCCGTATTCGCGTCGCCGCTTTCAACCATGCGTCGACTTATTTTGCGGATGTCGTCTGGCACGGCCAATCCACCCGCCACATCCGCCAGGGCCTCGAAGCCCAACTTGATGCTGATCGCCTGCGCCAGCTTTGGAGCGCCATCAGTCCCATGTCCTATTTCCGGCAATTTGCCCGTTGGCCCAAGAAGTCGCTGGTCATTTATGCCAAGTACGACATGACATTTCTTCCCGAATTCTCCCGCCAGACCGTCGATGAATTCGCCAGCCACGGTATCGACCACAAGGTCGCAGTGCTTCCTTGCGGCCACTACACCACCGGCGAAACGCCCTACAAATACCTCGACGGCTGGCACCTCGCATCTTTCCTGCGCAACGCCTTCATGGAGATCTAGGAACTCATCGACCCGCGAACGGGCGAGTGCTAACAGCCAAGTGCTAATTGCTGACGGCTTGTTTAGAATTGATCTGCGTACCAGTCGATGCCGCTGATTTCCCATACCGAACTCGCCACCGAAAGCCGTGACGGCAAATTCCTCATCACCACCGATCCCGCTCTTCTTGATATCGACGTCATTCATAACTATCTGACCAACTGCTATTGGGCCAAGGGCATCCCCCGCGAAACCGTCGCCCGCTCTATCGAAAACTCGCTCTGCTTCGGCGTTTACGCCGAAGGCCGGCAGATCGGTTTCGCCCGCGTCATCACCGATTTCGCTACCTACGCCTATATCGGCGATGTCTTCATTCTCGATTCGCACCGTGGCCGTGGCCTGGGAAAATGGCTCATGCAATGCATCATGCATCACCCGCGTCTCCAAGACCTCCGCCGCTGGAGCCTGGTCACGCGAGATGCCCACGGCCTTTACGCACCCTACGGGTTCCGGCCGCTCGCCTCGCCCGAACAATATATGGAGCTGCACAACCCCGACGTTTATTCGGAGAAATCAATATGAATAATTCTATGTCCCGCCCGCTCTACGAAGTCGATCCCGACGTCGCCATCGCCATCGACAACGAAACCCGCCGCCAGCACGAAGGCCTCGAACTCATCGCCTCAGAGAATTTCGTTAGCGAGGCCGTGCTCGAAGCCATGGGCTCGGTTTTCACCAACAAATACGCCGAAGGCTATCCCGGCAAGCGCTATTACGGCGGATGCGAATTCGCCGATATCGTCGAGAACCTCGCTCGCGATCGCGCCAAGCAGCTTTTCGGCGCCGAGTACGCCAACGTCCAGCCGCACTCCGGATCATCCGCCAACATGGAAGCCTACGGCGCCGTTCTTCAGCCCGGCGACACCGTCCTTGGTCTCAACCTCGCCCACGGCGGCCATCTCACCCACGGCCATCATCTGAATTTTTCCGGCAAGACTTACAAAATAGTGCCCTACGGTGTCACCAAA